>NZ_JBYTBO010000003.1:0-433655 GCF_058789255.1 Pseudomonas sp. FW215-R2
GGCGTTGAGCTAACCAATACTAATTGCCCGTGAGGCTTGACCATATAACACCCAAGCAATTTGCGAACTCGAAAGAGGCCAGATTGCGGTGTGTGAAGACGAAACGAACCGAAAGTTCGAGTTCACAAAACACCTAGCTGTCACATACCCAATTTGCTGAAGCGAGGCCCTCTGGTCACGACTCAGTACCCGAATTTCTTGACGACCATAGAGCGTTGGAACCACCTGATCCCATCCCGAACTCAGAAGTGAAACGATGCATCGCCGATGGTAGTGTGGGGTTTCCCCATGTGAGAGTAGGTCATCGTCAAGATTAAATTCCGAAACCCCAATTGCGAAAGCAGTTGGGGTTTTGTTTTGCCCGCAGGAAAGTTCGTACGACATTCTCGGACGCCCTGCGGCTGTCCTCGCCTGCCGACAATGCTAAGGTTCAGCCTTAGCTTTTGTACTTTTCCAAGGAAGCCTTCATGCCGGACACTCAGTCCCTCAACGCTGCATTCATGGTGGTTCAGAGCAACAGCCTGGACGAACTGCGCAGCCTTGTGATCAGCATAATGCGGCGCTATCCGCTGGCTCCTCTGGAGAACGAAATTGCGCTCGTGCAGAGCAACGGCATCGCTCAATGGCTCAAGCTGGCATTAGCCGAGGATCCTGAAGAGGATGACCTTGGCGGCTGCGGTATTGCCGCCGCAATTGATGTGCAGTTGCCGGGCAGTTTCATGTGGCAGCTTTACCGAATGGTCCTGGGGCGAGATGAGATCCCGGCAAAGTCCCTGCTCGACAAGGCACCTCTGACCTGGCGGTTGATGCGCTTGTTGCCGCAGGTCATCGACCTGCCGCATTTCGAACCGCTGCAACGATTCCTGACCCATGACACCGACTTACGCAAGCGCTACCAGCTGTCCGAGCGTCTGGCTGATCTATTCGATCAGTATCAGGTGTACCGTGCCGACTGGCTCGAGGATTGGGCCGAGGGGCGTCATCAACTACGAAATGTCAGAGGTGAAATAAAACCGCTGCCCATCACCAGTTGCTGGCAGGCGGAGCTGTGGCGCGCATTGCTTGAGGATGTCGGTGAACAAGGCATGGCTCAAAGCCGTGCGGGCGTGCACCAGCGATTCATCGAGTGCATCAACAACCTTGAAAAAGTACCGACAGGTTTGCCTTCACGAGTAATCGTTTTCGGAATTTCCTCACTGCCTGCGCAAGTGCTCGAAGCATTGGCAGGGCTGGCCCGTTTCAGCCAGGTCCTGCTCTGTGTCCACAACCCTTGCCGTTATCATTGGGCCGATATCGTTGCCGACAAGGATCTGTTGCGCCATCAATACAAACGTCAGGCTCGCAAGAACGGCATGCCCGTGGTTCTGGATTCTGAATCACTGCATCAACATGCCCACCCGCTACTGGCAGCCTGGGGCAAGCAAGGTCGTGACTACATCAATCTGCTCGACAGCTATGACGACCCCGGCAGCTATCGCGCGGCATTTCGCAATGGTCGTATCGATCTGTTCAGCGAATCAGTCCCGCAAAATATGCTCAATCAACTGCAAGATGACATTCTGGAGCTGCGCCCACTCGACGAGACGCGTGAGCTCTGGCCCGACGTCGATCTGAAGCAGGACCAGTCGATTCGATTCCACATTGCCCATAGTGCCCAGCGTGAAGTGGAGATTCTCCACGATCAGCTTCTGGCCCGCTTCAGCGCCAATCCCGAACTGCGCCCGCGCGATGTGATCGTGATGGTGCCTGATATCGACAGCTATGCACCGCATGTCCGTGCGGTGTTCGGGCAGCTGGATCGTCATGATCCACGGTTCATTCCTTTCACACTGGCAGACCAGGGGCAACGCGGTCGCGATCCATTACTGATCGCAGTCGAACATTTGCTCAAGCTGCCAGACAGTCGTTTCCCCGTCAGCGAAATCCTCGACTTGCTCGATGTTCCAGCGTTACGCGCACGGTTCGGAGTGGAGGAGCGGGACTTGCCGACTCTGCATCGCTGGATCGAAGGCGCCGGTGTGCGTTGGGGGATGGACGCTGATCAGCGCGCCGGACTGGGATTGCCAAATGAACTGGAGCAGAACAGCTGGCGTTTCGGCCTGAGGCGGATGCTCCTCGGGTATGCGGTTGGCGACTCAAGTGCCTGCGCGGGTATTGAGCCCTACGATGAAATTGGCGGTCTCGATGCCGCATTGATCGGTCCTCTGGTCGCCTTGCTGGATGCTTTGGAGTACTCGCACCAGCAATTGCTGAAGCCTGCGAAACCCCAAGAGTGGGGGAGCCGGTTACAGGTACTGATGCAGGTGTTTTTCAAAGCGAGCAATGAGCATGACGACTACTTGCTGACCCAGCTTGAAGAGCTGCGCGAAACCTGGCTGGAGACCTGCGAATCCGTCGGACTGGAAGACGAGTTGCCGCTGACCGTTGTTCGCGAGGCCTGGCTGGCCGGGCTGGATCAGGGGCGTTTGTCCCAACGCTTCCTGGCCGGAGCGGTGAACTTCTGTACCCTGATGCCGATGCGGGCAATTCCATTCAAGCTGGTTTGCCTTCTGGGCATGAACGATGGCGATTATCCCCGGGCACAACCACCGCTGGATTTCGACCTCATGGGCAGCGATTACCGGCCGGGAGATCGCTCCCGCCGTGAAGATGATCGCTATCTGTTGCTCGAAGCACTGTTGTCTGCGCGTCATCAGCTCTACATCAGTTGGGTTGGACGCAGTATTCGTGACAACAGTGAGCGGCCACCCTCGGTGCTGATCGGTCAGTTGCGCGATCATCTCGCCAACGGTTGGCGCACGACTGACGAAAGTGCGGATATTTTGCATGCCATGACTCAGGAACATCCGCTGCAGCCATTCAGTTCACGTTACTTCCATGAGGGAGATGAACTGTTCAGCTACGCAAGCGAATGGCAGATGCTGCATCAACGTCATGAGCCTGTTGAAGTGAAAGGAATGCTTGAACCCCATGTCCAGGAGGAACCGTTGAGTCTCGCACTGCTGCAGGATTTTCTGCGCAATCCGGTGCGACACTTTTTCACTCAGCGATTGAAGGTTTACTTTGAAGCGGCACAAGTACCTCAAGCCGATGAAGAACCCTTTGTCCTGGATGCGTTGCAGCGATATACCCTCAGCGACAGTTTGCTCGAAGCGGCCCTGAGACATCCGGAGAGTGTTGATCAGGCGCTTGAGGCTCAGGCTCGGCGCCTGCAAAACAGCGGGCTGCTGCCCATGGCGGGATTTGGTGAGTGCCTGCAGCGAGAGTTGATCGAACCGCTTCCTGATTTGCTGCAACGCTATCAGCAGCTACTGACGCTTTGGCCGACTCCGTTGACCAGCGCGATCCCGATCAATCATGAATGTCAGGGATTACGCCTGGAAGGATGGCTTGGAGGTCTGCATCAACGCGCCGATGGCGGTGTGCTGTCGGTGACGACGATCCCCAACAGCATCGGTTCGATCAAGAACCGCAAATGGCACCGTCTGACCAAACCATGGGTCAATCATCTGGTCGCTTGTGCGAGTGGGCTTTCTCTGACTACGGCGCTGGTCGCCAGTGACGACACCCTTTTGCTTGAACCGATGGAGCAGGATCGGGCCTGGAGAATACTCGAAGACCTGCTGCTCGCCTGGCAGTCAGGAATGCGTCAACCGCTCCCGGTGGCGGTGAAAACCGCTTTTGCATGGCTGGGCCAGAATGACCCGCTGAAAGCTGAAGCCGCTGCCCGTAAAGCCTATGAAGGTGATGGCCAGACCAGCGAAGGTGAGCGACGCGAAAGCCCCGCATTGGCCCGTCAATTCCCGGATTACGATGCATTGTTGGCCGAAGAGACATTCCCCGATTGGTGCAACGCTTTATACCGCCCAGTGCTCGAAGCCCCTTGGCAATCCTTGGCCAGCGCGGGGGGACGTTCATGAGCGCAAAGCAGCCTCTTGCCCTGGCGTTTCCGTTAAAGGGCAGTCAACTGATCGAGGCCAGCGCGGGTACTGGCAAGACATTTACAATCTCCGCGTTGTATCTGCGCCTGATCCTTGGCCATGGAGGTGAAGCGAATGGCTTCGGTCGCGAGCTGCTGCCACCGCAGATTTTGGTGGTGACATTCACCGACGCAGCGACCAAGGAGTTGCGCGAACGTATTCGCACTCGCTTGGCGGAGGCCGCACGCTTCTTCCGTGACGAGACACCGCCTCCAGATATGTTGATTGATGAGTTGCGCGCGCAGTTCGACCCTCAGCAATGGCCCGGTTGCGCCAATCGTCTGGACATCGCCGCGCAATGGATGGACGAGGCTGCCGTCTCGACGATCCACAGCTGGTGTCAGCGAATGCTGCGCGAACACGCATTCGACAGCGGTAGTCTGTTTACCCAGACCCTCGAAACCGATCACAGCGATCTGTTGGGCGAAGTGCTCCGCGATTACTGGCGCCTGTTCTGCTATCCGATGCAGGGGGATGTACTGAATTGGGTTCGCAGTCACTGGGGCGGTCCGGCCGCTTTGTTGCCTCGCGTACGTGCTCTCTTCGGTGCTGAACGTAATGGAGCGGAAGGCAGATCTCCGGCCGAACTGATCGAAGAATGCCTGCAAGAACGTCGAGCAGCATTGGTTGAATTGAAAAAGCCCTGGCAGCAGTGGGCGGATGAGCTGCTCGCCATTTGTCATCAGGGCGTCGCCAGCAAGACAGTCGACGGGCGCAAGATGCAGGCTCGCTACTTCGAGCCCTGGTTCGAGAAACTCAAGGCCTGGGCTGAAGACGAGTCACTGGAGCAACTGGATATCGGTACCGGATTTACCCGGCTCACGCCTGACGGCATGGCCGAGGCCTGGAAAGGCGAGCCACCGAGCCATCCGGGACTGGACGCCATGCAGGCACTCAAATCAAGCCTCGATGAGCTGCCAACCCCCGACGCAGCGGTGCTGCAGCACGCCGCCAAATGGGTGGGCGAGCGCTTTGAAGAAGAAAAGCGTCGACGTGCCGAAATGGGTTTCGACGACATGCTGCTGCGACTCGACGCAGCCTTGCAATCCGAAGGCGGCGAGCGCCTCGCCACGCTTATTCGCGAGCAGTTTCCGGTCGCCCTGATCGATGAATTTCAGGATACGGATCCGGTGCAGTACCGGATCTTCGAGAACATCTATCGCATCGAGGAAAACAATCCCGAGACCGGACTATTCCTGATCGGTGATCCGAAGCAGGCGATCTATGCCTTCCGTGGCGCAGACATCTACACCTACCTGCGCGCGCGAATAGCCACCACCGGGCGGCTACATACGTTGGGCACAAACTTCCGCTCCAGTCATGGAATGGTCCGTGCGGTGAACCAGGTGTTCGAGCGCGCGGAATCCCGTGAACAGGGACGCGGCGCGTTTCTGTTTCGAGAGAAAAACGGTGACAACCCGGTGCCGTTTCAGCCCGTGGATTCTCAGGGGCGCAAGGAGTATTTGCAGATTTCCGGGCAAGACGTCCCGGCGCTGAATATCTGGCATTTATCCACCGAGCAACCAGTCTCCGGTGTGGTCTATCGCCAGCAGATGGCGGCGGCCTGCGCCAGTGAAATCACTGCCCTGCTCAATGGCGGACAAGCCGGCAGCGCTGGTTTCGCGCAGGACGGCAAGGATTTTCGCGGGGTGCAACCGGCGGACATCGCAATTCTTGTGCGTGACGGCAAAGAGGCCCAAGCGATACGCGGTGAGCTTGCTGCCCGAGGGGTGCGCAGTGTTTACCTGTCGGACAAGGATTCTGTCTTCGCTGCTCAAGAGGCCCATGATCTGCTGGCCTGGCTCAAGGCCTGTGCCGAACCGGATGTCGAGCGCTCGTTGAAGGCAGCCCTCGCCTGCACCACGTTGAACCTGCCGTTGACTGAGCTGGAGCGCCTGAATCAGGACGAACTGGTCTGGGAAGCACGCGTCATGCAGTTCCGAGCCTATCGCGAGATCTGGCGCAAACAAGGCGTGCTGCCGATGTTGCGGCGTTTTCTGCATGACTTCCATCTGCCGCAAACCTTGATCGCGCGCAGTGATGGTGAGCGGGTGCTGACTAACCTGTTGCACCTGTCGGAGCTGATGCAGCAGGCGGCCTCCGAACTCGATGGCGAGCAGGCGCTGATCCGGCATTTGGCCGAGCACCTTGCGTTGTCCGGTCAAGCGGGTGAGGAGCAGATCCTGCGCCTTGAAAGCGACGAGCAACTGGTCAAGGTCGTGACGATCCACAAGTCCAAGGGGCTTGAGTATCCGTTGGTGTTTCTGCCTTTTATCTGCTCGGCCAAACCCGTGGACGGCAGCCGGCTGCCGTTGCATTACCACGATGCATCCGGCAAGGCTCAGGTCAGTCTCAAACCTGATGCCGAGCTGATTGCCCTGGCCGACAATGAGCGGCTGGCGGAGGACCTGCGCTTGCTCTACGTCGCTCTGACCCGGGCACAACATGCCTGCTGGCTTGGCATGACGGACCTCAAGCGCGGCAATAACAGCAGCTCGGTCCTGCATCTTTCAGCACTTGGTTATCTGGTGGGTGGTGGCGCGTCATTGAGTGAGTCCAGCGGTCTGACTCGCTGGCTCGACGATCTGCAGCAACATTGCCCTGCGCTGAGCATCGTTGAAATGCCCCTGGCAACCAGCGAACGCTACCAGCCGCCACGCAACGAAGCGATCCCAAGTGCCACGTTGATCCCCAAACGCAAGGCCAGTGAGAACTGGTGGATCGCTTCCTACAGTGCCTTGCGAATCAGTGACGTGTTGAGTGTGGGCAGTGATGAAGCACCGGACAGCCCGCAAGCGCAGAAACTGTTCGACGACGAGCGCCTTGAGCCTGATGCTCCCCGCGAGATCATTCCGGGAGGGGCCGAGATTCACCGCTTCCCCCGAGGACCGAATCCGGGGACGTTCCTCCACGGACTGCTCGAATGGGCAGGTGAAGAAGGGTTCGCGGTTTCACGCGAGGCACTGGAAGACGCGATCGCTCGACGCTGCAATCGACGCGGCTGGGAAGGCTGGATCACGACCCTCAGCGACTGGCTGCAGCATTTGCTCAAATCGCCGATGCCTGCAGGCACCGGTCGACCACCGGTGGTGCTGGAGCAATTGAAACAGTATCGGGTCGAGATGGAGTTCTGGTTCGCCAGCTACAAAGTCGATGTCGTCAGACTCGACGAGCAGGTACGCAAGTTCACCCACAACGGTGTTGCCCGGGTCGCCGCCGAAGCGGTGCAACTCAACGGCATGTTCAAAGGTTTCATCGACCTGACCTTTGAACATGACGGTCGTTACTATGTGGCGGACTACAAATCCAACTGGCTGGGCGTCGATGACGCCGCCTACACCGACCAGGCCATGGAACAGTCGATTCTGGAAAATCGTTACGACCTTCAATACGTGCTGTATCTGCTGGCACTGCATCGTCAGCTCAAGGCTCGCCTCGCCGATTATGATTACGACCGGCATGTTGGCGGTGCGCTGTATCTGTTCCTGCGGGGCTCTCGTGCTGACAGCGGTGGTGTGTATTTCGTGCGGCCGCCGCGAGAACTGATCGAGCGTCTGGACCGGATGTTCCAGGGCAAACCGGAACCGAAAGCCGAGCCCGCGTGGGAACAGGGAGAATTGCTATGAGCCGCACCATCGCGGATTTTCCGCCGGTTTCACTGGATGCCGACGGCCTCGCGCAGCTCACCCCTCTGACGCGAGCCCATGACCTGTTGCAGCTACTGAACCTCTGGGTCGAGCGTGGATGGCTGCGGGCGCTGGACAAGGCATTCGTGGCATTTCTTTACGAGTTGGCGCCTGACGTTGATCCGTTGGTATTACTTGCCGCCGCGTTGACCAGTCATCAACTCGGCCACGGTCATGTGTGTCTGGATTTGTTCGAAACCCTCAAGGCCCCGGACTTCGCCCTGTCCCTGCCGCCGGAGGGTGACGTGCAATCGGGTGTGTTGTTGCTGCCATCGCAATTGCTTGAAACCCTGGAAGGGGCGCACTGGTGCAGGGTGCTGGCCGGCAGCTCGCTGGTGGCGCTGGCTGCCGACGACAATGAGTCTGCACGGCAATGTCCTCTGGTGCTATCCGGTAAACGCCTGTACTTGCGGCGGTACTGGGCCTATGAGCGACGCATCGACACTGCTCTGCGTCAGCGCTTGGCGGAGCATGAGCCGACGCCGGGCGATCTGTCGCAGCGGCTGGACGAGTTGTTCGGGTCGGCAAAGAACGCCGATGCGATCGACTGGCAGAAACTCGCCTGCGCGCTGGCGACCCGAGGTGCTTTCAGCATCGTCACGGGCGGGCCTGGCACCGGCAAGACCACCACGGTGGTGCGTTTGCTGGCGTTGCTTCAGGCCCCGGCGGTCGAAGCCGGCCAGCCTCTGCGCATTCGCCTGGCCGCCCCCACGGGTAAGGCGGCTGCGCGGTTGACCGAGTCCATCAGCCAGCAAGTGCAATCGCTGAAAGTCGCCGACGCCGTTCGGGAAAAGATTCCTTCCGAGGTCACCACTGTTCACCGTTTGCTCGGCAGCCGTCCCGGCACCCGACACTTCCGTCACCATGCCGGGAACCGTCTGCCGCTGGATGTGTTGGTGGTCGACGAAGCGTCCATGATCGATCTGGAAATGATGGCCAACCTCCTTGATGCGTTGCCGTCACACGCTCGTCTGGTGTTGCTGGGCGACAAGGATCAACTGGCCTCCGTCGAGGCCGGTGCGGTGCTTGGGGATCTGTGCCGCGACGCCGAGGCGGGTTGGTACAGTCCGCAGACCCGCCAATGGCTGGAGTCCTTTAGCGGTGAGTCCTTGCAGGACAGCGGTTTGCATGAGGACATCGACGGTACACACCCGTTGGCGCAGCAAGTGGTGATGTTGCGTCACTCGCGGCGTTTCGGCGAGGGCAGTGGCATCGGCCAGCTCGCGCGTCGGGTGAATCAGCAATTGCCGGATGAGGCTCGCCAACTGTTGGCTGGGCGAAGCCATGACGACGTGTATTCACTGGCGCTCAAAGGTGAGCAGGACCACGCACTGGAGCGGCTTGTTCTGGAAGGGCATGGCGATGGCCCCCACGGGTATCGGCATTACTTGAGCGTTCTGCGCAATCAGCGTCCGCCTGCCGGAGCTCCCCTTGAGCATCCAGGGTGGCTCGATTGGGCGCGTGAGGTCTTGCAGGCGTTCGATACCTTTCAGTTGCTGTGCGCGGTGCGTAAAGGGCCGTGGGGTGTCGAGGGGCTGAACCAGCGCATCACCGACGCGCTGCTCAAGACGCGGCTGATCGACAGCGACCAGCAATGGTATGAAGGTCGTCCGGTCCTGATGACCCGCAATGACTATGGCCTGGGACTGATGAACGGTGACATCGGCATTGCTCTCAAGCTGCCCGAGCGTGATGGACCGAACGCCGGTGAAGCGGTCCTTCGGGTGGCGTTCCCGCGTAACGACGGGCGCGGCGGGGTACGGTTCGTGTTGCCGAGCCGGCTCAATGATGTGGAAACCGTGTACGCGATGACGGTGCACAAGTCGCAAGGCTCGGAGTTTGCCCATACCGCGCTGATCCTTCCGGACGCCTTGAATCCGGTGTTGACCAAAGAGCTGATCTACACCGGCATTACCCGAGCCAAGCATTGGTTCACCTTGATCGAACCGCGAGCCGGGGTATTTGAAGAGGCGGTGCAGCGCAAGGTCAAGCGCTTGAGCGGTCTGATGCTGGAACTGGAGGAGGGCGTGGGACCTCGATAATGAAAATGCTGATGGATCCCGGCGTTATCTGACCAGCCGGTCAGAGGGTGCTGTATCGCTGGCGTTCCAACGCTGTGCTATCGTTGCGGCATCATCTCGTTACGATCCAAGAGAATCCCTGCATGAAGCTGGCTGTCTGGGCGACAGAGCGCGTAGTTGGCAGCAAGCAAGTGTTGCTTGCCGGTCTGCTCTGTTTGCTCACGGGTGTGGCTGCTGCCCAGTCGCAAACACCGGTCGGTATGGCCGAGCAACGGGCAAAATCCGTTACTCAGGTGGTCCTCGGCATTCTCAGTTATGCCCGCTGGCCGGTTGAACCTGCACAATTGCGCCTGTGCATCGTCGGTCCCACCGAATACACCGACGACCTGGTGAAAGGCACGACCCAGGCCACGGGCCGACCTGTCACGGTGCGTCGCCTGCTGGCCGACAACCCGTCTATCGTCAGCGAGTGCGATGCGGTGTACATCGGCAAACTCACCGCCGATGAGCGCAGCCGACTGTTCGCTTCGCTGATTGGCCACCCGGTATTGAGCATCAGCGAGGGCGGCGATCAGTGCACGGTCGGCAGTCTGTTCTGTCTGCGAGTCGGTGATGAGCAGGTGTCGTTCGAGGTCAATCTCGACTCCGTCGCCCGCAGCGGCGTGCGCATTCATCCGAGCGTGCTGCAGTTGTCGCGCCGCAAGCCGGCGGCCCCATGAGACGCAACAAATCCACAGGGCGTCCGACCCTGGGTTCGGTCATCGGTCGCGGGCATTTGATTGTCGCGCTGGTTGCCGTGGGAATGGCCAGTGTGTCCCTGACCCTGCTCGGCGTGCTGGCGCTGCGGGTCTATGCCGATCACAACCTGCACCTGATCGCTCGTTCGATCAGTTACACCGTGGAAGCGGCGGTGGTGTTCAACGACAAGCCTGCCGCGACGGAAGCGCTGGCGTTGATCGCTTCGACCGAAGAGGTGGCGGACGCGCAGGTGCTGGACAGCCAGGGCCAGGAGCTTGCGCGTTGGCAGCGTCCGGAGAACGGCTTGTTTTCCGGGCTGGAAATGCAGATAACGCGGGTCGTTCTGGAAAAACCGATCAGCCTGCCGATCCTGCATCAGGATCGCGAGATCGGTCGGATCCTGCTGACGGGGCACGGCGGCAGCTTGATGCAGTTTCTGTTGAGCGGTCTGGCGGGCATCATTCTCTGCACCGCGATCAGCGCCTGGGTGGCGCTCTATCTGGCGCGCCGTCAGTTGCGCGGGATCATCGGCCCGCTGCACAGCCTGGCGGGAGTCGCCCACGCCGCCCGCAGTGAGCGGGCGCTCGACCGGCGCGTACCTCCGGCGAAAATCGCCGAACTCGACAACCTCGGTAATGACTTCAATGCCCTGCTCGATGAGCTGGAGTCCTGGCAGACCCACCTGCAAAGCGAGAACGAAACCCTCGCCCATCAGGCCAGCCACGACAGCCTCACCGGATTGCCCAATCGCGCGTTCTTCGAAGGCCGTCTGATCCGCGCGCTACGCAGCGCCAGCAAACTCAACGAGCGGATGGCGGTGCTGTTTCTCGACAGTGACCGTTTCAAGGGCATCAACGACAGTTTCGGTCATGCCGCCGGCGATGCGGTGCTGGTGGCGGTGGCTAACCGGATTCGGGCGCAGTTACGCGAAGAGGATCTGGTGGCGCGTCTGGGCGGCGATGAGTTTGCCGTTTTGCTGACGCCGTTGCACAAGACCGAAGACGCCGAGCGCATTGCCGACAAGATCCTCGCCAGCATGGACACCCCGATTGCATTGCCGGGCGACACCAGTGTGGTGACCTCGCTCAGTATCGGCATTGCGGTTTACCCCGATCATGGCGCCACGCCCGGCACCTTGCTTGATGCGGCTGACGCCGCCATGTATCAAGCCAAGCGCCTGTCGCGTGGCGCCCAATTCACGGCCGGGTCGGAGCACCCGGTCGATCCCGTTCAAACCAGGAGCTAATGCCCGTGTTCTCACTTTCCGTTCGACTGTTTTCCACACTGATGTTGATGGCCATGTTGGCCCTGACCGGATGCCAGACCGCCCCGCAAAAAGGCCTGACGCCAGCGCAGATTGCCGTGCTCAAACAGCAAGGCTTTGAACTGACCGACGACGGTTGGGAGTTCGGCCTGTCGGGCAAAGTGCTGTTTGGCAGCGACATCGAAAGCCTGAACAAGCAAAGTACCGAAATCGTCGAGCGTATCGGCAAAGCCTTGTTGAGTGTCGGCATCGAACGGGTGCGAGTGGATGGTCACACCGATGCCTCGGGCAAGGAAAGCTACAACCAGCAGCTGTCGCTGCGCCGAGCGAAAAGCGTCGGCAAAGTGCTGACCACGGTCGGCATGAAGGAAGAGAACATTCAGCTGCAAGGCCTCGGCAGCCGCGAACCGGTGGCCTCCAACGACACCGTTGCCGGCCGCACCGAAAACCGCCGGGTGTCGATTGTGGTCAGCGCCGATTAATCGGCGAACTGCATTTCGCGGGTCTCACCCATCAACAGCGCCTGATTGCGCTCGGTCACCTCACGGATGTAATCCCACAACAGGGTGATCCGCTTGAGCTTGCGCAGGTCCTCCCGGCAGTACATCCAGAACTGCCGGGTGATGTCGATTTCCTCCGGCAGCACCGGTAACAGGCGTGGGTCCTGGGCTGCGAGGAAACACGGCAGAATCGCCAGCGAGCGCCCCTGCTGCGCCGCCACGAATTGTGCGATCACGCTGGTGCTGCGCAAATTGGCGCTGGCGCCGGGCACCACGTTCGCCAGATACAGCAGCTCCGAGCTGAACGCCAGGTCATCCACGTAACTGATGAATTGATGCTTGCCCAGGTCGGCGGGGCGGCGGATCGGCGGGTGTTTGTCGAGGTATTCCTGGGTTGCGTAGAGCTGCAAGCGGTAGTCGCAGAGTTTGCAGCACACATACGGCCCGTGTTCCGGGCGTTCGAGGGCGATGACGATGTCGGCCTCGCGTTTGGACAGGCTGATGAAGTGCGGCAGCGGCAGGATGTCCACCGAAATTGCCGGGTAGGCGTCGACGAAGTGGCTCAGTTGCGGCGTGATGAAGAAACTGCCGAAACCTTCGGTGCAGCCCATCCGCACATGCCCGGACAGTGCGACACCGGAGCCGGACACCTGTTCGCAGGCCATGTGCAGTGTGCTTTCGATCGACTCGGCGTAGCTCAGCAGACGCTGGCCTTCGGCGGTCAGCACGAAACCGCTGGTGCGGGACTTTTCGAACAGCAATGTGCCCAACGCCGCCTCCAGCGAACTGATTCGCCGCGACACCGTTGTGTAATCCACAGCCAGGCGTTTGGCCGCAGTGCTGGCCTTGCGGGTACGGGCGACTTCGAGGAAAAACTTGAGGTCGTCCCAGTTCAGCGAGCCTAAAGATGTGATGTTTTTTTGCATGATGGACGGGCTTATATGTGCGTTCTTATTAGAAGTTTGCACATCTATACTCCAAAAACAGTCCGACAACCAATTCGTGACACACGCCTCATCTCAAGGCGAACCCTTCGCCTTGGCTCCTAAGATAAAAACAAGTTCTGGAGACCAGCATGAACGCATCGCTTACGCCCAACGAAACCACGATCCAGAAGGTCAAGCTGCTGATCGACGGCGAGTGGGTCGAGTCGCAGACCACCGAGTGGCATGACATCGTCAACCCGGCGACCCAGCAGGTGCTGGCCAAAGTCCCGTTCGCCACTGCCGCTGAAGTCGACGCTGCCGTCAGTGCTGCCCAGCGTGCCTTCCAGACCTGGAAGCTGACCCCGATCGGCGCGCGCATGCGCATCATGCTCAAGCTGCAAGCGTTGATCCGCGAACACTCCAAACGCATCGCCGTGGTGCTGAGCGCCGAACAGGGCAAGACGATTGCCGATGCTGAAGGCGATATTTTCCGTGGCCTGGAAGTGGTCGAGCACGCGTGCTCCATCGGCAGCCTGCAAATGGGCGAGTTCGCCGAGAACGTTGCCGGCGGCGTCGACACTTACACCCTGCGCCAGCCGATCGGCGTCTGCGCCGGCATTACGCCGTTCAACTTCCCGGCAATGATTCCGCTGTGGATGTTCCCGATGGCCATCGCCTGCGGCAACACCTTCGTGCTCAAGCCGTCCGAACAGGATCCGCTGTCGACCATGCTGCTGGTGGAGCTGGCGATTGAGGCCGGCGTTCCGGCGGGTGTGCTCAACGTCGTGCACGGTGGCAAGGACGTGGTCGATGGCCTGTGCACCCACAAGGACATCAAGGCGATTTCGTTCGTCGGTTCGACCGCCGTCGGCACCCACGTTTATGACCTGGCCGGTAAACACGGCAAGCGCGTGCAATCGATGATGGGCGCGAAGAACCACGCCGTGGTGCTGCCGGACGCCAATCGCGAGCAAGCGCTCAATGCCCTGGTCGGCGCCGGTTTCGGTGCGGCCGGTCAGCGTTGCATGGCCACGTCGGTGGTGGTGCTGGTGGGGGCCGCCAAACAATGGTTGCCGGATCTGAAAGCGCTGGCGCAGAAACTCAAGGTCAACGCCGGCAGCGAGCCGGGCACCGATGTTGGTCCGGTCATTTCGAAAAAGGCCAAGGCGAGGATTCTCGATCTGATCGAAAGCGGTATCAAGGAAGGCGCCAAACTCGAGCTGGACGGTCGCGACATCAGCGTGCCGGGCTACGAGAAAGGCAACTTCGTCGGCCCGACCCTGTTCTCCGGGGTGACCACCGATATGCAGATCTACACCCAGGAAATTTTCGGCCCGGTACTGGTGGTGCTGGAAGTCGACACCCTCGATCAGGCCATTGCGCTGGTCAACGCCAACCCGTTCGGCAACGGCACAGGCTTGTTCACCCAGAGCGGCGCGGCGGCGCGTAAATTCCAGAATGAAATCGACGTCGGTCAGGTCGGCATCAACATCCCGATTCCAGTGCCGGTACCGTTCTTCAGCTTCACCGGTTCGCGCGGTTCGAAACTCGGCGACCTCGGCCCGTACGGTAAGCAAGTGGTGCAGTTCTACACCCAGACCAAAACGGTCACGGCGCGCTGGTTCGATGACGACAGCGTCAACGACGGCGTGAACACCACCATTAACCTGCGCTGAGGAATGGCCATGAAAATCGCATTTATCGGTCTGGGCAACATGGGCGCGCCGATGGCGCGCAACCTGATCAAGGCCGGGCATTCGCTGAACCTGGTGGACCTGAACAAAACCGTGCTGGCGGAACTCGAGCAACTGGGCGGCACCATCCGCGCCTCGGCTCGCGAAGCCGCACAGGACGCGGAACTGGTGATCACCATGCTGCCTGCCGCCGTGCATGTGCGCAGCGTCTGGCTCGGTGAAGACGGTGTGCTCGCCGGGATCGGCAAAGGTGTGCCGGCAGTGGATTGCAGCACCATCGATCCGCAGACTGCTCGCGACGTGGCAGCGGCGGCTGCCAAACAAGGCGTGGCCATGGCCGATGCGCCAGTTTCCGGCGGCACCGGCGGCGCCACCGCAGGTACGTTGACCTTCATGGTCGGCGCCACCCCGGAACTGTTCGCCACTCTGCAACCGGTGCTGGCGCAAATGGGCCGCAACATCGTGCATTGCGGTGAAGTCGGCACCGGGCAGATCGCCAAGATCTGCAACAACCTGTTGCTCGCCATTTCGATGGTCGGCGTCAGCGAGGCGATGGCCCTCGGCGATGCGCTGGGGATCGACACTGGCGTGCTCGCCGGGATTATCAACAGCTCGACCGGCCGTTGCTGGAGCTCGGAAATGTACAACCCGTGGCCGGGCATCGTCGAAACGGCGCCGGCCTCGCGTGGTTACACCGGTGGTTTTGGCGCCGAGCTGATGCTCAAGGATCTGGGGCTGGCCACCGAGGCGGCGCGTCAGGCGCATCAACCGGTGGTGCTGGGCGCTGTGGCGCAACAGTTGTATCAGGCGATGAGTCAGCGCGGGGACGGTGGCAAGGACTTCTCGGCGATCATCAACAGCTATCGCAAGCCGCAGTAATCGTCGTCAGGCCTGTGCTCGTCACAGGTCTGTATTGCCGGGAAATCACGTCGGGTGGTTTCCCGGCTTTTTTGTATCAGGCGAACACGAAATATTTGCGCACAGTCTCGACCACTTCCCAGGTGCCCTTCATGCCCGGTTCGACGACGAAGATGTCACCGGCACGCAGGTGGATCGGCTCCAGGCCGTCCGGGGTGATGATGCAGTAGCCCTCCTGGAAGTGGCAGTACTCCCATTTCACGTAATCCACGCGCCACTTGCCTGGCGTGCAGATCCAGGTGCCCATGATCTTGCTGCCGTCTTCGCTGGTGTAGGCGTTGAGGTTGACAGTGTGCGGGTCGCCCTCGAGCTTCTCCCATTTGCAGGCGTCGAGTACTGGCAGCGGGTGAGTGTCGCGCAGAACGGTGATAGGTGCGGGCATGACGGCTCCAGGCCAAAGGCAGTTTGAGTCGCCACCCTAACGTTGGTCAGCACTGTCGGAATGTCTGGGGTCGACCTCCAGATGCCTGTTAGCGCTGGAGGGATTCCCCCTGAAACCGGCCACTTGCACCAATGCTGTGCATACATGACGGTTTTAATACAAGCGCACCATAAAAGTTCAATAAATTTTTAGACCAAAACGAGATAACCATCCGGGCACCTATTGCAAAACAAAATCGTCTGTACTATAACATTCGTACTAAAGGACAATCCCACCCTAATGGAGCTACACCAGAGTCACGGACAGACTTGAATCGGCTTTTCTTCACATAAAACTGACTTGGCCATCGGCGCAAGCGTGAACTTCTACCTGTTGTTAATGAATAACGACAATTGAATGAACCGGTCAGTTAACAAGTTGCGCAGACGCAATGTTGTGCGTGCTTTGAATAGAAGCCCTAAATAAACAGTTAATTGTTATTTGTGCATCGGCGGAATTATATCTGCGGGATACGCACGCCTTTCGAATTTATATGTGCCCGGCATCAATGGAATGAGGCTTGATTGTGGACGACATAAACGTAATTGAAGTTTCGACGACCGTGAATAACGCGAGTGAATTGGGCCGGCATGTCTGGATTCGTGCTGGCAGCCGCCTGCAAAACGTTCAGGTCGCCGATGATTGTTTCATCGGATTCAAGTGTGATTTGCAGTTCGCCTCCATTGGCGCGTCCAGCATGCTGGCCACCGGCGCACGGTGCCTGGGCACTGCGCAATCACCGGTACACATTGCCGACAATGTCTGGCTGGGCGCCAAGGCCACCGTGACCGCGGGCGTTTCCATCGGCGCGGGAGCGGTGATCGCTGCCGGAGCGCTGGTGACTGCTGATGTACCGGCCGATGCCATCGTGGTCGGCCGCCCGGCGCGAGTCATTGCCCTGCGCACGGTGGTCGAGGACGGCCTGCCGAGCCCGGCGCCGGTGCTGGCGAAAGTCCGGGATCGTGCGCGCCAGGGCTTGCCGTCGATGCTCGATCGGTCGACGCAGTCGGTGCCGCGGCTCAAGGCGTTGAACCCCGACGCCGCGACCTGGGACATCAGCGACGAAGCCTTGATTGATGCCGAATTGCGCGGCGGGGCTTCGGTGGAAATCGCCCGGGACTGCATTCTGATCGGACGCAGCAGCCGCCAGGGCGGCATGTCGCAACTGGGCGGCATCGAACTGGGCACTGGCGCTCGACTGGCGCCGGGCGTGGTTATCGAAGCGGCCGGTGGCGTGACCATCGGTGCCTTCAGCGAGCTGGCCGAAGGCGTCACGATTGTTGCGTCTACTCATGATCATTCGTTCCGCTCACTGCCTTGGGAGGAGGCACCTGTGCGCATTGGAAGTCGTTGCGTAATTGGCGAGGGCGCCATCTTGGTAGGTCCACTGAATATCGGTGACGGTGCAGTTATCAAGCCGTACTCAGTGGTGATAAGGGATGTATTGGAAAACACTGTGGTTCATGGCGTTGTTCAACTAATGGAGATTCAAGAATGATTTTATTTGCCCCCAATCCGACCGGTTCAGGCCACAACATGCGCGCGCTTTCGATCGCTCAGGCGATTAAAAAGCAACGTCCGGATATGCCATTGACCGTGGCGCTGGCTTCTTTGCAGCCAACCTTTACGCCGATGTTCGAAAAGTCCGGCGTTGAAGTGGTGGATATTGCCGGTCGTTTGGTCGATTACTCGAAAAAGAGCAACTTGTCGAAGGAACTCGACTGGAATAATTACATCGGCGGTTATATCGCCAATACCTTCTTGTCCGGTGAGCGGATTCTGTCTTACCTGGCCCTGATCGCCGAGTACAAGCCGACCGCCCTGGTGTCTGACTACAACATGGCCGCCTGCCTGGCCGCGATTTTCAGCGGCACGCCGCTGGTGTTCGTGACCGAGCGTTATGACTTCACACTCTGCCAGCTCCAGGATCACGACCTGGCCGACGGTGGTTTCGAAGTCAATGCGCTGGAAATGGCCCGGGCCCGTACCGCGCTGCACAGCCAGTTCAACTGGATGATCAATCAGAGCCAACTGGTGCTGACCGACAAGCCGTACGTGGCTTCCCTCGATCAGGGCACGCCGGTCGCCGAAGCGCTGATCAGCGGCAAAGCGCATTTTGTCGGGCCGATGATCCGCGACATCAATGTCCAGAGCGGTTTGAACGTTCGCGAGCAATTGAACCTGGGCGATGCGCCGTTCGTTGTTGCCTCGATCAGCGGCACCACGATGTTTGCGCAGAACAAGGACGCGCTGCTCGCCGCTTACCTCGACAGCTTCAAGGTCCTGCGCGAACGCAATCCGGAACTGAAACTGGTGTTGCTCGGCCGTCAGGATATCCAGGCCCAGGACGGCGTGGTTTGCGTACCGTATTACCCGGACTGGATGGGCCTGCTGCGCGAAGCCAGTCTGCTGATTTCGGCGCCGGGCTGGATCACCGTGACGGAAATCGCCGCGCTGCAGATTCCGACCCTGTTCGTGCTGCCGTCCAAATCCGAATACCACGAACTCGAAGCGCTGCGCCGCCTGGAGCTGCTCGGTTTCCCGACGCATCTGGGTCACGATCGCGATGCCATCGTCGAGCTGATTCAGGGCGAACTGGAGAAAGACACTCGCGCTTGCGCCTATTACGCGCCTCATCGTCAAGTGGCCGCGCCGGACGGCGAAGGTGCTGCCCGTGCCGCCATGCGCATCATCGAATTGTGTCAGGGCAGCGTTGTGTCGCTGACTGAAAGCAAAGCCGCTTAACCTCAAGGAAGAGGGATTTACCATGCCGCTGCATCCGCAGTTTGTATTTGATCAAGGCCTCAAGGACATTGAGTACGGCGGTTTTTTTGCTGTCACCGATGCCAGTGGCGAAGTCGCGATTTCCACTGACAAGCAGTTGCAGGATCAGGTCGCGGCCACGCTCTACCAGGCCGACCACGGTGACGATGTTCAACTGCGTTTTGCCCACGACGGGTTGATGCGTTTGTACGATGCGCCGAACGCCGGTTTTCACGAGCTCGCTGACCGCTACTGGACGCCGCATGGTTCGGGGCGTTGCCGAACGCTGGCGTTGCAACTGGACGCATTGGCTGCGCTGATTGCCTATCAGCGTCGAGTGCCGCAGGACGCGGCGAACGATGCCGTGATCCACGGCATGCTGGAAAAGGTCGAAGCGCTTTACGCCCGTTCCACGGTTGCCGGCCTGTACAGCAGCGACTGGTCGACGCCGCTGGAGCTGGCGACCTCGATCGATCTGGACATCAGCGCCACGGCCTTGCTGGCGCGTATCGGCAACGAGCCGTTGGGTCTGGGGCTGGTCGGGCACTTGCAGATTCACGCAGAAAACCTGATCGGTCGCGTGGCCGGCAGTGACAGTGCATCCTGTGTCGATGTGTCCCTAACCCGCTGCGCCGTACGCGCTCAGGTCAGCCTGGTGCTGGCGCGTCTGGCCGATGTGCGGGACGACAATGCGCTGTCGAACCTGGCCCGTTCGTTCCTACTGCAAACCCTGTCACTGTTTCGCGATCCGGCCTACGGCGGGTACTGGGACCGGGTGGGCATCAACGGCAAAGTGCGTTGCGACTGGCACACCTCGTACAAAAACCACGAGTCGCCATTCCCGATCAAAACCGCCTACGACGTGGCGTTGCTGTTGCAGGCGATTCAGGCCTTGCCGTCCGGCGCGAGCGAAGCTGACCGGACTTCGGTGACGGCAGCCTTGCTGGAGTTTCACGACGCCCGCAATGGCGGACTGTTCATGGGCAAGGGCTACTTCTGGTCGACACCTGATGACCCGACCGTGCCGTTCATTCGGCAGTTCTGGGCGCCGCCGCGTCAGCCGGGGATTTTCAGCATCGGCAACCTGACGTACCTGCCGTTGCACTTGAAGAGCCTGAAAACCCAGCTCGCCGCCGCCCACGCCTTGCAGGCCATCGAGCCGGCCGCTGCCGTGGCTCATCATGACGATGCGGCGTTGGTAAACCGTGAGCTGCAAGTGATCGATGGCGGTGGCGATGTGCAGCGCATTCACCCGAATGGCGTGCCGACCATCAATGTCGATCTGCAGCGTTATCTCGCGTGGCTGGCCAAGGCCCGGGCGTCGAATGAAACCCCTTACGGGCTGACCGCTGAAACCGCGCCGCTGGGTTTCCGTGCCGACAAAACCTGGCAGGTGTTTTCCGGGTTGCACGTGATTTCGGACTTGCATGCCCTGGGCCTGCAAATCGAAAACAAGGCCAGCCTGATCGATTGCATCAGGGCCTCGCAGAACACCGACGGCGGATTTGCCGAGCAGCCGGGGCACCTGAGCGATGTGTTCGCGACCTACTGCGCGGTGTTGTCGCTGCGGGTGCTGGGCGCGTTGCCGAACGATATCGGCGGCTGTGTGCGTTACCTGCAAGCATGTCAGAACCCCGATGGCGGGTTCGGCGATGTACCGGGTTTCGGCTCGGACATCTGGCACACCAACCTGGCGGTGTTGTCGCTGCATGCGCTGGAAGCCAAGGCGCCGGACGAGCAGGGCGTGATGGCGTTTGCCTTGCGCTGCCGCTCGGCCGATGGCGGTTTCGCCAACAAACCCGGGTATCCGCCGGACGCCTTTTCGGTGTACCGCGTGGTGTCGACGCTGTTCATTCTCAACCGACGCATCGTCGATGCCGAACAGACCGTCGCCTGGCTGCAGAGCCTGCAACTGGCCAACGGCTCGTTCCACTACCGGCCGGGCAAAGCGGTCAGCCTGGTGGGGACTTACATGGCCATCGCGGCGATGTATCTGCTCGACGCCCAGCCGACGTATTTGCAGGAATCGAAAGACTGGATCGCTTCCCATCAGAAGCAGGACGGTGGTTTCGGCCCGCTCAATGCGACCTCGGCGACCACCGATGAAAGCTTCGTCTGCATCCAGACGCTGCTGATTCTCGAGCAAGGGCTGTCGCAATACTGGGTGGCACTGTTGAACTGACCTGCACACAGCATCGAAGGACGTTAAATCATCATTTTGCCAGGGGAGGCGCTGATGAAAATTTTAGTGACAGGGGGCGCGGGCTTCATTGGCTCGGCCGTGGTGCGGTTTCTGATTGAAGAGACCGAATGTGAAGTGATCAACGTCGACAAACTGACCTACGCCGGCAATCTCGAGTCGCTGGCCGATGTGTCCGACTCGCCGCGTTATCGGTTCTGTCAGGTGGACATCTGCGACAAGCCGGCGCTGGACGAATTGTTCGCGCGGCTGCAACCGGATGCGGTGATGCACCTGGCCGCCGAGTCCCACGTGGACCGTTCGATCGATGGCCCGCAAGCCTTCATCGAAACCAACATCGTCGGCACTTACACGATGCTCGAAGCCGCACGCGGTTACTGGAACAGACTGGACGCGGCGCGCCAGGCGGCGTTCCGTTTCCATCACATTTCCACCGATGAAGTGTATGGCGACCTGGAACCCGAAGATCCGGCGTTCACCGAGCGTACGCCGTATGCGCCAAGCTCGCCGTATTCGGCGACCAAGGCCGGTTCCGATCATCTGGTTCGCGCCTGGCATCGCACCTACGGCTTGCCGGTGGTAATGAGTAACTGCTCGAACAATTACGGGCCTTATCACTTCCCGGAAAAACTGATTCCTCACGTCATTCTCAATGCGCTGCAAGGCAAGCCGCTGCCGGTTTACGGCGATGGCGCTCAGATCCGCGACTGGCTGTTTGTCGAGGATCACGCCCGCGCCCTGTATGCGGTGGTCACGCGCGGTGAGGTCGGGCAGACCTACAACATCGGCGGCCACAACGAGAAGACCAACCTTGAAGTCGTGCAAACCCTGTGCGATCTGCTCGAAGCGCGCGGGGCGGAAAAACCGGCGGGCGTCGCGCACTTCCGCGACCTGATCACCTTCGTCAAGGATCGTCCGGGCCACGACAAACGCTACGCCGTCGATGCCGGGAAAATCCACGCGACGCTGGGCTGGACGCCGCAGGAAACCTTCGAAAGCGGTATGAAGAAAACCGTCGACTGGTACCTCGACAACCGCGCCTGGTGGGTCCGGGTGATGTCCGGTGCCTACGCGCTGGAGCGTCTCGGCGAGCAACGCAACGAAGCCCTCGTGGCCTGAACACACAGTCATTCAAATCTCACTGCTTGAAAGGAAAAAAGCATGGCCAAGTACAAAGGAATTCTGCTGGCAGGCGGCGCCGGTTCGCGTCTGCACCCGATCACCCTGGGCGTCTCGAAACAGTCGCTGCCGGTGTATGACAAGCCGATGATCTACTACCCGCTGTCGGTGCTGATGCTGGCGGAAATCCGCGAGATCCTGATCATCTCCACCCCCGAAGATCTGCCGGGCTTCCAGCGCATGCTCGGCGACGGCAGCCAGTTGGGCCTGAGCCTGAGTTACGCTGTGCAACCGAGCCCGGACGGCCTCGCCCAGGCGTTCATCATCGGTCGTGAGTTCGTCGGTGAAGACAACGTCTGCCTGGTGCTCGGCGACAACATTTTCTACGGCGCCGGTTTCGGTGAAACCTTGCTGCAAGCCGCGTCTCGCGATGAGGGCGCCACGGTGTTCGGCTACTACGTGGCCGATCCCGAGCGCTTTGGCGTGGTGGAATTCGATGCCGCCGGCAAGGCCCTGAGCATCTGCGAAAAACCGAGCGATCCGAAGTCCAACTACGCGGTCACCGGCCTGTATTTCTACGACAACGAAGTGCTGCAGATTGCCGCCGACATCAAGCCGTCGCCGCGCGGTGAGCTGGAGATTACCGACGTCAACAACGTCTACCTGCAACGCGGCAAGTTGAATGTGTCGGTGATGGGCCGTGGCATGGCCTGGCTCGACACCGGCACCCACGATGCGTTGATGGAGGCCGGCAACTTCGTGCAGGCCATCGAGAAACGCCAGGGCCTGAAAATCGCCTGCCTCGAAGAGATCGCCTACAACAAGGGCTGGATCGACGACGCGCAGTTGCTGGTGCACGCGGGCAGCATGAGCAAGACCGGTTACGGTCAGTATCTGGCGCGGCTGATCAACGATGATGTGGTGGTTTCGATGGACGCGCAGCGCCCGCTGAAAGGCGCTGCCTGACCGTTGCGAGATCAATGTGGGAGCACGGATGCTCCCACGGTCTCAGTGGCCGGTCACACTGTCATGTTGCGGGGTTTTGACGCCCGGGCGTGGTTCGGCTGGCGACGGTTGCAGGGACTGCAAACGGGCTAGGCGATTGGCGTGAGTCGGCGCTTCGGCCGCCAGTGGCGAGCGGCGTTTGCGGGTTTCTTCACGCAGCACCGGCAACACTTCCTTGCCGAACATGTCGAGTTGTTCCAGCACGGTCTTCAGCGGAATACCGCCGTGGTCGAACAGGAACAACTGGCGCTGATAGTCGCCGAAGTGCTCGCGGAAGGTCAGGGTCTTGTCGATGATTTCCTGAGGGCTGCCGACGGCCAGCGGGGTCATTTCCATGAACTCTTCCAGGGATGGACCGTGGCCGTACACCGGGGCGTTATCGAAGTAAGGACGGAACTCCCGACGTGCATCCTGGGAGTTGCGACGCATGAAGATGTGCCCGCCGAGGCCGACGATCGCCTGCTCCGGCGTGCCGTGGCCGTAATGCGCAAACCGCGTGCGGTAGAACTCGACCAGCGCCATGAAGTGTTCCCGGGGCCAGAGGATGTGGCTGGCAAAAAAACCGTCGCCGTAATAGGCCGCCTGTTCGGCGATTTCCGGAGTACGGATCGAGCCGTGCCAGACGAAGGGCGGCAGGTCGTCCAGCGGTCGCGGGATCGAGGTGAAGTGGTTCAGCGGTGTGCGAAAGCGTCCGCTCCAGTTGATGTCTTCCTCGCGCCAGAGCCGGTGCAGCAGGCGATAGTTTTCCATCGCCAGGGGCAGGGCGTCGGCGATGCTCTTGCCGAACCAGGGATAGACCGGCGCGGTGTTGCCACGGCCGAGCATCAGATCCATGCGTCCGCCGCAGAGGTTTTGCAACAGCGAATACTCTTCGGCCAGCCGCACCGGATCGTTGGTGCTGATCAGGGTGGTGGACGTCGAAAGAATGATGCGTTGGGTCTTCGCTGCGATGTACGCCAGCAGCGTGGTGGGAGAGGAGGTGATGAACGGGGGATTGTGGTGCTCGCCGGTGGCGAACACGTCCAGTCCGATGTCTTCGGCCTTCTGCGCAATTTGCAGGGTGGCCTGGATGCGCTCGGATTCACTGGGGGTACGGGCGTTGGTAGGGTCCTGTGTGACGTCGCCAACGGTGTAGATCCCGAATTGCATAAAGCCTCCTTGCCTTGGGTAAAGGTGTGTTTGAAACCCTTGCCGCGAAGAATGAATCAACGTGGCACTTGAAATGTACGCCTGTACACGTACAATCGCAATCGTGGGGCATTGTACAAACGGATTTGAAGACCTCATCGAGAGAGGAACACGACATGGAACTGGGATTTATCGGTCTGGGCACGATGGGTGCGCCGATGGTGCTGAACCTGCTGAAGGCCGGACATCGGGTCCGCGTGTGGAATCGCTCGTCGGCACCGCTGGAAGAGCTGGCCAGGGCTGGCGCCGAACCTGTCGACACCCCCGCGCTGGCAGCGCAGGCCGACGTGCTGATTTCAATGCTTGGCGATGACACGGCGATCCGCTCGGTGTTCCTCGACGCCAAGGCGCTGGACGGTCTGCAGGCCGGCAGCGTTCACGTCAACATGTCCACGGTGTCCGTGGCGCTGGCCAAAGAGCTGGCGGCCCTGCACGAGGCGCGCGGCGTCGGTTATGTGTCGGCGCCGGTGCTGGGGCGGGTCGATGTGGCGGCCGCCGGCAATCTGAATATTCTCGCCTCGGGGCCTGCCGCAGCACTGGTCCGGGTGCAGCCGCTGTTCGATGTGCTGGGGCGCAAGACCTGGCACTTCGGTGAAGCCGCCGACGTGGCGTGCGCCGCCAAACTGTCGGCCAACCTGATGGTCGCCTCGGCGATCGAGTCCCTGGCCGAAGCCTCGACCCTGGCCGGTGGTTACGGCATCAGTCGTGCGGCGTTCATCGACATGATCACTTCGACCCTGTTCCCTGTTCCGGTCTATCAGGGTTACGGCAAGCAGATGGCCGATGAGACATTCGAGCCGGCCGGCTTCAAATTGTCGCTGGGCCTCAAGGATGTGCGCCTGGTGCTGGAGGCCGGGGAGGCTGCTCAGGTGCCGTTGCTGTTTGCCAGCGTGTTGAAGGACAACTTGCTGGACGGCATGGCCCATGGGCAGGCCGATCAGGACTGGGCATCGCTGTCGCGGGTCAGTGACCGGCGTGCCGGCGTGAAGTAATCAATCGGATTTAAACGCCGTAACTTGCCTTGCTAGTTCGGTTGGAATCTTGCGCTGTTAATTATTGTCGGACAGCTATTTGCCTTTTACTGAAAAGTGAAAGAAGTCTGAGAATAATGCTTGTCAAATGTACGACTGTAGACGTACATTTTTATCGGGGTTTAACAACAATAAAAGTTCGTCTGTTTTTTCGTCTGCTGATCGTAAATAAATAATAGCTAGGAGCCGTTATGAAAA
The DNA here is from genome assembly GCF_058789255.1 of Pseudomonas sp. FW215-R2. NCBI lineage: Bacteria > Pseudomonadati > Pseudomonadota > Gammaproteobacteria > Pseudomonadales > Pseudomonadaceae > Pseudomonas > Pseudomonas sp. FW215-R2. Next base: position 25,653 of record NZ_JBYTBO010000003.1, read on the forward strand.
ATCTAATGCAATGGAACAGCCTTCCCTCCGAATCCAATGAATGGCTCGAGAAGGTGCGTGCACTGAATCCGCTGATTGTTCAGCACCGCGAGTACAGCGAGCAGACCAATGCGACTCACAAGGATGTGATGTCCCGCTTCTTCAAGGACGGTTTTGGCCGTACGTCGGTGTCCCGGGCGTTCGGTGGCTCCCAGGTCGATATCCAGACCACTTCCGCGCTGGTGCTGGAATTTGCCCGGCATGATGCCTCGCTGTCCTGGCAGCTGGCGGTACAAGTGGCGATGGGGCGCCTCTCGGATTACCTGCCGGAAGCCACTTCCGAAGCGATCTACAACCACTGCGACGGTTTCGTGATCGGCGCCATCCACTCCGGTGGCGAAGCGCTGCCAATGGGTGACGACTACCTGCTGAGCGGCAAGTGGGCCTTCGCCAGCGGCTCGGCCCACGCCGACTGGCTGGTCTGCACCGCCACCGTCAAAGGCACCGAAAACAACACCACCCCGGAAGTGCGGATGTTCTTCGTACCCGCCAGCCAGTGCACCATCCTGTCGACCTGGGACACCTTGGGCATGCGCGGCACCGGCAGCCATCACTTCCAGTGCTCCAACGTCATCGTCAACAAGGCGTTCTCGCTGGACGTCGAAACTCTGAAGAAATCCCCCGAAGCGCGCAGCTCCCGTGCCTACGCCACCGGCTACTACGAGTTCGGCACCCTGGCGGCAATGTCCACCGTGCTGGGCGTGGCCCGGGCCGCCGTGGATCACTTCCGCAACGACCGTGCTATCAACACCGACCCGGGCCTGGAAGGGGTGATCTTCGAGAAGACCGGCCGCGCCATCTCCTCGGTACACACCGCGCAATTGTTGCTTGAAGATGCCATCCATCAGGTGATCAACCGCGGTGAAACCATCGGCGAACCGGTCAGCGCCCGCGTCGGTCTGGCAGCGTCGGTGTTGACTGAAAACTCGGTCAACGCCGTCAACCAGATCTACTCGATGGCCGGTTCCAAAGCCGTCTACAAGTCGCACTTCCTGGAGCGTTGCTTCCGCGATATTCATACCGGTTCGAAGCACTTCACCCTGTCGCCTTTGAACTTGCACGGTATCGGCAAGTATTACCTGGATAAAACCAACGTACTGGCCGCGGCGTAATAGTCGATAAATAAAAAAACGGGTGCGTTATCAGTGAATGTTCACAGGGATCAATAGCGCGCCCGTTTCAAGTTGCACCTTTATTTTCTTAAATCTCAAACTTTTGTGCTCGCAGTAAAGAGTCAAGGGAGTGCCACATGCTTGCTCGAAATATTATTAAGTCGCTGGTGTTTATTATTCTGGTCGTGGTGCTGTCCGCCGCGCTGGGCTGGCGTTTCTGGTCGCCGCAACCGGCTGCGGCCGAGCAACGGATTCCCAGCACCCGGGTCGGTCTGGCCGTGGTCAAGAAACAACCGTACACCTACTACCTCGAAGCCATCGGCAAACTCGAAGCGCAGCGTCAGGTGCTGGTGTCGGCCGAAGTCAGCGGCAAAGTGGTGGACATCGATTTCGAGTCCGGTGATGAAGTGAAGGCGGGGCAGGTGCTGCTCAAGCTCAACGACGCACCCGAGCAAGGTGAATTGGTTCGCCTGAAAGGCGAGTACGAATCGGCCAAGGCACAGTTTGCCCGTGTCCAGGAACTGGCCAAGACCGGCGCCGAAAGCCGTCGCGCCTTCGACAGTGCCCGCGCTCAATACGACGCTGCCAAGGGCGACATGGAACGCATGCAGGCGCAGATCGCTCAACGGCACATTCGTGCGCCGTTCGGCGGCACCCTCGGCATTCGCCAGGCGCATCTGGGCCAGTACCTGCAAGCCGGCAGCGCGGTAGCGACCCTGACGGATCCGGGCCTGCTGCGCGTCAACTTCACCCTCGCCGAACGCGATGGCTCGCAAGTGCAACTGGGCCAGACCGTGCAGGCCAAGGTCGATGCCTGGGGTGACGTGACCTTCGCCGGCAAGATCGTTGCGGTCGACCCGCAGATCAACCAGTCCCACACCATCAACGTTCAAGCGGTCATCACCGACGCGCAAAAACGCCTGCGTCCCGGCATGTATGCACGGGTCTCGGTGACCCTGCCACAGACCGCCGAGTTGCTGATTCCGGAAACCGCGATCACCTACAACGCCTACGGCGAGAGCGTGTTCTCGGTCTACACCGACGAGACCGGCGTGCAGAAGGTCAAGCGTGAGTCGATCAAAGTCGGCGAGCGTCGCAACGGCTGGGCGGTGGTCGACAAGGGCTTGATCGAAGGTGTGCAGGTGGTGACTTCCGGTCAGCTCAAACTCCACGACGGCGTGGCGGTGGAAGGCGTGCCGGACACGATTGCTCTTAAACTCAGTGGGCTGGAAAAATGAATTTCACCGACCTCTTTCTTCGCCGCCCGGTGCTGGCCGTGGTGGTCAGCACGCTGATCCTGCTGTTCGGGGTGCGTGCGCTGATGAACCTGCCGATCCGTCAGTACCCGATGCTGGAAACGTCGACCATCACGGTCACCACCCAGTATCCCGGCGCATCTTCGGAACTGATGCAAGGCTTCGTCACCCAACCGATCAGCCAGGCCGTGGCCTCGGTCGAAGGCATCGACTATCTGTCGTCGGCCTCGACCCAGGGTCGCAGCCAGGTGACGATCCGCATGGCACTGAACAGTGATTCCATCGCGGCGCTGACCGAGGTCATGGCCAAGGTCAACCAGATCAAATATCGCTTGCCGAAGGACGCCTACGACCCTGTGGTTGAACGTACTTCCGGCGGTTTCACCAGCGTGGCTTACGTCGCGTTCGCCAGTTCCAACCTGACCATTCCGGAGATGTCGGATTACATCTCCCGTGTCGTCGAGCCGATGTTCGCCGGCATCGAAGGCGTGGCCAAGATCAACATCATGGGCGAGCAGAAACTGTCCATGCGCCTGTGGCTCGATCCGCAGCGTCTGGCCGGCTACGGCATGACCGGGCAGGACGTTTCGGCCGCCATCGAAGGCAACAACTTCCAGGCAGCACCAGGCCAGGTCAAAGGCCTGTACGTGGTCAGCAACCTGCGGGTCAACACCGACCTGAACAGCGTCGAAGATTTCCGCGACATGGTGCTGCGCAACGACAACGGCCACATCATCCGTGTGCGTGACGTCGGCACGGTGGAACTGAACGCAGCCTCCACCGACACCAGCGGCGCGATGAGCGACGTACCGGCGCTGTTCCTCGGTCTGGACGCCGCGCCGACCGGCAACCCGCTGGTCATCGTCAAACGCGTACGTGAATTGCTGCCGCAGATTCAGGAAACCCTGCCACCGGGCGTGACCGTGCAGATCCCGTTCGAAGTGGCGCACTTCATTCAGTCGTCGATCGACGAGGTGAGCTACACCCTGCTCGAAGCGCTGGTGATCGTGGTGCTGGTGATTTACCTGTGCCTGGGCACGTTCCGCACCGTGCTGATTCCGCTGGTGACGATTCCGCTGTCGATGCTCGGCGCGGCGATGCTGATGCAGATGTTCGGCTTCAGCCTCAACCTGCTGACCTTGCTTGCGATGGTGCTGGCCATCGGGTTGGTGGTGGACGACGCCATCGTCGTGGTGGAAAACGTCCACCGTCACATCGAAGAGGGCAAGACGCCGTTCGACGCTGCACTGATCGGTGCGCGGGAAGTGGCCGGGCCGGTGGTGGCGATGACCTTCACCCTGGCGGCGGTGTACGCGCCGATCGGTCTGATGGGCGGCCTCACCGGCACGCTGTTCAAGGAGTTCGCTCTGACCCTGGCCGGTGCCGTGGTGATTTCCGGCATTGTCGCCCTGACCCTGTCGCCGATCATGAGTACCCGTCTGCTGGACGCGAAAACCAGCGAAGGCTTCATGGCGGTCAAGGCAGATCGATTCTTCCAGTACCTGTCCCGTCGTTATGGCGCGCTGCTCGGCGGTTCGCTGGCACGTCGCTGGATCAGCCTGAGCGTGGCGCTGGTGATCTTCTTCAGCCTGCCGTTCCTCTATCGCTCAGCGCAGACCGAACTGGCGCCGCTGGAAGACCAGAACATCCTGCTGACCGCGATCAAGGCGCCGCAGCACGCCAACCTGAATTACCTCGAAGCCTACGCACACGAGCTGTACAAGACCTTCAACGAAATCCCCGAGGGCTACAGCAACTGGGTGGCGAACGGTTCCGACGGTCTGTCCAACAGCGTCGGCGGGATCAACCTGGTGGACTGGGAAAAACGCGGCCGCGATGCCAACACCATCCAGCCTGATTTGCAGGCACGGGTGAACCAGATCGAAGGCACGAGCATTTTCGTGTTCCAGATGCCGCCGCTGCCGGGCTCTACCGGTGGTCTGCCGGTGCAGATGGTGATCCGCAGCGATCAGGATTATCTGGCGCTGTACAACGTGATGGATCAGCTCAAGAAAGCGGCTCAGGCCAGTGGCCTGTTCGCGGTGGTCGACAGTGATCTGGACTTCAACAATCCAGTGGTGGAAATCCAGGTTGACCGCGCCAAGGCCAACGCCCTGGGCATCCGCATGCAGGACATCGGCGAGACGCTCAACAGCCTGATCGGCGAGAAGTACGTCAACCGGTTCTCGTTCCACGGTCGTTCCTACGATGTGATCCCGCAGTCGGTGTCGGCGGATCGCCTGACCCCGGAAACCCTCAAGCTGTATTACGTGAAGGATCAGAAGGGCAACCCGGTGCCGCTGTCGACGCTGGCGACCCTCAGCGTCAAGGTCGAGCCGAATCGCCTGACCCAGTTCAACCAGCAGAACTCCGCCACGTTCCAGGCCATTCCGGCGCCGGGCGTGACGTTGGGTGATGCGGTGGGCTTCCTGCAGAAGCAATCGGAAAACTTCCCGGCCGGCTTCAGTTTCGACTGGCAGTCCGATGCCCGCCAATACGTGCAGGAAGGCAACAGCCTGGCGTTCACCTTCGGCCTGGCCCTGGTGATCATCTATCTGGTGCTGAGCGTGCAGTACGAGAGCTTCCGCGACCCGTTCATCATTCTGATCAGCGTGCCGCTGTCGATCTGCGGGGCCCTGGTGCCGCTGGCGCTGGGCATGACTTCGATGAACATCTACACCCAGATCGGCCTGATCACGCTGATCGGTCTGATCAGTAAGCACGGGATCCTGATGGTCGCGTTCGCCAACGAGTTGCAGCGCCAGCAAGGCATGGACCGCGTGCAAGCGATCCAGCACGCCGCGCAGGTGCGTCTGCGGCCGATCCTGATGACCACCGCTGCCATGGTGGTCGGCCTCGCGCCCCTGTTGTTCGCCAGCGGTGCCGGTGCCAACAGCCGCTTCGGCCTGGGCCTGGTGATTGTGGTGGGGATGCTGATCGGTACCTTGTTCACGCTGTTCATTCTGCCGTCGGTGTACACGCTGCTCAGTTCGATCAAGCAACCGAGCCACGCACCCGAAGCCGAACCGGCCGGTGTGCCGCAACCCATCCTGTGAGGACGTGACATGTATTCGATTACACGTTTGATGCTGGCGCCCCTGGCGGCGGCCATCCTGTTGGCGGCGGGTTGTGTGAACTACGCCGGGATCGATCATCAGGGCAAATTGCTGGCGGTCGGCGATGCGCCGTCCGACAGCCTGAAAGACAAGTTGCCACCGGCCCAATGGCCGCGTGCGGACTGGTGGACATCGCTGGGTGATCCGCGTCTGGGCGCGTTGATCGAAGAGGCGTATGCCAGCAACCCGGACTTGCAGGAAGTCGCTGCCCGGGTCGCCAAGGCCAACGCATTTCTCGACCTGCGCGATGCCGAGCGTTACCCGGAAATGGACGCGTCGGCAGGTGTCACTCGCGGCCGGCTGTCGCGCTTCGAGGACTACAGCGGCGAGGGTGAAAAGTACTTCACCGCACGCAATCTGGCAGTGAACTTCAGCTACACCTTCGACCTCTGGGGCGGCCAGCGTGCCGCCTGGGAATCGGCGCTCAACAGCGCACGAGCTGCGGAAGTCGACCTGCAATCGTCGCGGCTGATTCTGGCGACCAACGTGGTCAAGGCCTACAACCAGTTGGCATACGCCTGGCAGGTGTCGGAGCTCAACCAGCGCGATCTGGAACGCTTGAGCAAATTGGTGGAGCTGACGGATTCGCGCTACGGCTCGGGCCTCGACAACCTGTCGCAACTCAAGCAGGTGCAGAGCCTCAAGGCACGTTCGGAATCAACCCTGATCGGCGCCAACGAAGACATCGAAATTGCCCGGCTGCAATTGTCGGCGCTGATCGGCAAGGGCGTCGACCGTGCGCACACGCTCGAGCGGCCATCGAATCTGCAGGCCAGCGTGGTGGCATTGCCGGCGCAGTTGCCGGCCCAGTTGCTCGGTCGTCGCCCGGACATCGTTGCGGCGCGCTGGCGAGTGGAGGCCGAGACCAAGAACGTCGAGGCGGTGAAGACCACGTTCTACCCGAACATCAACCTGGTGGCGGCGGCGGGTTCGCATGCCTTGATCGGTGATGCGATGTTCGCCGGGGTCAGCAAGTTCTGGAATGTGGCGCCGACGGTGTCGCTGCCGATCTTCGATGCGGGGCGTCTGCGCTCCGATCTGAAGGCCAGCAACGCTGAACTCGACAGTTCGATCGCACAGTACAACCGGGTGCTGAATTCGGCGTTGCATGAGGTGGCGATTTCGGTGACGCAGTTGCGTTCTTTCGAACAGCAAATCGTCGTGCAGCGCGATGCCTGTTCGATTGCGCAGTCGTCCTACGATCTGTCGCAGTCGCGCTACAAGGCCGGGGAGGACACGTTCCTCGATGCCCTGAATATCGAGCAACAATTGATTCAGGACGAAATGCGCCTGGCCTTCCTCAACAGCAAGCACATCGACAGTTCGGTTTCGTTGATGGCGGCGCTGGGCGGCGGGTTCCAGGCCCCCGCGCTGGAGACGGCACAGAGCAGTGCTCTGTAGTTTTTTTCGGGACGCCGCCTTCGGGGCGGCTGTCGCGGGAAAAAGGCATCTTGTGTATAGTCTTACTGTTCTCGTATAGACGAATACAAGCCGGATTATTCCCGCCTATATCATCAAGGGTACCTACCTATGAACGTCCCGAATCATCCCAATCAGGATCAGATCCTTCTGGAAAATGTGCTGAACGCATTGGGAAGCCCGCTACGCCTGACCGTGTTGAAAGTGTTGTCCGATGGCCAGGAACATCCATGCGGCCGGATCCTCAAGGGTGCATCGAAGTCGACCATGACCCATCACTGGCGGGTTCTGCGTGACAGCGGTCTGATTTGGCAACGCCCCTACGGCCGGGAAAACCTGCTGTCCTTGCGTCGTGAAGACATGGACGTGCGTTTCCCGGGGCTTCTCGACTCGCTGCTGTCGGCGGTCAAGACCGATGAACAGACCATCAGCGTGATCAGCAAACACGAAGTGACCGAAGAAAACGGAGCCGAGTGACAGACACCGCCGGTGAAGGGTTGGCCTTCCACGGCAACCAATCAATTCACCATCACCAGGAAGGTGTGTGCGGGTATGGATACAAGTCATTACTGGTCGTCGCGACCCCTGTCGGAATTGACCGGCTCCGAGCATCACTGGCTGTTTTTGCCCGGGGCACTGACCCCGCGTCTGAAAGCCATGGGCGACTATTCAATCGAAGTGGTCGAGCAGTCCCATGGCCCGCTCAATTCTGAAGAAGCGCAAGCGCTGAACGTGCCACCGGCGACCATCGGCTGGGTGCGTGAAGTGGTGATGAAGCTCGATGGCGAGGCCTGCGTCACCGCGCGCAGCCTGACCAGCATGCCGGCGCTGAACGGCGACTGGGCGGATCTGAATGGCTATGGTCGCCGGCCGCTGGCCGAGATTCTCTACACGTCGGATCAGACCCTGCGTGAACCCTTCCAATGCGCCTTGTTGTCCCCCGGCGCACCGTTGGCGGCGCTGTCCTATCGCTACGCGCCGCAGGCCAAACGGTTGCTGGCCCGACGTTCGCGTTTCACTCGTAATGGTTCGGCACTGCTGGTCAGCGAGTGCTTCCTGCCGGCGTTCTGGGCACGGGTCGAGTACGCTCAGGCGCTCAAATCGGCCTGACAAAATGAAACCTGCGGGAGCGAACTCCCGCAGGTTTTTTTTCGCAAGTTGTTCAGAGCCGGATGACCGCTTCGATCTGCTTGATTGCCGGCGTCAGGGCCTGCGCCAGTTCCTCGGCTTTCGAGGTCGGGCGCATGGTTCTGGATGAGCGCAGAAACAGAGGATCATCGAACCGCTTGCGCAGTCGTGCCAGCGATCCGCTGATGGCGGGTTGTTTGACGTGCAGGCGTTCGGCCGTGCGTGACACGCTGCGTTCGCGGAACAGCACCAGGAAAATGATGATCAGGTTCAGGTCGATATCCGCGAAGTTGTCTTCATTGAATAGCATGGTTACATCCCTGTCATGACCCGCCGGCTAGCAATCTGCGATGCCGGCGGGTGTCTGGATCACTGCTCGGGTGCCAGGCGCAGTTCGTCGTTCAGACGGTAGTAACTGCGGTTGAAATAGACCAGGCCTTCCGTGGCCTCGCTGTGTTGCTGCAGCTCGAGGATTTCACAGTAGAAGATGCTGTGGGTGCCGACCTCGTCGACCTTGCTGACCCGGCAATCGAGGCTGACCAACGCCTCTTCGATCACCGGCGAGCCGGTCTTGAGTGTCTGGCAATTCACGCTGGAAAAGCGCTCCTGCATGCTCAACTGCCGATTGGCGAACGCCCCGGAGGTCGACTGGTGATCGCCGGTCAGGACGTTCACGCACAGCACGCCATTGGTCTTGAAATGCTCGTGATTGGACGACGAGCGATTGACACATACCAACAGCGTGGGCGGTGAATCCGTCACGCTGCACACCGCCGACGCGGTAAAGCCGAAACGCCCCGCAGGGCCATCGGTCGTGACGATGGTGACGGCACTCCCCAGCATCGCCATTGCATTACGAAACTCCGTTGAATCAACCATCGCGTCACCTCATTCCATGTAGGTTTAATGGAGCCGATCCGTTCTTCCTTGTCCGTTGTCGTTGTGCGAAAACGGGTATCGGGCAACACGTTCGCTCTGGCGATATAGTACGTATGTATCCGTACCTTGCAAGCTATTCCTTGTGCTTATTTTGCAGATGAAAAGATAAATCTCAGGGGAGTGCCAAGGCTTGCAGCAAGGCTGTGGCATAGGCCGGCAACGTGGAGAAATCCCGGGCGCACAGCAACAGTTTGCGCATGGCCCACGCTTCATTCATCGGCAGGGACTTGAAGGCCTGCGGTGCGGCACGCTGGACCGCCGCCAGCGGCACGATGCCGATGCCGGCGCCCCGGGCCACCATGCGCATCACGCCGTCGAAACCATCGGCGCGGATGCGCATCTGCATCCGTGAGCCGCTGTGCAGGGCCTGTTCTTCCAGGTACACCGCCAGTGCGCTGTCGGCATGCAGGCCGACGAAGTCATGGCGCAGGGCGTCGCTGAAACTGACTTCGGTCGCATCAGACAGTGGATGTTCCAGAGGCAGAATCAGCACCAGCGGATCATCGCGAAAGGCTCGGGTCTGCAAGTCGGAGGTGTCGATCGCGTCGGACACAATGCCCAGATCCGCCGCGCCCTGGCGCAAGGCATGGGTGATGCGAGCGCTGGGCAACTCCTGCAAATCGATGTCGAGGTTGGGGTGCTCGCGCAGGAAATCCGCCAGTACCTCCGGCAGGTATTCGCTGAGCGCCGTGGTGTTGCACAACAGACGCACCTGGCCTTTGACGCCTTGGGCGTATTCGGCCAGATCCTGCTGCAGGCGGTCGGCCTGTTGCAGCAACACCCGCGCATGTTGCGCCAGAGCTTTGCCGGCCGGCGTCGGCGTGACACCACGGCGCCCGCGCTCAAGGAACTCGGTGCCCAACGAAGCCTCCATCGCCCGGATCCGCGCACTGGCCGCCGCCAGCGACAGATGACTGCGCGCGGCGCCGGCGGTGATGTTGCCGCTGTCGAGGATGTGCAGGTACAGGCGCAGGTCGGTGAGGTCGAAGTGCATGACGCGTGGCTCTTGCTGAGAGAGAGGCTGCCTCAGTGTATGACAGATTTTCAGTTCATCCGTGTGGGTGCAGAGTGTCGCCATGAACGCACTCGCAGATTTTTATCAAAACCTCGGTCTGGCCCTGTCATTGCTGGTGATTGCGACCTTCGTCGTCGCCGGCCTGATCAAGGGTGTGATCGGCCTCGGCCTGCCCACCGTCGCCATGGGCCTGCTCGGTCTGGCTATGGCACCGTCGCAGGCTGCGGCGTTACTGATCATTCCGGCAACCTTGACCAACGTCTGGCAACTGGCGTTCGGCGGGCATTTGCGCGGGTTGGTGAAACGGCTGTGGCCGATGCTGCTGGCGATCTTCCTCGGCACGGCTATCGGCACTTTGTGGATCGGCATGGCAGGCGGGCATTGGGTGGTGCGCGGACTTGGCGCGGCGCTGTTGCTCTATGCGCTGAGTGGATTGTTCCTGCCGACGCTAAGTGTCAGTCGCCGCCATGAACCGTGGCTGGGACCGCTGTGTGGCGTGGTCACCGGCGTCATCACTTCGGCCACCGGCGTGTTCGTGATTCCCGCCGTCCCCTACATGCAGGCACTGGGTTTGAACCGCGACGAACTGGTACAGGCGCTGGGCCTGTCCTTCACCGTGTCGACCCTGGCGCTGGCCGGTGGATTGCTCTGGCGCGGGTCGCTCGGCGGCGCAGAATTGAGCGCCTCGTTGCTGGCGCTGATCCCGGCGGTGCTCGGCATGCTGTTCGGCCAATGGCTGCGCCAGCGCATCAGCGCCGTGCTGTTCAAGCGAGTGTTCTTCATCGGTCTGGGCGCGCTCGGCGCCCATCTGTTGATCAGCGGCTAGCGGACGAATCGCTGAGCATGTCGATCGGACGGATGTCGAAATCCCGCTCCAGATACTCCATGCGCTGAGCGAGAAACTGCTGCATGTGCGGCAGGTTCGAGTGCACGTCCAGGTGCGCCTGGGTTTCCCAGATCTCGTAGAAAATGAACAGGCTCGGATCTTCCTTGTCGCGCAGCATGTGGTACTCGATGCAGCCGGGTTCGGCGCGGCTCGGCTCGACGTAGCCGCGGAAAAACGCTTCGAAGGCCTCGGCTTTTTCCGGGCGGGTCTTGGCGTGCAGGATGAAACCCTGGCGTTCGCTCATCGCAAAAAACTCCTCAGATTCAGATGGCGGCCAATCCTAAGGCAACAATCGGCATTCGATTCGTGCGTTTTACTCAAATGAATTTTGCGCAACCGCGGCTTATTCCGCGCGAGGCGCATCGTTAATCTGCCGCCATCCAGTTTTTCCCCTTCTCCATCCAGCGCTCTGCGCTGCGCATCGGAATCCGATCGAGGCTGTCCCATGAAAAAAGTGCTGTTGCTCAACGGCGGTAAAAAATTCGCCCACTCCGACGGTCGCTACAACGCCACCCTGCACGAAGCGGCGCTGAGCGTGCTGGATCGCGGCGGTGTCGACGTCAAGACCACCTTCATCGACGAGGGTTACGACATCGCCGAAGAAGTCGCCAAATTTCTCTGGGCCGACGTGATCATTTATCAGATGCCGGGCTGGTGGATGGGCGCGCCATGGACCGTGAAAAAGTACCTCGACGAAGTCTTCACCGAAGGCCACGGCAGCCTCTACGCCAGCGACGGTCGCACCCGTTCCGACTCCTCGCAGAAGTACGGCAGCGGCGGTCTGATCCACGGCAAGCAATACATGCTGTCGCTGACCTGGAACGCGCCGCAGCAGGCGTTCGATGACCCGACCGACTTCTTCGAAGCCAAAGGCGTTGATGCGGTGTACTTCCCGTTCCACAAGGCCAACGAGTTCCTCGGCATGACCGGTCTGCCGACGTTCCTCTGTGTGGACGTGATGAAGCGCCCGAACATCGAAGCGGATGTGGCGCGTTACGAGCAGCATCTGACCGAGGTGTTTGGCCTCAAGGCCTGACGCTCGGCTACTATCGAAGGCCTGAGCTTGCGCAGCAGGCCTTTCGATTCGAGGACACCCGTGAAAGCCAGATCCGATGAGTTGCAGATTTTCGTCTGCGTGATCGAATGCGGTTCAATCTCCGCCGCCGCCGAGCAGGTCGGACAGACGCCGTCGGCCGTCAGCCGCACGTTGTCGCGGCTGGAAGCCAAGCTCGACACCACGCTGATCAACCGCACGACCCGACGCATGGACCTGACCGAGGAGGGCAAGTATTTCTTCGAGCAGGCCAAGCTGATCCTCGACCAGATGGACCAACTCGAAGAGCGCCTCTCTTCGCGCCAGCAGACGCCGTCCGGACGGCTGCGCATCAACGCCGCATCGCCGTTCATGCTCCACGCCATCGTGCCGTACATCGACGAATTCCGGCGGCTGTACCCGGACATCCAGCTCGAACTCAACAGCAACGACCTGATCATTGACCTGCTGGAACAAAGCACCGACGTCGCCATCCGCATCGGCACCCTCGCCGATTCGACGTTGCATGCCCGCTCGCTCGGTTGCAGTCCGCTGTTGATCGTTGCCAGTCCCGCCTATCTGGAAAAACACGGCGCGCCGCTGGAAGTGGCCGACCTCAGCGAACACACCTTGCTCGGCTTCACCCAGAACGAAGGCCTCAACCAGTGGCCGCTGCGCTACGTGCACGGCGATCGCTGGCCGATCACCCCGGTGATCAGCGCCTCCAGCGGCGAGACGGTTCGGCATCTGGCGCTGGAAGGCCAGGGCATTGCCTGCCTTTCGCATTTCATGACCATCGACGACATTCGCGCCGGGCGCCTCAAGGTGTTGCTGGCGGAATTCAACAGCGGTTATCGCCAACCGATCAACGCGGTGTACTACCGCAACTCGCAACTGGCGCTGCGGATCCAGTGCTTCCTGGACTTCATCCAGAGCAAACTGGCGGCTTACGCCAGCGCCGATTTCAAAGGCTGATTCGTGACTCCTGCGCAAGAGTGAATTGGCTGAGGGCGGGTTTTTCCACCGGACTCGGCGGTCGATACTCGTTGCATCACTTATTCACGCAGGGAGTTTCTCCATGAACGTATTCGTTACCGGCGCTGCCGGTTTTATCGGCGGCTCCATCGCTACTGGTCTGGTCCAGGCCGGGCACACCGTCACCGGTCTTGTGCGCAGCGCCGAGCAGGCCGATGAGTTGAAAGCACTGGGCATCACCCCGGTGATCGGCACCCTCGACGACAAGGCACTGCTGGCCGAACAGGCCCGCGCCGCCGACGCTGTGATCAACGCCGCCAGCAGCGATCATCGCGGCGCGGTCGAAGCCTTGCTCGATGCCCTGCGCGGCTCGAACAAAGTGTTCCTGCACACCAGCGGTTCGAGCATCGTCGGCGATGCGTCGGGCGGCAAATCCAGCGATGTCATCTACTTCGAAGACAACCTGCCGGAGCCGACTGTCGACAAAGCCGCACGGGTGGCCATCGACAACCTGATCCTCGCGGCAGCGAAGGACGGCGTGAACTCGGCCGTCATTTGCAACACCCTGATCTACGGCCACAGCCTGGGCGTCCATCGCGACAGCGTGCAACTGCCGCGCCTGCTGAAACAGGCGCGCAAAAGCGGCGTGGTGCGTCACGTCGGCACTGGCCAGAACATCTGGTCCAACGTGCACATCGAAGACGTGGTGTCTCTGTACCTGCTGGCGCTGACCAAAAACGTCCCGGGCATGTTCTACTTTGTCGAAAGCGGCGAAGCGTCGTTCATCGACATGACCACCGCCATGGCCCAGGCCCTGAATCTGGGCCAGCCACAGGACTGGCCGCTGAAAGACGCCGAAGCGGAGTGGGGCTACGAAATGGCCAACTATGGCCTCGGATCGAACAGCCGGGTACGCGGCAAACACGCCCGTGAGCTGCTGGGCTGGGTACCGAAGCGCACGTCAGTGGTCGAGTGGATTCGCAACGAAATGGTGTGAGCCCATCCGCGCATCCGGGCCTTGCCAAACCTGTGGGAGCATCGTGCTCCCACAGGTTTTTTTGTGCCCCGGAAATTCAGGACATGAACGTGGGATCTGATTTTTAGGCGGCTGTTTATCGAGACGTTCAGAAATTTCCTACTAGTCTGATCCCCGCACAGGCATGGCCAACGCAGCTGGCCGGTTTGTAGGATAGCGGGCACCCACGGGTTGTCTGGCCATGAGGCCAGGTCGGTGGGTAACGCCCGTGGAATTTTTTTGCAAAAGGAATTTGCGATGGCAATACGCACCTCTGCTGCCTGCACGTAAAGGCATATCCCGGGCGAACCAGACGATTTCGCCTCCTCACGGTTCATGACTCGGCGCCAAGCGCCTTGGCCGGAGCATTGCGCTCTTCGGTCGTGGGCACACTCATCCGCGAAATTGGCAAGAACAAGGAGTAGTTATGGTCATTTTGGGCATTACCAATAACGATTTGTCGGGCGCTTGCCTGGTACGCGATGGTCAGATTCTCTCGGCAGTCAGCGAAGAGCGTTTCACCCGCATCAAGGACCACAAGATCTGGCCCGCCAAGTCCATCGAGTTTGTGTTGAGCCAGGCTGGCGTGTCACTGGAAGATCTCGACTACGTGGCTTACGGATGGAATGCCGGTTTCAACGCAGATAAACACCTTGAGTTGTATTTCGACCGAATCGTCGAGGAAGTCCGGAACAACCCCGAAGGCTTGGCGCAGTTCCGCCAGCGTGTCACCGATGAAGTCCGAAACGACAGAGAGAAGCGCGCCGAATTCGACCAATACATTGTCGCCAATGGCCTGGCCGGCAAGGCGTATTACATCGATCACCATGAATGCCATGCCCTCGGTGCTTATGTCTGCTCGCCGTTCGATGAGGCCTTGACCCTGACCTGTGACGGGCGCGGCGACTTCCAGTCCCTGACCGTGACCTGGTACAGCCCGACCGAAACCACGGTTTTGCAACGCGAAACCAGCATCGACAGCCTGGGTTATTTCTACGGCCGGATCACCCATTTGCTGGGCTACAAACCGAACCGGCATGAAGGCAAGGTCACGGGCCTGGCTGCTTTTGGCGATCCGCAGAAGTTGCTGGGGGTGATGCAGCAGATGATCCGTTTTGAAGACGGACGCATCAAGGCCCGTTGCGGCGACCTGTTCGTGCCGTCCTACAACAACTACAGCGAATCACTGGAAACCCTTTTCTCCCGGGAAACCCCCGAGGATATCGCCGCCGCCGTGCAGCGCCACTCCGAAGACTTGCTGGTGGCGATCGTCAAACATCACCTGGAACAACGCGGCAGTACCAACCTGTGCCTGGCCGGCGGTGTGTTTGGCAACGTCAAACTCAACCAGCGCCTGCGCGAGATTCCCGGCGTGCAAAACGTCTATGTGCTGCCGTGCATGGGCGATGGCGGGTTGGCGCTGGCGGCGGCTGTCGGGGCGGCGTACCTGGAGAACGGTACCCGCTTCAAGAACCCGGCAATGACCCTCGGGCCGGAATCGCGCAGCGTTTCGCAGAACATCAACCTGATCCATCGCGACTACCCTGAACTCGGTTATCACACACCGTCGAACATCATCGACGTGCTGACCGACGCACTGATGGAAAACCAGGTGCTGGGCATGTTCAAGGGCAAGATGGAGTTCGGCCCGCGCTCACTGTGCAACCGCAGCATCGTCTATCACGCGCAGGATGGCGAAGTGAACGACTGGCTGAACAAACGCATGCACCGCACCGAGTTCATGCCGTTCGGCCCGGTCACCGCCATTGAACAGGCAGAGGCCTGCTACGTCGGCTGGGATGAGGATCAAGTGGCGGCAGACACCATGACCATGACCTACGATTGTCATCCGCAGTTCAGCGAAGCGAGCCCGGCGGTGGTGCACATCGATGGTACGGCGCGGCCGCAGATCATTCGCCCGGAGCGTGATCCATTCATGCATCGGCTGTTGAATGCCTGGCATGAGCGGACCGGTCAGGCAGCGTTGATCAACACCTCGTTCAACCGGCACGAAGAGCCGATCGTGTGTTCGCCTCAGGATGCGCTGGATGCGTTGAAAGAAGGGATGGTCGATCTGGTGGTGATGAGTGAATCACTGATTGTCTGGCGCAAAGGCAAAAACAGCTTCACCCAACAACGCTTCGAATAATGGATGGATGATTACAGGGCTCCGCTGGAGCCCTGTTCAGGAGCATCGAGCGTATGGTTGACCCATGTATCTGATCTTTTTCGGGTTCTTTGCGGCAGAAGGCATCATCTACCCGTTCTGGCCGACCTGGCTGAATTCGCTGGGCTTCAGTGCCAGCCAGATTGGCCTGCTGATCGCGGCGGTCTATTGGCCCCAGGTGGTGACCGGGGTCTTGATTACGTACGTGGCCGATTGGCGCGTGGACCAATTGCGGCTCGCGGCGTTTCTCGGTTTCTCGGCAGCATTGTGTACGTTGCTGTTCTATTTCATGCCGGTGCACCTGTGGGGATTCGTGTGCCTGAGCATCCTGTTTGGCGGGCTGTGGATGGTGGTGTTGCCGCTGTCCGAGTCCTATCTGCTCAAGCGTGACAAGCAAGCCCTGCAGAACTACGGCTGGGTCCGTGCGGTGGGCTCTTCAGCATTTATCCTGACTTCGACCCTCGGCGGCCTGTTGTTTGCGCAGTACAGCCAGTCATGGGTGCCGGTGGTGATTGCCGCGTGCATGTTGCTCACCGCGCTGGCTTGCCTGTGGCTGAAGCGTCAGGTCACGCTGGCGCATCTGCAACCGCCCGAGCGTGCGACGAAACGGCCCGACTGGAAGGCGCTGTTCGCCCAAAAAGGCCTGTTGATCGCGATTGCCGCCGCCAGCTTCATTCAACTGAGTCACACCCTGTACTTTTCCACGGCGTCGATTGGCTGGGGCGTGAAGGGCTATTCTTCAACCGCCATCGGGGTGTTCTGGTCAGTGGCGGTGATCGCGGAAATCACTTATTTCGCGTTCTCCAACAAGGTCCTGTCGTTCTGTTCGCCGTTGCCCATCGTGATGTTTTCCAGTGTCTGTGCGGCGGCGCGCTGGGCGTTGTTTTCCGAAAGCGATGCGGTGCCGGTGATCCTGCTGGGGCAATGCCTGCACGCCTTGAGTTTCGCGGCGTATCACTCGGCGATCATGCGCTGCATTCGCGATCACGCCCCGCCAGATATCCAGGTGTTTACCCAGGGTGTCTATTACTCGCTGGCGGTTGCCTTGCCCATGGGCCTGGCCACACCCTTTGCCGGGTATCTGTACGAGACGCAGCCACAATGGTCCTGGTATGTCATGGCGCTGTTTGCCCTGATGGGAACCGTGCTGGCATTCATTGCTCACCAGAAAATGCGAAGTGCAACCGATGCCACAACGAACGTTTACAGCCGTCTGCTTTGATATGGACGGCGTGCTTATCCAGTCTCGCGAGGTCATCGAGTTCGCCTGGACCACGGTGGCGCGCAACTACGGTGTTGCCGTCGATCAGGCGTTCATCGACGACCACATTCACGGCCGCCCGGGCGGCTACACCCTGCAGGCCCTGTTTGGTCAGTTCGACGAACAGACGCGCGTGACCATCAAGCAAGAAGTCGATGCCATCGAAGAGGTTTCGATCTGTCCGCTGGTGCCGGGTGTCGCAGCGTTCATCGCCCAATTGAATGGGCGCGTGCCGCTGGCGCTGGTGACCAGCAGTTGGCGAGCGCGAGTCGACCACGTTTTGCAGCAACACGACCTGACGTCGGTTTTCGACTGCATCATCTGCCGCGACGATGTGCGCAGTGGCAAGCCGGCTCCCGATCCTTATCGCCTGGCCGCCGCCCGACTGGAGCGTCAGAGCGATGAATGCCTGGTCTTCGAAGACTCCGTCAGCGGCGTGCAGTCGGCGGTCAGCAGCGGCGCGCTGTGCATCGGTATCGGCGACGACCCGACGCTGACCACTCATGGGGCACTGCGGACGTACGCGGATTTCACGGCGCTCCCGGTCTCGCAGGGCGGGGTGGATACACACCTCTATGCCGACGGTGGGTTGTTTATCAGCGGGCAGCTTGCCCAGAGGTTCGCACGCTCATGACACCGACCTTGCGACACGCGACCGTCCTGTGGAATTTCCTGGGGGCGGGGCGCCAACACAGCGATTGTGAGCTGATCGTGGTGTGCGGCTCCTACGACCTTCGAGTCTGCGATTACGCCTGCCAGTTGCTGAAAAAAGGCGTCGCCCCGCATCTGTTGTTTACCGGCAACACTGGTAACTGGACGAAGCATTTGTGGGAACGGACCGAAGCCGATATTTTTGCGCAACGGGCCATGATTCAAGGTGTTTCGGCGGATCAGTTCACCCTCGAATCCCGTGCCACCAACTTCGCCGAGAACATCGCATTTGCCCGAGCGTTGTTCCCGGACGTGCGCCGGGCGACGTTCCTGACCAAGCCGAATTCGATCCGGCGCGTGGCATTGACCTTGCCCGTTCAATGGCCAGGGCTTGAGGCCTGGGTGGATGCGCCGTCCTTCAGTTTTCCGGGGGAGGTCAGCAACCTGATCGGGGTCCTGGGGCTGATCGACGAAATGGTCGGGGATGTGCACCGGATCATGGTTTACCCTTCGCTGGGCTTTCAGGTCGAGCAGGTGATTCCCGAGGAAGTCGAGGTAGCCTGGCGCTACCTGATCGAACAAGGATTCGATCACCATTTGATCAAAGGCAGACACTGACGCCGAGCTGCCGCCGGAGACTGACATGCTGTACGACACACTGATTCGCAACGCCCTGGTCATCGACGGCAGCAACAGCCCCGGCTATACCGCTGACGTGGCAATCCTCGATGGCCGCATCGCGCGCATCGGTGACTTGCGCGATGTGAGCGCCACCGATGAAATCGACGCCGCCGGCCGAGTGCTGGCGCCGGGCTTCATCGACGTGCACACCCACGACGACACCGTGGTGATCCGCCAGCCGCAGATGCTGCCCAAGCTCAGCCAGGGCGTGACCACGGTGATTGTCGGCAACTGCGGCATCAGCGCAGCACCGGTCAGTCTCAAGGGCGATCCACCGGATCCGATGAACCTGCTCGGCACTGCCGCCGCATTCGTCTATCCACGTTTCAGCGATTACCGCGTGGCGGTCGAAGCGGCCAACACCACGCTGAACGTCGCGGCACTGGTGGGGCACACGGCACTGCGCAGCAATCACCTCGATGATCTGTTTCGCACCGCGACCGACGATGAAATCAGCGCGATGCGCGAGCAGTTGCGTGAAAGCCTGGAGGCGGGCGCCCTTGGTTTATCCACAGGTCTGGCCTACGCCAGTGCGTTTTCGGCATCCACCGATGAAGTCATGCAGCTGACTGAAGAATTGAACGCGTTCGGCGCCGTGTACACCACCCATCTGCGCAGCGAATTCGAACCGGTGCTGGAGGCCATGGACGAAGCCTTTCGCATCGGCCGCCACGCCCGTTCGCCGGTGATCGTTTCCCACCTCAAGTGTGCCGGCGTAGGTAACTGGGGGCGCAGTCCGCAGTTGCTCGCGTCGCTGGAAGAAGCGGCGAAAACCCACCCGGTCGGCTGCGATTGCTACCCGTATGCGGCGAGTTCTTCGACGCTGGATCTGAAGCAGGTGACCGATGCCCACCGCATCACCATTACCTGGTCGACACCGCATCCGGACATGGGCGGCCGTGATCTCATGGATATCGCCGCGGAATGGAACCTGCCATTGCTCGACGCCGCCAAGCGTCTGCAACCGGCGGGCGCGGTGTATTACGGCATGGACGAGAACGACGTGCGCCGGATCCTCGCCCATCCGCTGTCGATGGTCGGTTCCGACGGCCTGCCGGAAGACCCGTTCCCGCACCCGCGCCTGTGGGGCGCTTTCCCTCGGGTGCTCGGGCATTTCAGTCGTGATGTAGGCCTGTTTCCGCTGCACACCGCCGTGCACAAGATGACCGGTCTTTCGGCGGCGCGCTTTGGCTTGAAGGAAAGAGGCGAGATCCGGGAAGGCTATTGGGCCGATCTGGTGTTGTTCGACCCCGCAACCGTACGTGACGTGGCTGATTTCAGCGATCCGCAACGACCGGCGCAAGGCATCGATGGTGTGTGGATCAATGGCGTGTTGAGTTATCGCGACGGACAGGCCAGCGGTCGGCGTGAAGGCCGATTCCTTGCCAGACAAGGGGATTTGCGCGCGGGATTCGCGCGCGCGTTGTGAGGGCAGGGAAGCTGGATTGATAGCGTGATGGCACATTGAGACTAAAGATTCCCTCGACCAAGCCGAATTGCTGACATCCAGTGGATTTGGCGTACGTCGCCCAGGGAGTTTCATGTATCGCGTCAGTTTGCTCGTAGCCGTCACCCTGTTGACTGGCTGCGCCGTCACCCCGCAAGCCAGAACCGCCGCCTCCCAGGCTGAAACAGGGGGCATCCTGATGCGTCCGATCGTGCAGGACTCGATCATTCGCGAAGGCGATGTCTTGAGCTTTCAAACCAGCGACACAGGCAACGCTCAAGCGGGATCAGGGATCCTCGCGCAACTTGAAGCCTCTTGCACGGCGGATCGCGGCAGCCTTCTGTACCTGACCAGTTCCGTGCGTCGCTATCTGGGGGGCAATGGCCGCGAGTACAGCGTGGGCTTGCCGATTCCTGCGTCGGCGTATCCGACGTTCAAGCGTCACCCTGATTTCATTCGTGCCTGCGCGCAGACGCCACAGGCGGACTGGCGTGTGGTCAAGGGCAGTGGCGAACAGCAATGGGTGATGATCGACCGCAACAGCCTCAAGACCGAAGGCAATGAGTTGAAGTTCTGGGCCGCGTACGACAATCCGTATGTAGCGTTCGATATGCCCTACAACGCGCCTTATGCACAAAAGCGTGAGCACTATGCCGTCAACTGTTCCAAACAGGTGTTCCGTCCGATCGGGGGGTATGACCTCAATGTCGACAACACCGTGACCGACGGCCAGGACCGCACTTCGCTGGCCGCCCAGCCAATTGCCGGAAGCAACGACGACTACGAGATGCTGTTCAAACTGGCCTGTGAGAAGCCGCAATCCATCGCGCAGTTGCCGGTGTTCGTACCCCGTGCCAAGAAGACCCAGCCGACGACTTTGCCGATGGTATCCGACAAGGTACTTTCCGCGATCAAGAACCTGAACATGACCCCGGTCAGCAAGCCTCTGAGCTACGTGGAAGTGGTAGGCAAGTCCACTTACGAGTCCACGACCAAGGACATGCGCGAGGAACGTTTCCTCGGTGTCGACGCTGTCAGTGGCCAGTCGACCCAGCGCTTGACGGGCAACGGCTACGAGGGCAACAGCGTGACCTTCCGTGGGCTGTTCGAGCTGGTGAGGCAAACGGAGTTCGGCGTGGGCAAGCCGTCGTCGATGAAAGACGGCTCCAGCGTGGAGGAGCTCAGCTTCAGTGGTGACTGGCAGCACATGCCGGTCAACGGCAAGCTGGGTTACATCATGCAACTGCGCACGTCCAATTCGGTGATCGGCAAGCTTGGCGAAATCACTCGCCGCAATGAATGCACGGTGGTTCGTGACCTGTCTGCCAATGAACTCAATGCCACGCTGAGCGGCGGGGCCAAAGAACTTTCTTGCCAGCAGAAAAATGATCAGTACGGCCGGGTGGATACGTACTACTACCTGCAGGACTACGGCTACTTTTTCTTCGCCCGTACCGACAAGAACAACCACTACTACCATGACCTCACGCTCAAGACAGTGCGCTGAGCAGGCCGTTTGAACCTGACACGCCCGCCTCAGGCGGGCGAATCCCATACGCGAGAACATGCCCATGAGCTTCGGTAAAACCACCCCGATCCTGCGAATTTTCGATGAAGCCAAGGCCGTGGAATTCTATGTCGACTTCCTCGGATTCAAGATCGACTGGCAGCACCGTTTCGAACCCGGCTTCCCGTTGTACCTGCAAGTCTCGCGCGGTGAGTGCGTGCTGCATCTGTCCGAACATCACGGCGATGCGACACCGGGTTCGGCCCTGCGGATCGAGACCGATGAGCTTGAGGCGTTCCAGCAGCAACTGCTGGCCAAAAACTACAAGTTCTCGCACCCAGACATTCAGGCCATGCCGTGGGGCAGTCAGGACATGACCATCGCCGATCCGTTCGGCAATCGCCTGGTGTTCACCAACGCGATCAGTCTCTAACTGTCGTTCGATACCCGGTGAGTCTGGCGAAACTCGCCGGGCGGCATCCCGCGTCGGCTCTTGAATGTGCGGTGAAAGGAGCGCGGTTCGGTGAAGCCCAGATACTGGGCGATGTCCTGAATCGGCAACGTACTGTTCAACAGATAATGCTCGGCCAGTTCCTGGCGCAAGTCATCGAGGATCTGCTGATACGACGTGCCGGCCTGATGCAACTGGCGTTGCAGCGTGCGCACGGAGACGGCGAGATGTTCGGCCACCTGTTCCTTGCGCGGCAGACCTTCCTTGAGCAACTGGCGCAGGATGCTTTTGACCCGTTGCTCAAGCGACGCATCCTCCAGCGTCGCCATCAGGCTCTGCGCGTGCTCTTCCAGCGTGCGCAGCAAATGCGCATCGGCCTGACGCAACGGCAACTGCAAATACGGCAGCGGCACGATCAGCGCGGAATACGGTTGATCGAATAGCACCGGGCATTCGAAAAACTGTTCGTACTGTTCCAGCGTCGTGTCCGCCGGGCGTGAGTGTTCCAGCCACACGGCGGCCGGCGACAATTGGGTGTCAGCGATCCAGCGTGCATATTGCAGCCAGGAGCCGAGCACGTTTTCCACCAGGTGCCGGCGAATCCGCGGGCGCTCAAAGCGGCAGCTCCAGATCAGGTGCACGTGGCTGTCCTGCACCTCGGCGCGGCTGACGCCCATGTCGCCCACCAGTTTTTCGAACGGCATGATGCGGCTCATGGCGTCGCCCAGTGTCGCGCAGTTCATGGTGATGTAGCCCAGCACGCTCCAGGAGTTGGGCAGCACGAAATTCGCGGCGTTGAGGCCGAACAGCGGATCGCCCGAGTGTTCGCAGAAATAATCGAGCAACCGTTCATGGGTTTCACCCGGCAGGCGCAGGCTGTTGTCGCTCAACTGCTGCGCCTGCAACCCGGCCGCCGTCAATGCAGGCTCGATGGCCATGCCCAGATGTTCGGCATGGCGCAGGTACTTGAGCAGCGGCGGAACGGAGGTGAAGCCGAGCGATTGCATGACCGTATTCCCTTGATCGAGGCCGCCGTGGGCGGATGAGCGCCCTGAAAGGTAATTTGAATCCACGACTAAAGTAAATGGCTGACGCTTGCGCGACGTTTGACTCAATTGGCTACTCGAACTGGCCGGATGCGACCGTGACACTTTCGGCCGGCTGACTAGTATGAGGGCCTGAAATCTCACTGATCAGACTGCACAGAAGGACACACGCATGCGACGCTGGAACGGCTGGGGAGATGCAACAACGGTGGTCGAACTGCCGGCCCAGGGCGCAAGTTTTCTCCATGAGCGACTGGGGGAGGGCCGAGCGCTGCCCGATGCGACGCTTGAAGCGGCGATGGCCCGCGTACCGGTCTCGCGGCTGGCGGAGCACGCGCTGTACAGCATCGATGCCCATGACCGTCTGCTGCATGCCCGAGGGCAGAGCCTGCCGGACTGGCTGGCGTTGCGCGAGGGGGCGCTGGGCAACTATCCCGACGCCGTGGCGTTCCCGGAAACCGCCGAACACATTCGCCAGTTGCTGGCGCTCGCCCAGGCGCAAGACCTGTGCCTGATTCCCTATGGCGGCGGCACGTCGGTGGCCGGGCACATCAATCCGCCCGACTCTGCGCGGCCCGTGGTGACGGTGTCTCTGGCGCGGATGAATCGTCTGCTCGACCTCGATGAACAAAGCCTGCTGGCGACTTTCGGTCCCGGCGCCAGTGGCCCACAGGTGGAAAGCCAACTGCGCGCCCGAGGCTACACGCTGGGGCATTTCCCGCAGTCGTGGGAGCTGTCGACGCTGGGCGGCTGGGTGGCCAGTCGTTCCAGTGGTCAGCAATCGCTGCGTTATGGGCGGATCGAGCAACTGTTCGCCGGCGGGACGCTGGAAACCTTTGCCGGGCCCCTGCAAATTCCAACTTTCCCGGCGTCGGCGGCTGGCCCGGATCTGCGTGAAGTGGTGCTGGGTTGCGAAGGGCGTTTCGGGATCATTTCCGAGGTCAAGGTGCGGGTCAGCGCGCTGCCGGCCGATGAGCGTTTCTACGGCGTGTTTCTGCCCAGTTGGAGCAAGGCACTGCAAGCCATTCAGCAACTTGCGCAAGCACGAGTGCCGCTGTCGATGCTGCGTTTGTCCAACGCAGTGGAAACCGAAACCCAACTGGCGCTGGCCGGCCATCCGCAACAGATCGCCTGGCTGGAAAAGTATCTGAGTTTGCGCGGAGCGGGCGAAGGCAAGTGCCTGCTGACCTTCGGCGTGACCGGCAATCGCAAGCAGAATGCGCTGTCCCTGGCTCAGGCCCGCCAGCACCTGAAAGCCTTCGGCGGGGTGTTCACCGGCACGCTGCTGGGCAAGAAGTGGGCGCAGAATCGCTTCCGTTTTCCGTATCTGCGAGAGAACCTGTGGAACGCCGGTTACGTGGTCGACACCCTCGAAACCGCGACTGACTGGAGCAACGTCGACAACCTGCTCAGCCTGATCGAAAACAGCCTGCGCGATGCCCTCGCGGCTGAAGGAGAGCGGGTGCATGTGTTCACGCATCTATCCCACGTCTACGGCGAAGGTTCGAGCATCTACACCACCTACGTGTTTCGCCCGGCAGCGGACTATCCTGCGACGCTGGCCCGCTGGAAGGCCCTCAAACACGCGGCCAGCCAGACCATCGTCGACAACCACGGCACCATCAGCCACCAGCACGGCGTGGGCAAGGATCACGCGCCGTACCTGCCGCGCGAAAAAGGCGAGCTGGCGATGGACACCTTGCAGGCGCTGAGCCGGCACTTCGACCCGGCCGGGCGCCTGAACCCCGGCACGCTGTTGCAGGAGTGACCGCCATGAGCGCGGACTGGAACGCCGAATGGCGCCAGCAGGTCCTGCCGACACTGGCGGGTGAAACCTGGGACCTGATCGTGATCGGCGGCGGCATCAGCGGTGCCGGAATCCTGCGTGAAGCCGCGCGCCGTGGCTGGCGTTGCCTGCTGCTGGAGCAGCGTGATTTCGCCTGGGGCACCTCCAGCCGATCCTCGAAAATGGTCCATGGCGGTTTGCGTTATATCGCCAAGGGCCAGTGGCGACTGACCCGCGATTCGGTGCGCGAACGCCAGCGTCTGCTCGACGAAGCGCCGGGGCTGGTGGAGCCGATGAGTTTTATGATGCCGCACTATCGCGGCGGTTTTCCCGGGCCTCGGGTGCTGGGTGGGCTGTTATCGATCTATGACGCATTGGCCGGGCGCCGAGATCATCGTTTCCATGACGCGCAGCAACTGCGTTATCTGGCTCCGGGAGTAAAAGAAAATGACCTGCTCGGCGGCACCTGTTTTGTCGATGCGCTGACCGATGACGCGCGACTGGTAATGCGCGTGTTGAGCGAAGCACGGGCCGACGGCGCGGTGGTGCTCAACGGCGTGCGTGTCGAACATGTGCTGCGGGAAAACGGGCGGGTGTGCGGGGTTCAGGTCGAAGATTGCGAAGCCGGCGCTTCAATTCAATTGCGTTGTGGTGTGCTGGCAGTGGCCACTGGCGCCTGGGCCGAACGCTTGCGTCCGCCCGAGGCTCCGCGCCAGTTGCGTCCGTTGCGCGGCAGTCATTTGCTGCTGCCGGGCTGGCGCTTGCCGGTGGCGCAGGCCTTTACGTTTATGCACGAGCAGGATCGGCGTCCTGTGTTCGTTTTCCCTTGGGAAGGCGCCACGGTGGTCGGCACCACCGACCTTGATCATCGCGAGAATCTGGACCAGAGCGCGAGCATCAGCGGCGAAGAACTCGACTATTTGCTGGCCGCCTGCCGACAGCAGTTTCCCGGCGCTGAGGTGACAGCGGCCGACGTACTTTCAACCTGGTCGGGCGTGCGCCCGGTGGTGGGCAGTGCGGCGGGTGAGCATCAAGACAAACCGTCGAACGAAACCCGTGAACATGTGCTGTGGCAGGAGCCAGGCTGCGTCACGTTGGCCGGCGGCAAGCTCACGACGTTCCGCCCGCAAGCCATCGAAGTGCTCAAGGCGTGCGCCGACATGCTCGGCCGTTCCTTCGATGACGATGCCGCGCCGGTATTTGCCGCCGTGCCGCCACTGACAATCCCCGGCCTCAGCCCCGGTCAGTGGCGACGTCTGGCCGGGCGACATGGCCGTGATTTGCCGAGGCTGGCGCAACTGCTCGCCGAACTGGGCCATGACACCGTCGGCGCCACCGACACCTTGTGGGCAGAACTGGCCTTCGCCTGCGAAGCGGAAATGGTCCTGCACCTGGATGACCTGCTGCTGCGCCGAACCCGTCTCGGCCTGTTACTGCCCCATGGTGGAGCAGATTATTTCCCGGCCATTCGCCAACTCTGCCAGCCGCGACTGGGCTGGAACGACGAACGCTGGCAACAGGAACAGCAACGCTATCAGGCGTTATGGCAACGCCATCACGGCCTGCCGGAAATCGCGCAGTGATGCCCCTCGAAGAGAGCTCCATGGACAACCACCCGAACAAGCGTTACCTGCTGGCCATCGACAATGGCACCCAGAGCGTGCGCGCGCTGCTCTTCGATTTGCAGGGCAACCTGCTCGGCAAGGGCAAGGTTGAATTGCAGGCCTATTACTCGACGCAGCCGGGCTGGGCCGAGCAGGATCCGGAATATTACTGGGCGAAACTGGGCGAGGCCTGCCAGCAGGTGTGGGCGCAAACCGGCATCGATCGTTCGCAGATTGCCGGCGTTTCCCTGACCACCCAGCGCGGCACGGTGATCAACGTCGATGCCCAGGGCAAACCGTTGCGCCCGGCGATTCTCTGGCTCGATCAGCGCCAGAGCGAAGTCGAAGGCGGGATCAAGGGACCGTGGGGCTGGCTGTTCAAACTGGCCGGCGCGCAGGCCACCGTGGATTACTTTCGCGCCCAGGCCGAAGCCAACTGGATCGCTCGCCATCAGCCTGACGTGTGGGCGGCGACCGACAAGTTTCTGCTGCTCTCGGGGTTTCTCACGCATCGCCTGTGCGGGCGCTTCGTCGACTCGGTGGGCTGTTGCGTCGGTTACCTGCCGTTCGACTTCAAACGCCTGCGCTGGGCCGCGCCGCGTGACTGGAAATGGCAGGCGCTGGCGGTGCGTCCCGAGCAACTGCCGACCTTGCACAAACCCGGTGAAACCCTCGGCCATATCAGCGCCGAAGCGAGTCGCCACACCGGCATTCCCGAAGGCATTCCGCTGATCGCGGCGGGGGCCGACAAGGCCTGTGAAGTGCTCGGTTCCGGAGTCGTCGATTCGGGCACGGTGTGCCTGTCCTACGGCACCACGGCGACGATCACCAGCACCCGCTCGCGCTATCTGGAAATCGTCCCGTTGATTCCGCCGTACCCGTCGGCGGTGCCGGATCAGTACAACTGCGAGGTGATGATTTATCGCGGCTACTGGATGGTCAGCTGGTTCAAGAACGAGTTCGGCCTGCGGGAAATGCAGCAGGCCAAGGAGCAGGGTATCGAGCCTGAACAACTGTTCGATGCGCTGGTCGATGCGGTGCCGCCGGGCTCGATGGGGTTGATGCTGCAACCGTACTGGTCGCCGGGGATTCGCGAGCCGGGTGTGGAGGCCAAAGGCGCGATGATCGGCTTCGGCGACGTGCATACCCGTGCGCACATTTACCGGGCGATCCTTGAAGGTCTGGCGTATGCGTTGCGTCAGGGCATGGAGAAAATCGAGAAGCGCTCGAAGATCTCCGTCACCCGTTTACGTGTTGCTGGCGGTGGCTCGCAAAGTGATGCGGCGATGCAACTCACGGCGAACATTTTCGGCCTGCCGGCGGAGCGTCCGCACGTCTATGAAGCGTCCGGTCTGGGCGCGGCGATTTGCTGCGCGGTCGGGCTGGGGCTACACGCGGATTTCCCCACAGCAATTGCGGCGATGACCCGGGTTGGCGCGGTGTTTCAGCCGCAACCCGAGGCGCAGCAGGTCTACGAGCGCCTGTACAAGGACGTCTATCTGCGCATGTATCGACAGCTCAAACCGTTGTACCAGAGCATCCGCAAGATCACCGGTTACCCGGCCTGAAAGAACAGCGCATGTGGCGCTATCGGAGAACTTTTCTGGTGAGATCGGACAGTGTCAGGGGCGGGGTCGGTTGTTAGGCTCGATCCCCACGGCACACATAACAAGAACCAGAAGCAATGAAGCTGATCTCCCTCCTGCTGCTTTGCGCAATAGCCCCGACGGCGTGGGGCTGGTCGAATCATACGGTAGGCAGCTACCTGGCGTTGCAGGACCTGCCGGCGTTGCGCGATGCGCCGCCCGTCGAGGTTGAACCGCTGGAGCAGTTTCTCTCCGAGCAATACCCGGCCATCGTCGCGTTGCTCGATGAGCAGGAAGGCTTCGCCCGCGAACACTTCAAGCAATACCCGCCGCGCCCCGACAACCTCAAGTTGCCCGTCGAGCCGAGCGACAATCTGCGCCACGACTTCCTCACCGCGCTGCGGATCAACCCGCAGATTTATCTGGCGATGGCCATCCAGCCGTTGCCGGGCAAGGACCTGCCCGAGCGCGAGCATCTGCAGGCTGATCAGGTGATGGTCGAGCAGACGCTTTCACCGTGGAATCGCCAGCGTTTCATTCGCGTGGCCGATCACGAAAAAGTCGCACCCCTGGCCGTGCTGGCCAGTGCCGCCGACGAGCCGGACTACGGCCACGACATCAATCTGTTCAGCGACAACCCCGGCGAAGTCGCCGCGTTGTACGGCTTCGGCCCGCAGCCGTTTGGCGATGCGCGCTTCCAGTACAGCTCCCAGGCACCGTTCCACATGGGCTTCTTCCATGAGAGCCCGGTGGTGTACGCGGCCGCCGGATTTCTCGAGCGCAGTTGGCCGGACTGGCGCGCCTATCAATATATGGGGTTGGCGCGACTGGCGTTTGCCAGCGGTCATCCTTACTGGGGTTATCGCTTTCTCGGTTGGGGCCTGCACCACGTTCAGGACCTGACCCAGCCGTATCACGCCAAGCCGTTGCCCGGCGTCGAATTGCCAAGCCTTCTGCTGCTGGAGGGCAAGGCGCTGGCCGGTTTTGCGGATGACAAACAGGCGTCCATCGAACGCGTCGCGACCCGCCACATGGAGGTCGAGAAGTACCAGTCGACCTGGCTGCGTCGCGTGCTGCGCGCCGGTCAGCCGCATCCGATGCTCGACGCCTACGCCGATGCCGCCGGGGACGCGCATTACCCGCCGTACTCCGTGGACTACTTGCGCGAAGTGGTGAGCGCCGAGTCCGTCGACGACTCCGCCGCCTTCGATGAAGCCATCGGCCAGTGGCTGGAAACGGCGCCGGTCACCAGCGATTTCAGCGCCGGCAATCAGTTGCAGCGCGAGACCTTCGAGCACCCGGAACTCAACCGGCAATTGCTCAAATTGCTCGGCCATTTCGGCGCCCACAGCCGGATTTATGTCCGTGCGGGGCTGGCGCCATAAGCATCGCGGCAACACACAACAATAAGAACAGGGAAGGAGGAACAGATGATCAACACTCGATTGCGCCTGTCTGGCGTAGCGCTCCCCGGTGTCGGTTTGGCAGGGCTGCTGCAACTCTGCGCAGTCGACGCGGTGCAGGCCGCCGAGTTCAGCGTGCTGGACAATCAGGTCACCGGCTCGCTCGACACGACCTTGTCCTATGGCCGCTTGTGGCGGGTCCAGGGCCGGGACAAGAACAACGATGACGTCAACACCAACGACGGCAATCGCAACTTCGACACCGGGCTGGTTTCCGAGGTGTACAAGATCACCTCGGAGCTGGAGGCGAACTACCAGAACTACGGGATGTTCCTGCGCGGCACCGCGTTCTACGACACCCAGTTGATGGACAAGCGCAACGACTACTACCACAACAACAGCCCGTCGCAGCCGAGCCAGAGTTATCCCCAGGACGACCGTTTCACCAGCCAGACCCGCGACATCGCCGGCAGCCGGATCGAGATGCTCGACGCCTACGTCCATGGCAGCTGGGACGTCGCGCAAATGCCGGTCACCGCGCGAGTGGGGCGTCAGGTGTTCAACTGGGGCGAGGGGATTTTCTATCGCGGCGGGGTCAACACCACCAACCCGGTGGACGCCGCGAAATATCGCTTGCCGGGTGCCGAGGTCAAGGAAGTGCTGATGCCGGTGGAGGCGGTCAGCTTCAACATCGGCCTGACCGACAGCCTGACGATGGAGAGCTTCTACCAGACCAACTGGAAAGAAACCCGCATCGATCCGGTCGGCACGTTCTACTCGCAGACCGACCTGTTCGCCGACGGCGGCAACACCGCTTACAACAACTTCAGCGGCACCGCACTTGATACGCCGGTGCCGGGGTTTGGCAATGTCATCGGTCTGTACAGCGCACTGGGCAACAACCCGTTGCTCGGCCCGGCGCTGAAGTCCACCGGCCTCTACGCCAACGGCGTGACCCCGGCCTACGGCAACACCCTCAAGGTGGCGTCCATTGGCAAGGACTACAACGCACGCAACGACGGCCAGTTCGGGTTTGCCTTTCGCTACATCGCCGAAGAGCTCAACAGCACCGAGTTCGGCCTGTACATGGTCAACTACCACGCCAAGGAACCGACCATCGCTGCCGACCTGGGCGGGTACAAGGGCATCGACATGAATGCCCTGACCAACATGCTCTCCAGCGTTGCCGGCAGTCAGGCCGGGGCCCTCGCCAACGGTCTGGCGACTGCCGATGTGATGGGCAACATCCAGGCCCATCGGCGGTATGCCGAAGACATCCGCATGTACGGTTTCAGCTTCAACACCACGCTGGGCAATGCCTCGGTGTTCGGTGAAGTGGCCTATCGGCCGAACCTGCCCATCGGCGTCGCGGCCACCAACGACCTGATCGGCGATCTGGCCAACGGTGCTGCCGCAGCAGTGTCCGGCAAGACCATCAACGTCGGCGGGCAAATGGTCACCCTCGACAGCCAGATCAACAACGCCGAGCGGGTGGAAGCGTTCAACACTTCGCTGGGCAGCATCTACAACTTCGGCCCGACGCTGTCGTTCGACTCGATGTTCGGCATCTTCGAACTGGCCTCCGAGCATCTGCGCGGCAGCAGCCTGCAATACACCGCCTACGATGGCAGCACCCGTTACTACGCCGGCACCGGCAACACTTCGTACGTGTCCGGCGGTGATCGCGACGATCAGGTCAATCGCAATTCCTACAGCTACACGGTGATGTTCAACGGTACCTGGAACGACTTGTACGCCGGGATCAACGTCTCGCCCTACGTCGTCTACAAGGACGATTTCAAGGGCAACAGCTACCAGGCCGGCAATGCCATCGAAGGTCGCAAGGCCTACACGCTGGGGGTCAAGGCCAACTACCAGAACAAGCTCGAAGCCGAACTGCAATACACCGAGTTCTGGGGCGGCGGGCAGAACAACGGTATTCGCGACCGCGACAACGTCGGTTTCAACCTCAAGTATTTCTTGTGAGCCCACAGGTTTTTGAATTCGGAGAACGAACATGTTTCCTGCATCACGACTGACCAAGACCACGCTGGCGTTGTTTTTGAGTTTGACCGCTGCAAGTACGCTGGCCGCCATTTCGCCCCAGCAGGCCGAACAACTAAAAACCTCGCTGACCCCCATGGGCGCCGAGCGCGCCGGCAACGCGGCCGGCACCATTCCGGCCTGGACCGGCGGCATCACCCAGGCGCCGGCCGGCTACAAACCCGGCCAGCATCACCCCGATCCGTACGCGGCGGACAAACCGCTATTCACCATCACCAAAGCCAACCTCGATCAGTACAAGGCGCATCTCACACCGGGCCAGATCGCTCTGTTCAACAGCTATCCCGACACCTTCCAGATGCCGGTCTATCCCTCGCGCCGATCCGGTTCGGCGCCGCAATGGCTGTATGACAACACCCTGAAGAATGCGGCCTCGGCCAAGTTGCTGGAGGGCGGCAGCGGGTTCGCTGATGCCTACGGCGGTGTGCCGTTTCCGGTGCCCAAGGACGGGGTCGAAGTGCTGTGGAATCACATCACCCGCTATCGCGGCATCTACGTGGTCCGCCGCGCCTCCGAAGCACCTGTGCAGCGCAACGGCAGCTTCGCGCTGGTGACCTCGCAGCAAGAGGGCTTCTTCAATTACTACCGCCCGGGCGGCCAGTTCGCCGACCTGAAAAACATCCTGTTCTACTACCTCGCCTTCGTGAAAAGCCCGGCACGCCTCGCCGGTGGTGCAGCGTTGGTGCACGAGACACTGGACCAGCTCAAAGACGCCCGCCAGGCCTGGATCTATGACGCCGGCCAACGCCGCGTCCGCCGCGCACCGAACCTCGCCTACGACACGCCGATCGCCTCATCCGATGGCCTGCGCACCGCAGACGACACCGACCTGTTCAACGGCTCGCCGGACCGCTTCGACTGGAAGCTCAAGGGCAAGCAGGAAATCTACATCCCCTACAACAACTACAAAGTCGGCAGCCCCGACGTGAAATACGCCCAACTGCTCACCCCCGGCCACCTCAACCCGCAATACACCCGCTACGAGCTGCACCGGGTCTGGGTGGTGGAAGGCACACTCAAACCAGGTGCACGGCATATCTACTCCAAACGCGTGCTGTTCCTCGACGAAGACAGCTGGGGCGCCGCCCTGGTGGATCAATACGACGGGCGAGGGGAGCTGTGGCGCGTGTCGATGGCCTACCTGAAAAACTTCTACGACCTGCCCACCACCTGGAGCGCACTCGACGTGTTCCACGACTTGCAGGCCCGCCGTTACTACGTGCAGAACCTGGATAACGAAGAGGCCTCGACCGTCGACTTCTCGCAACCGGTGCCGGAGGATTCGTATTTCATGCCGTCGGCGTTGCGGCAGCGGGGGACGCGGTGAGTGGGCAAGACGCGATCTCCATCCCTTCGTTACAACCTGAAACCTTGCATCAAACGCTGCGTGCTAGCCTCGATGCTTCAGGGGCCAATACGTTGGAGGGATTGTGGCGAGTTTAATCATCAGGAATGTTGACTATCAGCTCTATAAAAAGCTGGAGGCCACGGCAAGATTCAATGGTCGTTCGATTGAGGAACAGGCGTGTGTGATGTTGCGCAATGCGCTGGAGCAGAATCAATCTACCGGTGGCTTGGGAACTCGAATCCACGAACGGTTTAGACGTTTTGACGGGGTTGAATTGGAGTTGCCTTTACGCTGATACGGCACGGTTTTTTTTGCAGGACCTATCTTCATAGGCAGTTACATCGCAATCGCGGGCAAGCCCGCTCCCACAGGTAAAGAGTCGAACACAGTATCTGTGCACGCCTCAGAACCTTGTGGGAGCGGGCTTGCCCGCGATTGAATTTCGCTTCAGCGCTGACTGTAGGTCAGACGCGGAAGTGGCTCACCATCTGCTGCAACTGCCCACCCAACCGCGCCAGTTCAACACTGGATTTAGCCGTCTCATCACTCGCCGCAGCAGTCTGTTCTGACACGTCGCGGACGTTGATGATGCTGCGGCTGATTTCTTCGGCCACGGCGCTTTGCTGTTCGGCGGCTGCGGCGATCTGCTGGTTCATCGACTGGATATTCGATACCGTGCGGGTGATGTTTTCCAGGGACGAACCGGCCTTGCGGGTCAGGGCGACGCTGCTGTCGGTCAGGGCGCGGCTGTTGTTCATCACGGCCGAAACTTGCTGAGTGCCGTTTTGCAGACCGGCTACCAGGCCTTCGATTTCCTCGGTGGATTTCTGTGTGCGCTGGGCCAGGCCACGGACTTCGTCGGCGACCACGGCAAAACCACGACCGGCTTCACCGGCACGGGCGGCTTCGATGGCGGCGTTGAGGGCCAGCAGGTTGGTCTGTTCGGCCACGGCCTTGATCACGTCCATGACGCTGCCGATCTTGTCGCTTTCCTGTTGCAGCACGCTCATGGCTTCGGTGGAACGCACCACTTCGCTGGCCAGACGCTCGATCTGGGCGATGGCTTCGTTCACCACCTTGTCGCCTTCGCGGGCTTCGCCGTCAGCGGCGGCTGCGGCTTGCGAAGCTTCTTCGGCGTTGCGCGCGACTTCCTGCACGGTGGCAGTCATCTCGTGCATGGCGGTGGCGACCTGATCGGTCTCGATCTTCTGGCTGTTGACGCCGGCGCTGGTTTGCTCGGTGACGGCCGACAGTTCTTCGGCGGCGCTGGCAATCTGGGTCACGCCGTCGCGGATGCCGCTGATCAGGTCGCGCAGGGTCACGCCCATGCGCGCGATGCCTTGTTGCAGCACGCCGAGTTCGTCGCGGCGGGTGACGATCACGTTGTGGCTCAGGTCGCCGCTGGCGATGCGCTCGACCACGGCCATGGTTTCCTGCAACGGACGGGTGATCTGACGGGTGATGATGAAGGCAGCGATGACGCCCACCAGCAACGCCAGCAGGGTACTGATCAGTTGCAGGGTGCGGGCCTGAGCGCTTTCCATGTCACGACGGTCGAGCTGGATCTGATACATCTGCTCGCTCAGGGTCACGATGGTAGCGCCCTGATCGGTCATTTCCTTGCGTGCCTGCACCGCATCGGTGTTGGCATTCTTGTAAGCCTGCAACGCGCTGCGGTAGTTGGTCAGTGCGGTTTCCAGCTGACGCAGGGCGTCTTGCTGGGTGTCGGCGAAATGCGCGTTCAGTTGCTTGAGGCTGGCGATGGCCACGTCCAGCTGACCGACGGCTTTCTGCTCGGTCTCGGCGTTGGTGGTGGCGGTGTAGCCGCGCACTTCGTAGCGCGCCAGGATGAAGGCTTCCTTGGCGGCGGTAATGGCCTGGAACTGCTCGAAACGCTGTTCGCTCATGGCCATCTGCTGGACGCGGGTGCTGATCGATTCGATCAGGTTGTACGCGGTCTCGGCATTGGCGCTCATGGTGTCGCGCGCCGTGTTGCCGGTGCGGTAGGCGTTGCGCATCTTGTTCAGGGACGTCTGGTATTCGGCGATGGTCGCCGCCTGCGCCTTGAGCAACTTGACGTTTTCCGGGCTCTTGAACTTGCCGATCAACGCTTGCTGTTGCGCAGCGAAACCGTCGAGGGTGGTCTGCACGTTCTGCGCGGCGGTTTCATCGCCGTTGGTCAGCATGTATTGCAGGCGCACCACGCGCAGCTTGGTCAGGCCAGAGTTGAGCTGGGTGATGTCGCTCATCCAGTTGCTGCGGTCAATCAGGCCGCCCAGGCTGGTCCAGCCCGTCAGGGCCAGAATGCAGGTCAGGGCCAGGACGAGACCGAATCCCAGCCCCAGTTTGAGGTTCACGCTGATGTTGCCGAACCAGCTATTCATCACAATTCCTCCAGAAACGTTGTGCTTCTTGATCGTCGGTTAGGCTGGAAGATTGTTGTTTTTTTGAGCCAGCAAGGGTGTTAGCAGGACTGTATCGGCCGCAAATCCTGGAGCTGAAAGGATTTTGTCCGACGGAATTTGTAACAAAGGATCCCAAGACTTTTTTCACATGACTTTCACTGGCTGCCCACGGGGGCGTCTGTACCTTCGCCGCATCAAATGACAGTGATATAGGCTGGCGAGGCGAATTTTTGTGGAATTGAGACTGAGTCTGTTCGGCGTCAAGCGCTCGATCGATCTGAGCGGTTTGGCCCGCTTTCGAAACGCCGGTGTTGTTCTGGCCGTGTCGGCACTGGTAATTCCGCTGACCCTGTGGCTGCTCGCCCCGGCGGCGGTGCCTGACCTCGCCCACGGCAATGTCGCTGGCGCCCAGGCGTTGGCGACCGGTTGGGCCAAGGGCGACATGATTGTGCTGGTGCGCCATGTCGAACGCTGCGATCACTCCCCGGCGCCGTGCCTGAGCGGCAATGACGGCATCACCGATCGCTCGCGCAGTGTTGCGGTCGCCGTCGGTGCGCAATTCGAGCAGTTGGGCCTGACCAATGCCGACATCTACAACAGCCCGATGACCCGCACCGTGCAGACCGCCGGTTACATGTTCAACCGGGCGACGACCGGTGAGGACTGGTTAATCAGCTGCAAGGGCCGCATGTTGCAGGACGCGCTGGCGCACAAGGTCCCGGGGCGTAACCTGATCCTGGTCACCCACAGCGAATGCATGGCGCAGCTGGAAAAAGACCTCAGGGTGCCGGCCTCGACCCTCGGTTATGGTTCTTCGCTGTTCGTTTCCGCTGCCAGCCTGGCGGCTCCAAAGATGCTCGGCTTCATCGAGGCCTCTGACTGGCGTACGGTGACCACCCGATGACTTCTCGCTTTTACGCTTACAACTTCGGCATCCCGCTGTTTTGTGCGGCGGTGGTGTTCCTGATGTTCGACATGACGAACATCGACATCGCCTTCAGCAACCTGCTGTTCGATCCGCTGACGAACACCTTCCCGCTCGACAAGATTCACTTCTTTGAAAAGCTGACCCACAAGTGGGCGCGGATCATCCCGAACTGGACCGCTGAAATCGCCCTGATCGGCGCGATGCTGTCGGTGGTTTGGCCGTTGGTCAATCCGCAGAAGCGCCCTGGCCTTGCCGGGTTTCTGGAGCGCAGCAAAGTGGCTCCGGTGCTGCGTTTTACCGCTGACCATCGCCGGGACTTTCTGTTTGTGGTGGTGGCTTTTGCGGTGTGTACCGGGGTGATTCACTTCCTCAAGGCCCACACCAGCGTTTACTGCCCGATCGAGACGACGCTGTACGGCGGCAAAATGGCTCACATCGAGTGGTACAGCAATTTCCAGCTGTTCCATGAGGCCGGTGACGGTCGTTGCTGGCCGGGCGGACATGCTTCCGGTGGGTTCACCATGCTGGCGCTGTATTTTGTCGCGCGTCGTTATCAGTGGCGCTTCTCCAGCGCCTTGTTGTGGGGATCGCTGTTGCTCGGTTTCGTCTACGGCACCACACGCGTCCTGCAAGGCTGGCACTACATGTCCCACACGTTCTGGGCCGGGATCTTCGTCTGGCTGGCGTGTATGCTGACGGCGCTGGCGTTTTATGGACGGGCTCGTCTGGAGTTGCCGGTGTTGAGCAAGCGTGAGCGACAGGCATTCAGTGTGCAGCCTGAGACTGCTCTCTGAAGCGTCGCCACTGAAATGAAAAACCCGCCATCACCGGCGGGTTTTTCGTTTGTGCGTCAGTGCATCAATAGCCGACGAAGTAGTACGCCTGGCGCCCGACCATCATGATCTTGAGCACTTTCAGCGGGGCGGCGGGCTCGCTGTCCCCTGACATCACCGCGATGTTAGAAGGCGAGGCGCTGAGGAAATCCTTCAATTGCGCATCGGTATCCAGCCCCTTGAGGACGCTCTGGGTGTAGAACACGCTGGCGCCGCCGACCCGTTCGTTGGCCTGGAACAGCGCGACCTGATGGCCGCTGGCTTGCAGGCTCTGGATATGTTCGGTCAGTGGCAGGAACGACAATTCCTTGTCCGCCTTCGGCAGTGCCCATTGCGCGGCACCGAGGTAGCTGGCAATCACCACGGTCAGGATACCGGCCGCCAATGCCTGACGATGACGGGCGATCCATCCGACGAACCCGCTGTCACGTTCCTTCAACCTCTCGAACAGAACGCCTGCATATTCCGCCGCAATCACTGCCGCTGCTGGCGTCATCGACATCAGGTACACCGTGCGCTTGCTCGACGCCAGGGTCAGCATGATGAACTGCGCAACGATCCACAGGCTGAAGAACAGCAGGTAACGATTGGCCTTCAATTGTTTACGGAAGTGCCACAGCCCCAGGTACACCAGAATGTTCCAGGGCAGGAACGCTTCGGGCAGTTTGGCGATGTAGTAGTAAAACGGCTCATAGTGCCCGGCTTCGACGAAGGAACCGCTGAAACGTCCAACGCTGTTGGTTAGCAAGACCTCTCTGACTGCCTGAACGCCGCCGTGCTGATAGAGCACCGCGAGCCAGATCAGCAGCGGAATCAGCCCGAGCGCTGTCAGCAAACCGGGACGCAACCACTCGGTCAGTTTGAAGCGCTTGTCCATCAGGTTGTCGGCCAGCAGATAAGCGAATATCACCACCCCCGGCATCGCCAGGCCGAGTACGCCTTTACTGAGCGTGGCGATGGCAATCCCGACGGCAAACAGCAACGAATTGCCTATCGTCGATGCTCGTTGCGCCTGGAAGAACGCCAGCAGCGCCGTGGTCACGCCGAGTGCGAGCAACGCATCCTCGCCGACCCCGCGCACGTTGCTCCAGTAACTGGCCATGGTCGCCAGCAGAATGCCCGCTGTCCACGCGATCGCTTTCGGCCGTTCGAAGCGCCGCAGCATGCCGTACAACAGCATCACGCTGAGCAGGCCAGCCACCGCCGATGCCAGTCGCACCGCCCACGGAGAAACACCGAACACGCGCATGGCGCCGGCGTCCAGCCACAGACTCAGCGGTGGTTTTTCCAGAAACGGTTCGCCGAACAGACGGGGCGTCACCCAGTCATCGTCGAGGTGCATCTCCATGGCGATGCCGGCGACGCGGGCCTCAGTGGAGCCTTGCAATTGATGGTTACCCAGCGCGAAGAAAAACAGCAGGGCGGCAAGCAGGAACAGTGAAATGGCGGCACGCGACGACATAGGTTTCAGATAACCGGAAGGGGCGAGAGGCGTGAGCATACTTCGCCAATGCTTAACAAATTGTGAAACTCACGCAAGACGCCGCGACCAGCGCTGATCCGGTGCTTCGAATGCCGGATTGACCAGCGCCGTCAGCACATGATCCTGCCAGCGCCCGGCAATGTTCAGGTAAGCCTTGGCATAACCCTCGCGCTCGAAACCCAGCCGTTCCAGCAACCGTGCACTGCGTTCGTTGCCGGGAATGTAATTGGCCATGATCCGGTGCAGGTTCTGGGCCTCGAACATGTAGGCAATGGCGGACTCCAGCGCTTCCTGCATCAGGCCCTGGCCTTGATGGGCTGCATCGATGTGATAACCCAGATAACACGCCTGGAACGCACCACGA
This sequence comes from Pseudomonas sp. FW215-R2, assembly GCF_058789255.1. NCBI lineage: Bacteria > Pseudomonadati > Pseudomonadota > Gammaproteobacteria > Pseudomonadales > Pseudomonadaceae > Pseudomonas > Pseudomonas sp. FW215-R2. Next base: position 64,601 of record NZ_JBYTBO010000003.1, read on the forward strand.
ATGATCCCGTTGAAATTGCACGCCCCGATCATTTGCTGGCCGTCCGGGGTCAGCAACGCCATATGCACCGCCAGCCCGGCTTCGAAGGCGCTGGCCTGTATCTCCAGGCGTCGGCGGATCTGTTCAGTGGAGAAATAGTCGGTGGTACGAATCGGTGACCACGGTGCGAGATGGCGCAGGTTGCGTTGGTAGAAATCGCTTTCCAGGGGCGCCTGATCCGGGTCGAGCACCGCGAGCGTCAGGCGTTGGCAGGGCAGGGTCAACAGCGGCATCGGACGCTCCGGGTCTCGGGATTGATCAACAGAATTGCGCGGTGGGCAGGAAAATACAAATCGCGGGTGGTTTGATTCGTTCTATAAATTTGCGCCGTTCGCCGCACAGTCAGGCATTGGCTTGTCTTGCGCGAAGGCGTTTTCAAGGAGGATGCGATGGAGTTTGCGTTAATGGTGGGGGGCGAGTCACTGCGTGTCAGATCCCCGGATCCGGCGTTGTACCTTGCGTTTCAGCGAGCGTTGAACGTCAGTTACCCGGAGCATTCAGAGTTTCTGTCCTGGGCCCGTGCGAACACGACCGAGGCGCAGGCGCTGGAGTTCTTGCACAAGGCCCGTGATGAGTTCAACAGTGAAACCGGCGAGCGTAGGTTTTTCATCGTTACCGGCGATGGGACGGCGATCATCGGTTGTATCGGCTTGAAACCGCGGGGGCGTAATCGTTACGTCGTTGGTTATTGGGCTAACAGCGAACATTCGGGTAAAGGTTATATGTCTGCCGCGCTCACTCAAGTGCTGGGGCGATTTCCCGATGCCACGTTTTACCTGACCACGTCTTCCGCCAACCTGCGTAGTCAGCATTTGGCAGTAGCGGCTGGCTTCGTGTTGATCAGGGTTCATTCTCAAGCCCGGCAATCGCTGCTACACGGCGTGCAAGACACGTATGTGTATCGCTTCGCCGCCAAATCCCGGGCAAAAAAAAGCCCGCAGGAGAGCGGGCGAACCGTAGTTTCTTGAATGAGCGAGCGGACTGTACAGCTTTGGTGGAAAGGGAGCTGTGAAGAAAAATTCATGTCCCGACTCACCCCCGGACAAGGCTGCAACAGAAAACGGCAGCAAGCGTTTATCGTGGGTTGATGCGCCCGCGTTGTGATGTCAGTGGCAGCGAATCTGATTCGTTTCGGCGGGCAAATACTGCGGGCCAAGCTTGCTCAAGGCGCTGTCGACCAGCATTTCCGCCAACCCGGCCAGCTGATGCATCGCGACGGCACGGGCGCGCTGTGCTTCATCCGGACGGTGGATGAAATCCTGGGCAATGGCGTTGAGCGAGGCAAGATTCTGGCTGGCGTGGGTCAACAGGGTGAGCAAGTCGACATCAGGACGAACGCTGAAGATCTGGTTGACCGGTACGAGCCGGGAACTGCGTCTGCTGGTGTTGTCCGTGCGAACGGCAGTGTCTGATCGATCGGTAATCGTCGGGCTCTCGACAGAATTCGGGGTGTCTTTTTTCATGACCGGGCTCCATGTGATGGGTGATCCTTGCGCTTCGGCGGGTCTGTGCCGTTCACCTGAGTGCAGCGAAGAGCGGAGGGTAACCGGGTGGAGCGGGGGGGACTAGTTCATGAAAGTCGACGCGTGTTGAGGGAAATTTCCTATGACGCCTGCAGGCAGGCGCGAAGTTCACTCGACGTCAGCGTGTGCTTGAAGTGATGTTCCCATAACTTCACGCCCAATCTACCCGAACGATCCAGTGATGAACCCACGGTGAGATCGGTCAGCAACGTCGGCTGCAACCCTGCATCGAACAAAGCGAATCCGGCAGCGAGGCAACAGGTCTCAGTCTGTAAACCACAAACCAGCACACGATCCAGATTCAAGCTTTTCAGATAATCGATCGTGTCCGGAGACGGCGCATAACCGTATTTGATGAAAATGCGATCCGCCTCGATCAGGCTGTCATCGTCCGGCGCAGGGTGCCAGCCGAGTTGTCGCTGGAAAGGGGTGCGGCTTTCGTCGTGACGTTCGACCGTGGCGACGCTGGGCAGCGTGCCGATGAGCGACCGGATGCCATCGACCAGCCATGGCGGCGGGGAAAAGCAGGGTTGTACGTCGATGATCAGCAGTGCCTGGCGCATGAGCTCTCCGGATAAAAATCCCCAGATGCAACAAGGCCCGCACTTGGCGGGCCTTGTCGTTGAGAGTTGGTGGAGCCGGGGGGATTTGAACCCCCGTCCGCCAGTACTCCGCTGTCGGTACTACATGCGTAGCCGTGTCTATTAAGTTAACCCTCAGCGACCCGACGGGCAGGGTGCTTTGGGCGAGTTGTGTAAGTTTTAGCCGCTTCGTCCACAACGTACTGCACGGCGATTCTGTTCTATATGACAATCATTTTGGGTTTACAGACATCCCCTGATGATTGCTGGACCCGAAGGTACCAGGAGTGCATGTCAGCTGCAATTAAGCAGCGAGAGCAGCACCGTATTGGTCGTCATTGGCAACTATAAGTAGTTGCAACAGTGGATTTACGACTTCTGTTACCAAGTCGGCATGCACCTAAAGTTTCGCAACCGGCGTCGAATCCTAAACGGCCCCGAGCCTGGTGCTCTGTACATCTCGAAGAGCAGCAAGCCTGTGCAGTGTACGCCAATCGACCGTCAAGGCCAACCCGAAGGTTGGCCGCGGCTTCGATCAATTGTTGGTGCCGGTGGATTTGCGCAGTTCCAGAATGGTTTGCTGGGTTTCTGCAACGCAATCGTCGATCTTGCCCTGGGCCTTGAGGGCCTGTGCCTTCTGCACACTGGCCTCGGCACGCTGACTCAATTCGGGTGACGATGACAGCTGCCCCTTGGCATTGTTGATGGTCTGGATATTGGTATCGCAAAGGCTGGCAGGCTTGTCAGCGGCAAACGAAGCAGACGCCATCATCGAGGCAGTAACGAACAGACCTAACAGTACAGAACGTTTCATATGAATCTCCTTGAACTGAGGATCCAGACTTCGCTGGCCGTCAGGACGGGCAACCGAATGGAGGAAAAGCCCCGTCAGCGGGGCTTGTTCTGTGGACTGCGGTCGCTCGCAAGGGTTCTATTTTTCTTCAGATGATGGTTTCTCGGGGTTTGGCCCGGGTCACTCGATCCACCAGATACACCAGGCCGTGGTAGTCGATGCCGCCATGTTGTGTCAGACCGATCTCACAGGTGCGGCTGGTGGAAATCCCTTCGCTGCAATGCTGCACCGCATCCTTGAGGGTGCGAAGGGAATGGCTGTTGAGTTCCGGTGTGGTGAAGCCCTTGTCGCCGGCAAAACCACAGCAATGAATGCCTTCCGGGATCACCACGTTCTTGCTGCACTTGCGCGCCAGATCGATCAGCGCCTGGCTTTCCCCCAGATGTTGCGTGCTGCACGTCACATGAACGGCAATCGGTGCTTCCTGCGGAGTGAAATCCAGACGATCCATCAGATGCGTACGGATGAATCGCACAGGGTCATACAGATCAAGGCGAACATTTCCCACATCCTGCACCAGTCGCAATGTGCAGGGGCTGGTGTCGCAATAGATCGGGTCGAGTCCGCCGCGGCTGGCGTGGAGCAAGGCGCCGATCAGTTCCTGACGCTTGTGCTCGGCCTGTTCGGCATAGCCTTTGGAAGCGAACGGCTGGCCACAGCAGAGGTTGTCCAGATTGTCCGGGAGCACCACCTGATAACCGGCCTTTTCCAGCAGGCCACGGGTTTTGTCGTACAGCGACATCTGCTCCTTGTCGCCCACTGCGGGGCCCATCACCCGCGACACGCAGGCCGCCAGATACACCACGCGCGGGCGTTCGTCCGACACCGTTGTACTGAGGCGAATGGCTTTTTCCGGTTGCGGCATCGCGTTGGTCCACTGCGGCACCTGGCCTTTGGACAAGCGTGTCAGCGTCGCTGAAAACTTCGCCAGACGCGGTGCTCCCAGCAACATCCGCGCACCGTTGGCCACGTGCAGGGTGAAGCGCGCTCCTTGCAGGGTGGTGGCGAAATTTCCTTCGATCCAGTTGGCCGTTTTCGTGTGCGTGGCGTGACGGCTGCGCAGCTTTTTCACCAGCTCACCGGTATTGATGCCTACAGGGCAACGCTGCGCACACAAACCGGTCGCAGCGCAGGTTTCGATGCCCTGGTACTCGTAGGCTTTTTCCAGTTCGGTGGTGTCGATCCCAGCGCGTTTTCGCGCCTGAATGTCGCGCCAGATCACGATGCGCTGGCGGGGGCTCAGGGTCAGGCCCTTCGATGGGCAAACCGGCTCACAGAAACCGCATTCGATGCACTTATCCACAATCTCATCGGCGGCAGGCAGCGGCTTCAGGTGCTTGAGGTGGATCTGTGGATCTTCGCTGAGCACTACGTCCGGGTTGAGAATGCCTTGGGGATCGAGCAGGCGCTTGAGCTGCCACATCAATTGATAGGCATCGCTGCCCCATTCCAGTTCGACAAACGGCGCCATGTTGCGCCCGGTGCCGTGTTCGGCCTTCAGCGAACCGCCGAACTCCACGGCCACCAGTTGCGCCACGTCGTCCATGAACGCCTGATAGCGTGCGACTTCTTCCGGGTTGTTGAAGCCTTGGGTGAAGACGAAGTGCAGATTGCCTTCCAGCGCGTGTCCGAAAAGGATCGCTTCGTCGTAGTGATGTTTGTCGAACAGCTCGATCAGGCGATTCACGCCGATGGCCAGTTGTTCCACCGGGAAGGTCACGTCTTCGATGATCACCGTGGTGCCGGTCTTGCGCACGGCGCCGACGGCGGGGAAGGTGTCCTTGCGAATTGCCCAGAGGCGGGCGTTTTCGACCGGGTCTTCGGTGAAGTCGACCTGTTTTTCCACCGGAAAGGCGCTGAGCGACGCCATGATTTGCGTCAGTTGCTCCTGCAGCAACGTGGAAGAGGCGGCGCGGGATTCGATCAACAGCGCGCAGGCATTGTTCGACAGCTGCTGTACGAAATCCGGCATGCCGGGTTTGTCCTGCACCGAGCGCAGACTGCGGCGGTCGAGCAGTTCCACGGCTGATACCGGTTGGCTTTTCAGTACGGTGACGGCGTTGCAGCAGGTTTCCACGTCGGGGAACACGATCAGCGCCGAGGCCTTGTTCGGGTGGTCGATCACTGTGTCGTACGTTACCGCGCTGATGAAGCCAAGTGTGCCTTCGGAGCCGACCAGCAAGTGGCTCAAGATATCCACAGGCTCATCGAAATCCACCAGGGCATTAAGCGACAGGCCGGTGGTATTTTTCAGACGGTATTTGTGGCGGATTCGCGCAGCCAGTTCGGCATTGGCGCGGGTCTCGCGGCCCAGTGTTGCCAAGCGTTCCAGCAATTCACCGTGGCTCGTTCGAAACGCCGCGACACTGGAAGCGTCCTCGGTGTCGAGTCGGGTTCCGTCGGCCAAAACCAGACGAATGCCCGCCAGCGTGTGATAGGTATTTTGTGCAGTGCCGCAGCACATGCCGCTGGCGTTGTTGGCGACGATGCCGCCGATCTTGCAGGCATTGATCGACGCCGGATCGGGGCCAATCTTGCGCCCGAATGGCGCGAGCCACGCGTTGGCCTGGGCGCCGATCACGCCCGGTTGCAGGTGGATCTGCATACCCTGGCCACGAATCTCCCGGGCATTCCAGTTATCCCCCAGCACGATCAGCACCGAATCACTGATCGCCTGGCCCGACAGACTGGTGCCGGCGGCGCGGAAGGTCACCGGGACCTGATCACGCTGGGCCAGTTTCAGCAGCGCCACCACTTCATCTTCGGATTCGACGCGGATCACCAGTTGCGGAATCAGTCGGTAGAAGCTGGCATCGGTGCCGAATGCCAGAGTCGACAATGGATCATCGAAGCGGCGCTCGGCAGGGATCAGTTGCTGCGCATCACGCAGGAAAGTCGCCGGTAAAGTCATTGGTCCTCCAGGATCAACACCACCAGGTCTTTCGGGCCGTGGGCACCGTAGGCCAGCACTTGTTCGATGTCGGCGGTTTTCGATGGGCCGGACACCAGCAACGCGTTGGTCGGCATGCCCTGTGCCCACTCGAATTCCTGTTGCACCTGATAGAAGTTGTCGCGGATCTGACTGGCCTTGAGCAGGGCGAAATGCACCGGCGGTACCAGGCTCATCAGCCGTGGCTCTTCGCGGGTCGGCCACAGAATCAGGCTGCCGGTAGCAGCGATGGCGCCGAGGGTGCCGGTGAGGCTGGCCGGGGTGTCGTTGAACAGCTCGGCTTTCCAGTCTTCCATTGGCCGGTCGTAGGATTTCAGAGTCGGTAGATCAGGATTGTTCGCCCAGTGCTGTGTGATGCGCTGCCCGTGAGGCGTAGTCGGCGCGATCAGCAGGCTCGGCAACTGACGGTCGCGCAGCAATTGCGCCAGCAGCGCCGGCCACGCTTCAGCAGACGTCAGGTGGATTTCGGTGTGCACCGCTTCCATCAGTTTGCGCAACTGCGGGATGCGTTGTTCGGTGCTGTAGGTGTAAGGCTGGGTCACCAGATCGACATCGAAGTTGTCGGCAATCGGTGTGGTGCCGGTCAGACTTTTGCGTAACTTGCCGAGGATGTTTTGCTTGGCGCTCATCAACGGTCTCCTTGTTTGGCCAGATGCTCGCGAGCCATGTCATGCAGTGAGCGGGCGGCGGGTTTCGGAGCGCTGTGATTCTGCGTCCACGGGCCGACGTTGTTCGGCGCCAGGGCGCGCAGGCGCGTGGCGAAAAACGCAAACAGCCGATACAAAGTCGGCGAACTGTTGAGCTTCGCCCAGGCGTTCCAGATGAAGCGTTCCTTGCGCGAATACTTGCTGCCCTGGCCGCGCATCACTTGGTGAGGACTGTCGGGGGCTTTGACGTTCTCTTCGCGCAGGCGGCGCAGCAGTGCGGGGATAGGGATTTTTACCGGACACACTTCACCGCAGGCGCCGCACAACGAAGACGCGCTCGGGTGATCCGGGACTTTCGCCAGGCCGACCATGTGCGGAGTGATGATTTTGCCGATCGGGCCGGGGTAAACCTCGCCGTAGGTATGGCCACCGACACGGGTGTAGACCGGGCAATGATTCATGCAGGCGCCGCAGCGGATGCAGTTCAGGGTCTGGCGCAGTTCGCTGTCGGCGAAGGCCTGGCTGCGGCCGTTGTCGAGCAACACCAGGTGCACTTCCTGCGGGCCGTCGAGTTCGTGTTCCTTGCGCGGGCCGGAGATCATGTTGACGTAGGTGGTGATCGGAATGCCCAGCGCCGAGCGGGTCAGCAATGACAGCAGCGGCACCACGTCGCGCAGGTTTTCCACGACCTTTTCGATGCCGGTGACGGCGATGTGCACCGGCGGCACAGTGGTGGTCATGCGCCCGTTGCCTTCGTTTTCCACCAGCAGCAAGGTGCCGGTTTCGGCCACGGCGAAGTTGACGCCGGAGACGCCGATGTCCGCTTCGAAGAATTTCTGCCGCAGGACCCTGCGACCGATCTGAATGAGTTGGTCAACGTCCTTGGTGTATTCCACGCCAAGTTTGTCGTGGAACAAGGACGCGACCTGACCGGCATTCTTGTGGATTGCCGGCATGATTATGTGTGAAGGCTTCTCGTGGTCGAGCTGGACGATGTACTCCCCCATGTCGGACTCCAGACATTCAATGTCCCGAGCCTCGAGGAAATGGTTCATCTCCATCTCTTCGCTGACCATCGATTTGCCCTTGATCACTTGCCGCGCCTCGTGAGCACGGATGATCGAAAGGACGATGCCATTGGCCTCGTCCACCGTTTCCGCCCAGTGCACTGTCACACCGTTGCGGGTCAGGTTCTGTTCCAGTTGCTCGAGCAGGTCGGGCAACTTGGAGAGTGCGCGGGCACGGATTGCATTGCCCAGTTCACGCAGGTGTTCTCTTTCGTGGGCATCGCTGAAAGCCGCGGCCCGCTTGGTCATCAGTGAATCCATCGCGGTGCGGAAGTTGTTCCGTAACTGCGAATCGCCCAGAGCGTTGTGTGCCCGGGTGCGGAAGTCTTCTTCTACGGCAACCGTAGGAATAATCGTGGAAGTGCTCATCGGGCACCTCCGGTTCGTTGCCAGAGGAAGCTCGCCAGGTGTTGCCCGCGCAGCGCTTCCTTCTGTTTTTCCAGCGAGCCGTTGATGTTCATCAAGCAGCCACAGTCGGCACTGAGTACCTGATGCGCGCCGGATTCCTTCAACGCTCGGGTCTTGTCAGCCACCATCGCGCCGGAAATGTCTGGCATACGGACGCTGAATGTCCCACCGAAGCCACAGCATTCGCTTTCGTGATCGTGATTGACCCGTTCCACGTTGCTCAACTGCGCCAACAACTCGCGGCCGTGCAGGTGGGTGTTCATTTCCCGTCGCGCCGAACACGAGGTATGCAGCGCCACTTTGACCGGCTCGCCGCTGTCCTTTAGCTGCACCTTGCAGACGAACAGCAGGAACTCGGCCAATTCATAGGTGCGGGCCGCGAGGGCCTGAACCTGTTTCAACGTTTCCGGCTCGTCCTTGAACAAGTCGGCGTAATGCTCGCGGATCATCCCGGCGCACGAACCCGACGGCACCACCACCGGATAATCGCCGGCAAACAGCGCCAGTTGCGAGCGCGCCACCGTCCGCGCCTGCTCGGTGTAACCCGAGGTGTAGGCCGGTTGTCCGCAGCAGCTCTGCCCTTGCGGGTAGTCGACCCGGATGCCCTCGCGCTCCAGCAAGTGGATCGCGTCCATCCCGGCTTCGGGATAAAACAGGTCCACCACGCAGGTGCCGAACAGGTAGACCCGCGACGGTTTCTTGCTCGGGTATTGCCGGGGCTCGGGCAGTGGCGGTGCAACGCGAGTGGCGTTGGGCACAGCGTTGTAAAAAAGCTCGCTCATCAGGCGTGTCTCCGGGTGGGCCCGGTTATCCGTCTATTGAGGCTGCCGAATATAAAGCGCGTTGCTTTCAGCAGCCTTACAGACCGGGTTGTGAATTGCTGACGCCGGAATCACGAACCGGCGTCGGTTATTTCCATGTCGCTTGTGGTCTTAATGCACCAGCATGCCGGTGAACCAGTAGGCCTGGGCCAGGGTGATCAGGCCGACAATCGTTGCAAAGAATAGGCTGTGCTTGAGGGTGAAGCGGAACAGATCGGATTCCTTGCCCACCAGCCCGGTCGCGGCGCAGGCCACGGCAATCGACTGTGGCGAAATCATCTTGCCGGTCACGCCGCCGCTGGTATTGGCCGCTACCAGCAAGGTGTCGTTGACCCCGATCTGGTGCGCGGTGGTCGCTTGCAGCGAACTGAACAGCGCGTTGGACGAGGTATCGGAACCGGTGAGGAACACGCCCAGCCAACCCAGGAACGGCGAGAAGAACGGGAACGCCGCGCCGGTCGCTGCCAGCACCAGGGCCATGGTCGAAGACATGCCGGAATAGTTGGTGACGAAGGCGAATGCCAGCACCATGCCGATCGACAGAATTGGCCAGCGCAGTTCGTAGAAAGTTTCTTTCAGAGTGGTAAGACCAATTTTGAAATTGATCTTCAGGATGATCATCGAGATCAGCGCCGAGAAGAAAATCGCCGTGCCGGTAGCGGAAATCGGGTCAAGTTTGAACACGGCCGGAATAGCTGTCGGCGTCGCGACGATCGGTGCGGTCTTGATCACCAGTTGATCCAGGTGCGGGATCGCGAAGTTGAACACCCAGGCGTACATCGAGCCGCCAGCGGCGAACATGGCCTTGAACGGTTTGAGCGTCCAGATGGTGACCAGCACGGTGAGGATCAGGAATGGCGACCAGGCCTTGAAAATTTCCCCGAGGCTGTAGGGCGAAGCGATGGTGGTGCGTTTCTGGCCGAAACCGCCGACGCTGGCAGTGACCGCCACGTTCGGGGTGGCACCGGCGATCTGTGCGCCCGCAGTGCGTTTTGGCTGCCAGACTTTCAGGAACAGGGTCAGCGAGATCAGGCTGGCCAGGGCCGAGGTGATGTCCGGCAGTTCCGGGCCGATGAAGTTCGAGGTGAAGTACTGGGTCACGGCAAAGCTCAGGCCGGCAACCAGCGCCGCTGGCCAGGTTTCACGCACGCCGCGCAGGCCGTCCATCATGAACACCAGCCAGAACGGCACGAACAGGGACAGCAGCGGCAGTTGGCGGCCGGTCATGGCGCCAATCTTGAACGCATCGATACCGGTGACCTGCCCGGCGACGATGATCGGAATCCCCAAGGCACCGAACGCGACCGGCGCGGTGTTGGCAATCAGGCACAGGCCAGCGGCGTACAGCGGGTTGAAGCCCAGTCCTACGAGCAGCGCAGCGGTAATCGCCACCGGCGCGCCGAAACCGGCTGCGCCTTCGAGGAAGGCACCGAAGCAGAAACCGATCAGCAGCACCTGCAAGCGCTGGTCATCGGTGATCGACAGCACCGAACTGCGGATGACTTCGAACTGACCGCTCTTGACCGTCAGTTTGTACAGGAACACCGCCGCGACAATGATCCAGGCAATTGGCCACAGACCATAGGCGAAACCATAACCAGCGGCGGCGAGCGCCATGTCGACCGGCATCTGGAACGCAAAGATCGCCACAAGGATCGCCAGGGCCAGCGTGATGCTGCCGGCGACATGACCTTTGAGGCGGAACACCGCCAGGGCGAGGAAGAAGAACACGATGGGGATGACGGCCGCGAGTGCGGACACACCGAGACTGCCGAGCGGGCTGTAGAGCTGTTGCCAGGTTTGCATATGGGGTGGCCCCTAATTGTTGTTGGTCAGGCACTGTCAGCGTTCTTGGTTAATTGGTAAGACCAATTTACAATCGCTGTTGGCTAGGGTAAAAGCCTTGATGTCGGTGTGTCAATTTGCCGCCCTAAAACTTTTGTCGAATGACCGGTGCAGGCTCGATCTGATCCGGTCCGGGGCGTTTCATCTGGCAGGTGTCGGCAAGGCGCCGATAGGCCAGAATAGAGAGCCCGGCGAGTGGTCGGGATCGTGGAGAATTGAGTGATGGGGTTTGATCAGATACGTCAGCGCCGTTTGTCTGACGATATTGTCGAGCGGCTTGAGGGGATGATCCTCGAGGGGACATTGAAGTCCGGCGAGCGCCTGCCGGCCGAGCGCACATTGGCCGAGCAGTTCGGTGTGTCCCGGCCTTCGTTGCGCGAAGCAATCCAGAAGCTGGCGGCCAAGGGGCTGCTGGTCAGCAAGCAGGGCGGCGGCAATTACGTGGTGGAAAGCCTGGGCTCGACCTTCAGCGACCCATTGCTGCAACTGCTGGAAAGTAATCCCGAGGCCCAGCGCGATCTGCTGGAATTTCGCCACACGCTGGAGGCATCGTGTGCCTATTACGCGGCATTGCGCGCCACCGATGTGGATCGCGAGCGGCTGACCGCGGCGTTCGAAGAACTACAGGATTGCTACTCGCGCCATGACGAAGTGAGTCGGGCGGAGGAGGGGGCGGCGGACGCGAAATTTCATCTGGCAATCGCCGAGGCCAGTCATAACGCGGTGTTGCTGCACACCATTCGCGGGCTGTTCGACCTGCTCAAGCGCAATGTGGTGACCAATATCGGCGGCATGTACAAGCAGCGCACGGAAACCCGCGACATGCTGATCACTCAGCACCGGGAACTGTACCAGGCGATTATCGAAGGACGTGCAGAGCAGGCGCGAGAGGTTTCCAGCCGACACATTCTGTATGTACAGGAAGTGCTGGAAGAGGTGCGCCAGGAAGTTCAGCGCGTGGCTCGGGCCGAGCGGCGCAAAGGGATGTAGGTTCAGGCATGACCATTCCCGCGCTGAGCGCGGGAATGGTCATTCAGGCAGAAGAATCAGTCTTCCTTGCCCTTGTTGCGCACCGCACGCTGCAACTCGCGACCGGCATCGCGTTCGCGCTCGGTATCACGCTTGTCGTATTCCTTCTTGCCCTTGCCCAGAGCGATCTCGCACTTGACCATGTGCTTGCTCCAGTACCAGGACAGGCATACGCAGGCGTAACCCTTCTGCTGCACGGCGGCGGCCAGCTTCTCCAGCTCGCGCCGGTTGAGCAGCAGCTTCCGGGTGCGGACCGGGTCAGCGATGACGTGGGTGCTGGCGGTCATCAGTGGCGTGATGTGGCTGCCAAGCAGCCAGGCTTCGCCATCCTTGAGCAGGACGTAACTGTCGACCAGTTGCAGCTTGCTTGCCCGCAGACTTTTTACTTCCCAGCCGGCCAGGACCAGACCAGCCTCGAACTTGTGCTCGATGAAGTAATCGTGTCGCGCCTTTTTGTTTTGCGCGATGGTCCCTGTTGGGTGTTTCTTCTGTTTAGCCATAGGGGCGGCATTATATGGAGATAAACGGCTGTCGGCTACGGTGATGCTGCGTGCTTGAGCAGGTTGAGTGAATCCCGGACAATGCGGCCTCTTTTTCTAACGCTTGGGCGTGATAAACGATGTCGACAGACAAGGTTTCTGTCCACGGCAGTTGGGCTAGCCGCTGGGTTTTCATATTCGCCGCGACCGGTTCGGCCGTGGGATTGGGCAGCATCTGGAAGTTCCCCTACATGGTCGGGGTCTACGGTGGCGGCGCCTTTGTGCTGATGTTTCTGGCCTGCATCGCGCTGATCGGCATTCCGGTGATGCTCGCGGAAACCCTGATCGGCCGGCGTGCGCGGCTGAGTCCGGCCAACGCCCTCAAGGTGCTGGCAATCGAAGCCGGGCATTCGGGTAGGTGGTCGTGGGGCGCGTTCGCCGGGATGATCACGGCGTTGCTGATCCTGTCTTTCTACAGTGTGGTCGGCGGCTGGTCGCTGGATTACATCATTGATATGGGGCGCGGGGATTTCCAGGGGGCGACGGCCGATCAGGTCGGTGCCTATTTCGGCAATGTCATCGCCGACCCTTGGCGCATCACGCTGTGGCACACGGTTTTCATGCTGTTGTCTGCCGTGGTGATCGCCAAAGGCGTGGTCGCCGGGCTTGAACGCAGCCTGCGGATCATGATGCCGCTGTTGTTTGTGATGGTCCTCGTCCTGCTGGGCTATAGCATGACCACCGGGCACTTCATGGAGGGCGTGCATTTCATGTTCGACTTCCACCCGGAGAAAGTCCTCGATGGCTTGCTGCCGGCCATGGGGCACGCGTTCTTCTCCCTGAGCGTGGGCGTGGGCTCGATCATGATCTACGGCGCCTACATGACGAAGGAAGCCTCGCTGTCAGGCACCGTTGTGGGTGTGGCGCTGCTCGATACCTTCGTTTCGCTGGTGGCCGGTCTGGCCTTGTTTCCGATTGTGTTCGCTGGCGGTTTGAACCCGAGCGAAGGCCCGGGGTTGATGTTCGTCAGCCTGCCATTTGCTTTCGGTAATGTGCTTTTCGGCCAGTTGATGGGCGTGGTGTTCTTCGTTCTGGTAGCCATTGCTGCCTGGAGTTCGGCAATTTCCCTGCTGGAGCCGATGGTCGCCTATCTGGTCGAGCGGACTAAAATCAGTCGTGCCTGGGTGACATTCTGGTTGGCGTTCATCTGCTGGTTTGTCGGTCTGGGTACGGTGTTTTCCTTCAATATCTGGAAGGAAGCGAAATTTTTCGTGAACGAAGGCGGAATGTTCCATCTCTACCAATGGGGTGCCGCAGGCGGTCTGGACTTCTTTGGTGTGATCGACTTCTTCACCTCACGGATCATGCTGCCGCTCGGCGGGCTGTGCTTTGTACTGTTTGCCGGATGGGTGATGGGGCGTGACGCGGTGCGCGACGAATTGTCGATTCGCAGCCCGGCGCTGTTCGCCTTGTCTCTGTTCTTGATGCGCTATGTGGCGCCCATCGGCATTCTTGTAGTGTTTGCCACCCAGCTCTGGAAGTGACGCTTACATGACGACACATATTCAACGATCAGCGCTGCTGCCTTACCCGGCGCAATTTCTCTATGACCTGGTCAATGACGTGGCGCGTTATCCGGAGTTCCTGCCGTGGTGCTCGTCAGCAGAGGTCCTGGAAAGCTCGCCTGAACACATGCGCGCCAGCGTCGGTGTGGCCAAGGGCGGCCTCAGTCAGCACTTCGTGACACGAAATACCCTGGTGCCGGGACAATCGATCGAAATGAATCTCGAGGAAGGTCCGTTCAATCAGTTGCACGGTGTCTGGGTGTTCAAGGCGTTGAACGAGAAAGCCTGCAAGATCAGCCTCGATCTGTCCTTCGATTATGCCGGCCCGTTGGTGCGCGCCACGCTCGGGCCGCTGTTCAATCAGGCTGCCAACACGCTGGTGGATGCATTCTGCCAGCGCGCCAAGCAGATGCATGGTTGAGCCGGTGATCGAAATAGAAGTGGTGTACGCGGCGGTTGATCGTCAGGTGTTGCGCACGATCAGCGTGGCAGAGGGGGCGACGGTGCGTACTGCGCTGTTGGCCAGTGGCATTGATGCCGAGTTTCCGGAACTGGATCTGGCCGGTTGCCCGGTCGGGATTTTCGGCAAAGTGGTTGCCGATCCGGATGTGCGGGTTGTTCAGGCGGGGGATCGCCTCGAAATCTACCGACCACTGCTGGCTGATCCGAAAGAGGTGCGCCGATTGCGGGCCGCCAAGGCTGCCGAGGCCAAAGCCAGAAATCAGTAATACGCCAATCTGCAGGCAATAAAAAACCCGGAATTTCCGGGTTTTTTATTGCGTCGCAAATTATTGCGGCGAGGTGTCCAGCGGCTCTGGTGTCGGAACCGGAACGGTTTCCACACCATCGACGTCCTTCTGGATCTGATCCAGCAAGGAACCTGGCTTGACCGGTTTTTCCGGTTTTGGCTTCTCGGCGTTTTCAGCAGGAGCGGTCACGTTAGTGCCACTTTCCTTGCCGAGAATGGCTTCGTCACGGCTCACGCCCGGCATGAAGTCACCGGACAGGCTGACAAGGCGGTCGTTAGAGTCGAAAATGACACTCATGCGTTCCTGCTGGCGTTCACCGCCACCAGGTTGCAGGCTGTACAGATAATCCCAGCGATTGGCATGGAACGTGTCGACAAGCAGAGGGTTGCCCATGATAAACCGTACTTGCGGCCGGGTCATTCCCGGGCGTAACTGGTCTATCATGTCCTGCGTGACGACATTGCCCTGCTGGATGTCGATTTTGTAAACCCCGGGGAATGAACAACCGGCGAGTGCGAGCAGTCCCACAAAGGTGAAACTGGTTAGCAAGAGCTTGGTGTTTTGCATCGGTGGGCGACTTCCACTATCTTGGCTGGGACAACGTAAACGCCGATCATACCCGCATTAAGAGAAGCTGCGAAGCAGCATCGCGAGAAAGCTGACCATGGTTGAAAATAGCGAACTACGCAAAGCCGGCCTCAAAGTGACCCTGCCACGGGTCAAGATCCTGCAAATGCTCGACTCCACCGAGCAGCGTCACATGAGTGCCGAGGACGTCTACAAGGCGTTGATGGAAGCTGGCGAGGACGTCGGTCTGGCCACGGTTTACCGTGTTCTGACCCAGTTCGAAGCGGCTGGCCTCGTGGTCCGTCATAACTTCGATGGCGGTCACGCGGTATTCGAATTGGCCGACGGTGGCCACCACGACCATATGGTCAACGTGGAAACCGGTGAGGTTGTCGAATTCGTCAGCATCGAAATCGAAAAGCTCCAGAAGGCAATTGCCGAGGAGCACGGTGTCGAGTTGGTAGATCACAACCTGGTGCTGTACGTCCGCAAGAAAAAGTAAGCATGTCGCGCGAATTTCAGGTTCGCGAAACGAACGAAGGCGACCCAAGGGTCGCCTTCGTGCTTTCTGTCGTGCTTAAGCCTTTGCGGTAACGACCATCTTCTTGGCGTGCGCCAGAGACTCTTTGGTCAGATCAATGCCGCCGAGCATCCTCGCGACTTCTTCTATACGGTCATTTTTACTCAGCTTCGAGACGGCGGTGTGCGTCGCCTGCTCGCCTCGCACCTTGTGCACGAATAAATGCTGATGACCCTGGGCGGCCACTTGCGGCAAGTGCGTAACGGTCAGTACTTGTCCGCGTTCGCCCAGGCGCCGCAATAGCTGGCCGACAATCTCGGCTGTCGGACCTCCGATGCCCACGTCCACTTCGTCGAATACCAGTGTCGGGACGCGCGAGGTCTGGGCGGTGATGACCTGAATCGCCAGACTGATCCGCGAGAGTTCGCCGCCGGATGCCACTTTGGCCAAGGCCTTCAAGGGTTGGCCGGGGTTGGCGCTGACCAGCAGTTCGACCTGTTCTAGGCCATTGGGCAGGAGTTCGCCGCTGGCGTTGGGACGCAGTTCGATGGTGAAGCGTCCGCCAGGCATGCCGAGGCGTTGAATCTCCTGTTCGACCGCGCTGGCCAGACTGCCTGCAGCCTGATGGCGCAGATCACTCAGTTCGCGGGCCTTTTCCTGATAATGACGGGCATACGAAGCAAGTTCTTCGCCCAGACGCTCAATGGATTCGTCGTTGGCGTTGAGGGTTTCGATTTCATCCAGCAGTTTTTGCTGCATCTCGGCGACTTCGGTCGGCTGGATCCGGTGCTTGCGTGCCAGGGTGTAAATGGCGTCCAGACGCTCTTCCAGATACTGCAGGCGCGCCGGATCGGCGTCGAAGTTGTCGAGGAAGCGGTTGAGTTCGCCGACGGCCTCTTCGACCTGGATCTGCGCGCTGGTCAGCAAGCTGCTGGCTTCGCCCAGAGCGCCGATCGAGTTGTTCACGCTCGACAGGCGATTGAGGCTGGCGGTCAGTGCATTCAGCACATTGCCGGAATCGCTTTCGCTGCACTGCTCGACCACTTGCCGGCAGATGCCCAGCAGGGTTTCGGCGTTGGTCAGGTTCTTGTGTTCCTGCTCCAGATCTTCCAGTTCGTTCTCGCCGAGACCGAGGTTCTCCAGTTCTTCGAGCTGATAGCTGAGCAGTTGATGACGGGCGCGTTGTTCGTCACCGGAGTTGGACAGGCGCTCCAGCTCCTGGCGGGTCTGGCGCCAGCGCTGGGCGGCCAGTTGTACCTGGCGGGCCAGATCGGTGGCGCCGGCGTATTCGTCGAGCAGGCGACGGTGGGTGTCCGTCTTGAGCAGGGATTGGTGTTCGTGCTGGCTGTGGATGTCGATCAGCAGCTCGCCGAGGGCCTTGAGGTCGCCGAGCGGGCAGGGCGTGCCGTTGATATAGCCACGGGAGCGGCCTTCCGAGGTGATGACCCGGCGCAGAATGCACGGGCCGTCGATTTCCAGGTCGCGCTCGGCCAGCCAGGCGCTGGCTTCGGGAATGTCGGCCAGGTCGAAGGTCGCCAGGATATCGGCCTTGTCGGCGCCCGGGCGAACCACGCCGCTGTCGGCGCGATCGCCAAGGGTCAGGCCCAGCGCGTCGAGCATGATCGACTTGCCGGCGCCGGTTTCCCCGGTAATCACGCTCATCCCGCGATCGAGTTCGAGATCGAGATGTTCAACGATGGCGTAGTTGTGTACGGACAGGTGCACCAGCATAAAGGCCGCTCCCAGGCTTTAGGTCTGGTTATTTATACAGTGTTTTGTTTCGGCCTGACAATGCCCTCGCTTAGCTCGATTGGCTTGATCCGATCAAATGCTTATCGCGCCCGGGAATGACAATGCAGCACTTTTTTGTAGGGTTAATCATTGTCAGCCCTTGAAGCCTGATTTTGCGGCCCCATATACCGGGGCAGAAGCGCGAGTCGAGCTCGCGGACGTTATTGAAAGGAGAATTCTATGGCTGACGAACAGACAGTAGATACGCAAAAAGCAGAAGCCAATCAGGCGCCCGAGACTGCGGGTGATGACCTGGCGACCCGTGTACAAGTGCTCGAAGAGCAATTGGCCGCCGCGCAGGATCAATCTCTGCGCGTAGCTGCCGATCTGCAGAACGTCCGCCGCCGTGCCGAGCAGGACGTCGAAAAGGCTCACAAGTTTGCGCTGGAAAAATTCGCCGGCGACCTGCTGCCGATCGTCGACAGCCTGGAACGCGGCCTCGAGCTGTCGAACCCGGACGACGAAAGCATCCGTCCGATGCGCGAAGGCATCGAGCTGACCCTGAAAATGTTCCACGACACCCTCGCGCGTTATCAGCTTGTAGCTGTCAGCCCGCAGGAAGGCGAGCCGTTCAACGCCGTGGAACATCAGGCAATGGCCATGCAGGAAAGTGCTGATCTGGAGCCTAACAGCATTCTGAAGGTGTTCCAGAAGGGCTACCAGCTCAACGGTCGCCTGCTGCGTCCGGCGATGGTCGTGGTCAGCAAGGCGCCAGCACCCGTTTCGCCTTCGATTGACGAGAAGGCTTGAAATTAGCCGCAAGGCCCCCATTTAGAAGTCAAGCGTTTAAGTGCTACCGCAGTTGGCCACAACCGCTGCGGCAACCAAATCCAAAGTTTCGGGAGAGTTAACATGGGCAAAATTATCGGTATCGACCTGGGGACTACCAACTCCTGCGTCTCCATTCTTGAAAACGGCCAGGCCAAAGTTATCGAGAACGCCGAAGGCGCGCGTACCACGCCTTCGATCATCGCTTACGCCAACGATGGCGAAATCCTGGTCGGCCAGTCCGCCAAGCGTCAGGCAGTGACCAACCCGCACAACACCCTGTACGCGGTAAAGCGTCTGATCGGTCGTCGCTTCGAAGAAGAAGTCGTACAGAAAGACATTCAGATGGTCCCTTACAAGATCGCCAAGGCTGACAACGGCGACGCGTGGGTTGAAGTGAACGGCCAGAAAATGGCGCCGCCACAAATCTCGGCTGAAATTCTGAAGAAGATGAAGAAGACCGCCGAAGACTACCTCGGCGAAGCTGTGACTGAAGCGGTGATCACCGTTCCGGCCTACTTCAACGACAGCCAGCGCCAGGCGACCAAAGACGCCGGCCGCATCGCCGGTCTGGACGTAAAACGTATCATCAACGAACCAACCGCAGCCGCTCTGGCTTACGGCATGGACAAGGCCAAGGGCGATCACACCGTGATCGTTTACGACCTGGGTGGCGGTACTTTCGACGTATCCGTGATCGAGATCGCTGAAGTTGACGGCGAGCACCAGTTCGAAGTGTTGGCCACCAACGGTGACACTTTCCTGGGCGGTGAAGACTTCGACATTCGTCTGATCGACTACCTCGTTGACGAATTCAAGAAAGAAAGCGGCATGAACCTCAAGGGTGACCCGCTGGCCATGCAGCGCCTGAAAGAAGCCGCTGAAAAAGCCAAGATCGAGCTGTCGTCCGCTCAGTCGACCGACGTGAACCTGCCGTACATCACTGCAGACGCCACCGGTCCTAAGCACCTGAACGTGAAAATCTCGCGTGCCAAGCTCGAAGCACTGGTTGAAGACCTGGTTCAGCGCACCATCGAGCCTTGCCGCATCGCCATGAAAGACGCCGGTATCGACGTTGGCGCGATCAACGACGTGATCCTGGTCGGCGGTCAGACTCGTATGCCGCTGGTACAGAAGCTGGTGACCGATTTCTTCGGTAAAGAAGCTCGTAAAGACGTCAACCCGGACGAAGCCGTTGCCATGGGTGCTGCGATCCAGGGCGCCGTTCTGGCCGGTGACGTGAAAGACGTTCTGCTGCTCGACGTCAGCCCGCTGACCCTGGGTATCGAAACCATGGGTGGCGTGATGACTGCGCTGATCGAGAAAAACACCACGATTCCTACCAAGAAATCGCAAGTGTTCTCGACTGCCGACGACAACCAGGGCGCCGTGACCATCCACGTCCTGCAAGGCGAGCGCAAGCAAGCCGCACAGAACAAGTCCCTGGGCAAGTTCGACCTGGCCGAGATTCCACCAGCGCCACGCGGTGTGCCACAGATCGAAGTGACCTTCGACATCGACGCCAACGGCATCCTGCACGTCGGCGCGAAAGACAAGGCGACCGGCAAAGAGCAGAAGATCACCATCAAGGCCAACTCCGGTCTGTCGGATGAAGAAATCCAGAAGATGGTCCGCGACGCCGAGCTGAACGCTGAGGAAGACCGCAAGTTCGAAGAGCTGGCCGGTGCCCGTAACCAGGGTGACGCGCTGGTTCACTCGACTCGCAAAATGGTCACCGACGCTGGCGACAAAGTGACTGCAGAAGAGAAAACTGCAATCGAAGCGGCCGTGGTTGCCCTGGAAGCTGCCGTCAAAGGCGACGACAAGGCTGCCATCGAAGCGAAGATCGAAGAGCTGTCGAAAGTCTCCGCGCCGGTTGCCCAGAAGATGTACGCCGAACAGGCTCAGCCTGCCGAAGGCGCGGCACCGCACGCAGAGAAAGCTGAAAAGGCTGACGATGTTGTCGATGCCGAGTTCGAAGAAGTCAAAGACCACAAGTAAGTTGTTGGTCGGCCGGTTGACTGCCTTTGGGCACTGACTGGTAGGATGTCGCCGCGCGGGAGCTTGCTCCCGCGTTGGCGTATCTGGAATACGCGAATTTTTACAGCATGCGACAAGCTGCGTGTGTTGGTGGCATGGCCGGAAATGCTCCTGCTTTTCGAGCTGAAAGTGCCACATGAATCAAAGACCAGGATCGTTGAATTGACGTGAGTTGGGTCCGGGCCTGTATTGGGGCTCAACGAGTTTGGCGAAGCTCAGGAGGGGTTTGCCGAACGTCCTTAAGAGTGCAAAGACTTATGGCAAAGCGTGACTATTACGAAGTGTTGGGTGTTGAGCGCGGCTCAAGCGAAGCAGACCTGAAAAAGGCCTATCGCCGTCTGGCGATGAAGCATCACCCGGACCGTAATCCCGATGACAAAGCGTCGGAAGAACTGTTTAAGGAGGCCAACGAGGCCTACGAGGTATTGTCCGATTCCAGCAAGCGTGCGGCGTACGATCAGTACGGCCATGCCGGCGTCGACCCCAGCATGGGCGGCGGCGGTGCAGGCTTTGGCGGTCAGAACTTCTCTGACATCTTCGGCGATGTCTTCAGTGACTTCTTCGGTGGCGGTCGCGGCGGTTCCCGTGGTGGCGCCCAGCGCGGTAGCGATTTGCGCTACACCCTGGAGCTGAACCTGGAAGAAGCGGTGCGCGGTACAACCGTGAATATCCGCGTTCCGACACTGGTCAACTGCAAGCCGTGCGACGGTTCGGGCGCCAAGAAAGGTTCTTCGCCATCGACGTGCCCGACGTGCGGCGGCATCGGCCAGGTGCGCATGCAGCAAGGTTTCTTCTCCGTACAGCAGACCTGCCCGCGCTGCCATGGCCAGGGCAAGATCATTTCCGATCCGTGCGACTCCTGCCACGGTGACGGTCGCGTCGAAGAGTACAAAACCCTCTCCGTCAAAGTGCCGGCCGGTGTTGATACCGGTGACCGCATTCGCCTGTCCGGCGAAGGCGAGGCGGGCACCCAGGGTGGCCCGACCGGCGACCTGTATGTGGTGATCAACGTGCGCGAGCACGCGATCTTCCAGCGTGACGGCAAGCATCTGTTCTGCGAAGTGCCGATCAGCTTTGTCGATGCGGCGCTGGGTGGCGAGCTGGAAATCCCGACCCTCGACGGTCGCGTCAAACTGAAGATCCCTGAGGGGACTCAGACCGGCAAGCAATTCCGCGTGCGTGGCAAAGGTGTGGCGCCGGTGCGTGGTGGCGGTGCAGGTGATCTGATGTGCCGTGTGGCGGTCGAGACCCCGGTCAACCTGAATCGTCGTCAGCGTGAGTTGCTCGAAGAATTCCGCAGCTCCCTGGCGGACGACAACAGCCACTCGCCGAAAACCACCGGTTGGTTCGATGGCGTGAAGCGCTTCTTCGGCGATCTGTAAGGAGTCGGCATGCGACGTATAGCTGTGATGGGCGCTGCTGGGCGCATGGGCAAGATTCTGGTCGAAGCCGTGCAGCAGCGCGCGCCGCTGACCGGTTTGACGGCCGCCATTGTTCGCCCGGGCAGTACGCTGATCGGGGTGGATGCCGGTGAACTGGCTTCGCTCGGGCGAATCGGTGTGCCGCTGTCCGGGAATCTGGAGTCGGTAGCGGAAGAGTTCGATGTGTTGATCGACTTCACGCTGCCGGAAGTCATGCTGAAAAACCTGGCGTTCTGCCGTAAGGCCGGTAAAGCCATGGTGATCGGCACCACCGGTCTGGATGCTGCCCAGAAGCAGTTGCTGGCCGAGGCGGGCAAGGATATTCCGATCGTGTTTGCTGCCAATTTCAGTGTTGGCGTCAACCTGTCGCTGAAACTGCTCGACATGGCAGCCCGTGTGCTGGGTGATGATGCGGACATCGAAATCATCGAAGCCCATCACCGTCACAAAATCGATGCGCCGTCGGGCACCGCCCTGCGCATGGGCGAGGTGATCGCCAATGCGCTGGATCGTGATCTGCAGAAGGTTGCGGTCTATGGTCGTGAAGGTCATACCGGTGTGCGTGAGCGTGAAACCATCGGTTTCGCCACCGTGCGCGGCGGTGATGTCGTGGGCGATCACACGGTGCTGTTCGCCTGTGAAGGCGAGCGTCTGGAGATCACCCACAAGGCTTCGAGCCGCATGACGTTCGCCAAGGGTGCCGTGCGTGCGGCGCTGTGGCTGGATGCTCGCGAGCCCGGTCTGTATGACATGCAGGACGTGCTCGACTTGCGTTGAGCCTTGCTTGAACCCGGCGCAAACGCCCTGTTTGTGCCGGTTTTACCCCGCCCGGCGACGCCCTGTCGCATTCTCCGGCCTTTCAGGCTCATTGGCGGTAGACCAAAAATCCCTTTTTCTGTAAGCTACAGCTTTAGTGTGTCCACTAAAAGCGCGCAGAATAATTCAGTGAAGAAGCGGGGTGACGTGTCCATACGTCACTCCGCTTTTTTACAACCTGCGATTGCCCTTTCATGCGTTATTTACGGGAGGTCTTCTTGACTAAGCCAGCCATACTCGCCCTTGCTGATGGCAGCATTTTTCGCGGCGAAGCCATTGGAGCCGACGGTCAGACCGTTGGTGAGGTGGTGTTCAACACCGCAATGACCGGCTATCAGGAAATCCTTACCGATCCTTCCTACGCCCAACAGATCGTTACCCTGACTTACCCGCACATCGGCAACACCGGCACCACGCCGGAAGACGCCGAGTCCGACCGCGTCTGGTCCGCTGGCCTGGTCATCCGTGACCTGCCGCTGGTAGCGAGCAACTGGCGTAACACGATGTCCCTGTCCGACTACCTGAAAGCCAACAATGTTGTGGCGATCGCTGGTATCGACACCCGTCGCCTGACTCGCATCCTGCGTGAAAAAGGCGCACAGAACGGCTGCATCATGGCCGGCGACAACATCTCCGAAGCCGCTGCCATTGCCGCCGCGCAAGGCTTCCCGGGCCTGAAGGGCATGGACCTGGCGAAAGTCGTCAGCACCAAGACCCAATACGAATGGCGCTCCACTGTCTGGGATCTGAAAACCGACAGTCACGCGACCATCGAAGCCTCCGAGTTGCCTTACCACGTGGTTGCCTACGACTACGGCGTCAAGGTCAACATCCTGCGCATGCTGGTCGAGCGCGGCTGCCGCGTCACCGTAGTGCCGGCGCAAACCCCGGCTGCCGACGTACTGGCCCTGAAGCCGGACGGCGTGTTCCTGTCCAACGGCCCTGGTGACCCGGAGCCTTGCGACTACGCGATCAAGGCAATCAAGGAAGTGCTGGAAACCGAAATTCCGGTCTTCGGTATCTGCCTCGGTCACCAGCTGCTGGCTCTGGCCTCTGGCGCCAAGACCCTGAAAATGGGCCACGGCCACCACGGTGCCAACCACCCGGTGCAGGATCTGGACACGGGCGTCGTGATGATCACCAGCCAGAACCACGGTTTTGCGGTTGATGAAGCGACCCTGCCAGCCAACGTCCGCGCGATCCACAAATCGCTGTTCGACGGCACCCTGCAAGGCATCGAGCGCACCGACAAGAGCGCGTTCAGCTTCCAGGGTCACCCTGAAGCGAGCCCGGGCCCGAACGATGTGGCGCCACTGTTTGACCGCTTCATCAACGAGATGGCCAAGCGACGCTAAGCGTTCGCCTTGAGACTGTAGCGAGAAGCCCCTCGAGGGCGGCCCCGAAACCGGCGGCCCCCTCGGGACTTCAGAAATCGATCAAGACGGCTTGCCGACTGACCTGCGGATTTGAGTGACAAACCCATGCCAAAACGTACAGACATTAAAAGCATCCTGATTCTCGGCGCTGGCCCGATCGTTATCGGCCAGGCCTGCGAATTCGACTACTCCGGCGCCCAGGCTTGCAAAGCCCTGCGCGAAGAGGGTTACCGCGTCATCCTGGTGAACTCCAACCCGGCCACCATCATGACCGACCCGGACATGGCCGACGCCACCTACATCGAGCCGATCAAGTGGCAGACCGTTGCCAAGATCATCGAAAAAGAGCGTCCGGATGCGGTGCTGCCAACCATGGGCGGCCAGACTGCTCTGAACTGCGCCCTGGACCTGGAGCGCGAAGGCGTTCTGGAGAAGTTCGGCGTAGAGATGATCGGCGCCAACGCCGACACCATCGACAAGGCTGAAGACCGTTCGCGTTTCGACAAGGCGATGAAGTCCATCGGCCTGGAATGCCCGCGTTCCGGTATCGCCCACAGCATGGAAGAAGCCAACGCGGTGCTCGAGCGCCTGGGCTTCCCGTGCATCATCCGTCCGTCCTTCACCATGGGCGGCACCGGTGGCGGTATCGCTTACAACCGTGAAGAGTTCGAAGAAATCTGCGCCCGTGGTCTGGACCTGTCGCCGACCAAGGAACTGCTGATCGACGAATCGCTGATCGGCTGGAAAGAATATGAAATGGAAGTTGTCCGCGACAAAAAGGACAACTGCATCATCGTCTGCTCGATCGAAAACTTCGACCCGATGGGCGTGCACACCGGTGACTCGATCACCGTGGCTCCAGCCCAGACCCTGACCGACAAGGAATACCAGATCCTGCGTAACGCCTCGCTGGCGGTATTGCGCGAGATCGGCGTCGAGACCGGCGGTTCCAACGTTCAGTTCGGTATCTGCCCGGACACTGGCCGCATGGTCGTGATCGAAATGAACCCGCGTGTATCGCGTTCGTCGGCCCTGGCTTCGAAAGCCACCGGTTTCCCGATCGCCAAGGTCGCAGCCAAACTGGCGGTCGGCTACACCCTCGATGAGCTGTCGAACGACATCACCGGCGGCAAGACTCCGGCGTCCTTCGAGCCGTCCATCGACTACGTCGTGACCAAGCTGCCGCGCTTCGCTTTCGAGAAGTTCGCCAACGCTGACGCTCGCCTGACCACTCAAATGAAGTCGGTAGGCGAAGTCATGGCCATCGGCCGTACCTTCCAGGAATCCCTGCAGAAAGCCCTGCGCGGTCTGGAAGTGGGCGTTTGCGGTCTGGACGAGAAAGTCGACCTGAGCAATCCGGAAAGCATGAGCGTGCTCAAGCGCGAGCTGACCGTGCCGGGCGCCGAGCGTATCTGGTACGTGGCGGACGCTTTCCGCGCCGGCATGACCGTCGAAGAAATCTTCGGCATGAACATGATCGACCCGTGGTTCCTGGTGCAGATCGAAGATCTGATCAAGGACGAAGAGAAGGTCAAGACCCTTGGTCTGTCCGCTATCGATCGCGATCTGATGTTCAAGCTCAAGCGCAAAGGCTTCTCCGACCAGCGTCTGGCCAAGCTGCTGGGCGTCACCGAGAAAAACCTGCGCACTCACCGTCAAAAACTGGAAGTGTTCCCGGTCTACAAGCGCGTCGACACCTGCGCCGCCGAGTTCGCCACCGACACCGCTTACCTGTACTCGACTTACGAGGAAGAGTGCGAAGCAGCGCCGTCCGGTCGCGACAAGATCATGATTCTGGGTGGCGGTCCGAACCGTATCGGCCAGGGCATCGAGTTTGACTACTGCTGCGTACACGCCGCTCTCGCACTGCGCGAAGACGGCTACGAAACCATCATGGTCAACTGCAACCCGGAAACCGTTTCCACTGACTACGACACTTCCGACCGTCTGTACTTCGAGCCGGTGACCCTGGAAGATGTGCTGGAAATCTGCCGCGTCGAGAAGCCGAAAGGCGTGATCGTCCAGTACGGCGGCCAGACCCCTCTGAAACTGGCTCGCGCACTTGAAGCGGCCGGCGTGCCGATCATCGGCACCAGCCCGGACGCCATCGACCGTGCCGAAGACCGTGAGCGCTTCCAGCAGATGGTTGAGCGCCTGAACCTGCGTCAGCCACCAAACGCTACCGTGCGCAGCGAAGACGAAGCCGTTCGCGCTGCCGCGAAGATCGGTTACCCGCTGGTGGTGCGCCCGTCCTACGTACTGGGCGGCCGGGCGATGGAAATCGTCTACAAGGAAGAAGAACTCAAGCGTTACCTGCGTGACGCGGTGCAAGTGTCGAACGACAGCCCTGTGCTGCTCGACCACTTCCTCAACTGCGCCATCGAGATGGACGTGGATGCGGTCTGCGACGGCAAGGATGTAGTGATCGGCGCGATCATGCAGCACATCGAACAGGCGGGCGTTCACTCCGGTGACTCCGCGTGCTCGCTGCCGCCGTACTCGCTGCCGGCGCACATCCAGGACGAGATGCGCGAACAGGTCAAGAAAATGGCCCTGGAACTGGGCGTGGTCGGCCTGATGAACGTTCAGTTGGCGCTGCAAGGCGAAGACATCTACGTCATCGAAGTCAACCCGCGTGCTTCCCGTACCGTGCCGTTCGTATCGAAGTGCATCGGTGTTTCCCTGGCGATGATTGCTGCCCGTGTAATGGCCGGCAAGACTCTGAAGGAAATCGGCTTCACCAAGGAAATCATCCCGAACTTCTACAGCGTGAAAGAGGCGGTGTTCCCGTTCGCCAAATTCCCTGGCGTGGACCCGATCCTCGGCCCAGAGATGAAGTCCACCGGTGAAGTGATGGGCGTCGGCGATACCTTCGGCGAAGCCTTTGCCAAAGCCCAGATGGGCGCGAGCGAAGTGCTGCCGACCGGCGGTACCGCATTCATCAGCGTACGTGATGACGACAAGCCGCTGGTTGCGGGCGTGGCCCGTGATCTGATCAACTTGGGCTTCGAAGTGGTCGCCACTGCCGGCACTGCCAAGCTGATCGAAGCCGCAGGTCTGAAAGTGCGTCGCGTGAACAAGGTGACCGAGGGTCGTCCGCACGTGGTCGACATGATCAAGAATGACGAAGTCACCCTGATCATCAACACCACCGAAGGTCGTCAGTCGATCGCCGACTCTTATTCCATTCGCCGCAACGCCCTGCAGCACAAGATTTACTGCACCACCACCATTGCTGCTGGCGAAGCTATCTGCGAAGCGCTGAAGTTCGGTCCCGAGAAGACCGTACGCCGCTTGCAGGATCTACACGCAGGATTGAAGGCATGAGCATAACCAAGTACCCGATGACTGTTCAGGGCGCTCGCGCCCTGGAAGAAGAACATACTCACCTGACCAAGGTCGTTCGTCCGAAGCTCAGCCAGGACATCGGTACGGCCCGCGAGTTGGGTGACTTGAAGGAAAACGCTGAATACCATGCTGCCCGCGAACAGCAGGGCATGGTCGAGGCGCGCATCCGTGACATCGAAGGCCGGATCCAGAATCAGGTCGTGATTGATGTCACGACCATTCCTCACACGGGCAAAGTGATTTTCGGCACCACCGTTGAAATCGCCAACGTCGAGACTGATGAGAGCGTCACTTACCACATCGTTGGTGAGGATGAAGCAGACTTCAAGCTCGGCAAGATTTCGGTCGGTTCGCCTCTGGCCCGTGCCCTGATCGGCAAGGAAGAGGGCGACGTCGTTGCCGTGAAAACGCCTGGTGGCGTTATCGAGTACGAGATTGTCGAAGTCCGTCACATCTGAAACAGGGCGCCCGCTGCATGCGGGCGCCATGCTCTGGCAGCTGACCCAGATGTTGTGGGTCGGCGGATTATGGCTGGTGCACCTTGGTCTGCGGCCGGTGCTGGGCAAGATTGGCCTGGCGCCGCTGCTGATCGACGAAGTCGCCAGTGCGTTTGAAGTGCTGGTGGTGGGTTTCGCTGCCGCGTGCGTGATTTTTCAGGCTTTGGTGCTGGTACAGGCCGAAGGCCTTGCCAGTCTATGGCGGGATTTTCGCGGGCAAGTGCTGCTGATGGCGTTGTATGCGAGTGCGATGTATATCGCAGTGCGTGTCGGCTGGCCGGATGCGCAGCGCTGGCAGGTGTTCAGCTATCTTGTTCTGGGTTTTTCCGGGCTGGTGCTGGTGTTGCAGCCGGTGCCGGGATGGAGTGGCAGGGTGCGCGAAGCACACCCTTGACCCTTGCCATCACTTGAAGCGATGGACGTTCGACAGCTGCTTGTTGACGCTGAAGTTCTTGCGGTAAATCAGTGCCATCTTGCCGATGACTTGAACCAGATCGGCCTTGCCGACCTTGCACAGCTCTGCAACGGACGCCAGGCGTGCTTCGCGATCGAGGATGTTGAGCTTGATCTTGATCAGCTCGTGATCCGCCAATGCGCGTTCGAGTTCGGCTAAAACACCCTCAGTCAAACCGTTGTCAGCCACCGTCAAAACTGGTTTCAGGTGGTGACCGATGGATTTGTACTGTTTCTTCTGCTCTGGAGTGAGCGGCATAATCTGACCCTTTCGTCTGGATTCTGTAAAATGGCGGCCATTTTACCCGAGGGCTCGTGGATCCGCCCAATTAATCACGACCCTAATCAACGAGGTGCCCAATGGCGCGTTCCAAGACAAGCCTTGGTTGGCTGAAACGACATGTCAACGATCCCTATGTGAAGCAAGCGCAGAAGGATGGCTACCGCTCGCGTGCGAGTTACAAACTTCTGGAGATCCAGGAGAAATACAAGCTGATCCGTCCGGGCATGAGCGTCGTCGACCTCGGCGCGGCGCCAGGTGGCTGGTCGCAGGTCACCAGTCGGCTGATCGGTGGTCAGGGGCGACTGATCGCCTCGGACATCCTGGAAATGGACAGCATTCCGGACGTGACCTTTATCCAGGGTGACTTCACCGAGGACGCAGTGCTCGCTCAGATCCTTGAGGCCGTGGGTAATTCGCAGGTGGACCTTGTGATTTCCGATATGGCCCCCAATATGAGTGGTACGCCTGAAGTGGATATGCCAAAAGCCATGTTTCTTTGCGAACTGGCGCTTGATCTGGCGGAGCGGATACTCAAGCCGGGTGGCAATTTCGTGATCAAGATTTTTCAGGGCGAAGGGTTTGATGTTTACCTGAAGGATGCTCGTCGGAAATTCGACAAGATCCAGATGATCAAGCCGGACTCTTCCCGTGGCAGCTCCCGAGAGCAATATATGCTCGCTTGGGGTTATCGCGGTCGTAGCGAGTAAAGCGAGGTTTTTTGGCGGGGTGATAGGTTTTTCGTATTTCGCCCCGCGCGCATAAGCGAATATTGTGTAGAAAGTGTTTCACAAAGGGTTACAGACGGCGCCTGCCAGAGCTGTAGGTAATGTAGTAAGTTAGGCCGGTGAATATCATGCGAAGCGCGCGCCAGTAGCGGAGCTTGCTTCAGAGGGTAGTTAATTGAACGATATGGCAAAGAATCTGATCCTGTGGTTGATCATCGCGGCTGTCCTGGTGACGGTGATGAACAACTTCTCCAGCCCTAACGAGCCGCAGACCCTCAACTATTCCGACTTCATCCAGCAGGTCAAGGATGGCAAGGTCGAGCGCGTGGCCGTCGACGGCTACGTGATTACCGGCAAGCGCAACGATGGCGACAGCTTCAAGACCATTCGTCCGGCAATTCAGGACAATGGCCTGATCGGCGATCTGGTCGACAACCACGTCGTGGTCGAAGGCAAGCAGCCTGAGCAGCAAAGCATCTGGACCCAGCTTCTGGTGGCCAGCTTCCCGATCCTGGTGATCATCGCGGTGTTCATGTTCTTCATGCGCCAGATGCAGGGCGGTGCCGGTGGCAAGGGCGGGCCGATGAGCTTTGGCAAAAGCAAGGCGCGCCTGCTGTCCGAAGACCAGGTGAAAACCACCCTGGCTGACGTTGCCGGTTGCGACGAAGCCAAGGAAGAGGTCGGCGAACTCGTCGAGTTCCTGCGTGATCCGGGCAAGTTCCAGCGTCTGGGGGGCCGTATTCCTCGCGGTGTACTGATGGTCGGTCCTCCGGGTACCGGTAAAACCTTGCTGGCCAAGGCGATCGCCGGCGAAGCCAAAGTGCCGTTCTTCACCATTTCCGGTTCCGACTTCGTCGAAATGTTCGTCGGTGTCGGTGCCAGCCGCGTTCGCGATATGTTCGAACAGGCCAAGAAACACGCACCTTGCATTATCTTCATCGACGAGATCGACGCCGTTGGTCGCCATCGTGGCGCTGGCATGGGCGGCGGTCACGACGAGCGTGAGCAGACTCTCAACCAGTTGCTGGTCGAGATGGACGGCTTCGAAATGAATGACGGCATCATCGTCATCGCGGCAACCAACCGTCCTGACGTACTGGACCCTGCTTTGCTGCGTCCGGGTCGTTTCGACCGTCAGGTGGTGGTCGGTCTGCCGGATATCCGTGGTCGCGAACAAATCCTCAAAGTGCACATGCGTAAAGTGCCAATGGGTGACGACGTTGCTCCAGCTGTTATCGCTCGTGGTACTCCAGGCTTCTCCGGTGCTGACCTTGCGAACCTGGTCAACGAGGCTTCGCTGTTCGCTGCCCGTGCTGGCAAGCGCATTGTCGAGATGAAGGAATTCGAACTGGCCAAAGACAAGATCATGATGGGTGCCGAGCGCAAATCCATGGTCATGTCCGAGAAAGAGAAGCAGAACACGGCTTATCACGAAGCCGGCCACGCCATTGTCGGTCGCGTCGTGCCTGAGCATGATCCGGTCTACAAGGTGTCGATCATCCCGCGCGGTCGTGCGCTGGGTGTGACCATGTTCCTGCCGGAAGAAGATCGCTACAGCCTGTCCAAGCGTGCGTTGATCAGTCAGATCTGCTCGCTGTACGGCGGTCGTATCGCTGAAGAAATGACCTTGGGCTTCGACGGTGTGACGACCGGCGCCTCCAACGACATCATGCGTGCCAGTCAGATTGCGCGGAACATGGTGACCAAGTGGGGTCTGTCTGAAAAGCTCGGTCCGTTGATGTATGCGGAAGAAGAGGGCGAGGTGTTCCTGGGTCGTGGTGGCGGTGGTCAGAACGCCAGCTTCTCGGGTGAAACCGCGAAGTTGATCGATTCGGAAGTGCGCAGCATCATCGATCAGTGCTACGGCACCGCCAAACAGATCCTTACGGACAACCGTGACAAGCTCGATGCCATGGCCGATGCCCTGATGAAGTACGAGACGATCGATGCCGAACAGATCGACGACATCATGGCGGGTCGCACGCCACGCGAACCTCGCGACTGGTCGGGTGGCACCGGCACTGGCACGCCTCCTCCGGTGGTTCAGGATGAGCGTCCGGAAACACCGATTGGCGGTCCGGCTGCTGACGTTTAAGGTTTGAAATGACTTCTGTACAGTCCCTGACCCGGTTGCCTTGCGGCAACCGGGTTCTTGATTTGGCCCGGACGCATGTCATGGGCATTCTCAATGTCACTCCCGATTCCTTCTCCGATGGCGGCCGATACAGCCAGCTTGATGCTGCCTTGCGTCATGCCGAGGCGATGGTGTTGGCCGGTGCGACGCTGATTGATGTCGGCGGAGAGTCAACGCGGCCTGGTGCGCGAGCGGTTTCACCGCTTGAGGAACTGGAGCGTGTGGCGCCAATCGTGGAGCTGATCAATCGCGAGCTGGATGTGATCATCTCTGTCGATACATCGACTCCAGCCGTCATGCGGGAAACTGCACGCCTGGGCGCCGGGTTGATCAACGACGTGCGATCACTGCGGCGTGACGGTGCGCTGGATGCCGCTGCGGCCACGGGGTTGCCGGTCTGTCTGATGCATATGCTGGGTGAGCCCGGTGACATGCAGGACAACCCGCAATATCAGGATGTCACTCGGGAAGTGGGTGAGTTTCTCGCCGAGCGTATGGAGCGATGCGCGTCGGCTGGCATACCTGCGGAGCGGATCATTCTCGATCCTGGCTTCGGTTTCGCCAAAACCCTGCAGCACAATCTAAGCTTGTTCAGGCATATGGATGCCCTTCATGCATTGGGGCGACCTCTGTTGGTCGGCGTCTCGCGTAAAAGCATGATCGGGCAGGCACTGAATCGCCCTGTGGGCGAGCGCCTGTATGGTGGTTTGGCCCTGGCTGCACTGGCGTCCGTCAAGGGCGCGCGTATATTGCGCGTCCATGATGTGGCAGAGACGGTGGATGTCGTGCGGATGATCACGGCCGTGGAATCAGCCGAATAAGAATGATGGAGCACTTATGAGCAAGAAATACTTTGGTACCGACGGTATTCGTGGTCGCGTCGGTGAGTACCCGATTACTCCGGATTTCATGCTCAAGCTTGGCTGGGCAGCAGGGATGGCATTCCGAAAAATGGGCGCCTGCAAGGTACTCGTTGGCAAGGACACACGAATTTCCGGTTATATGTTCGAGTCGGCTCTGGAAGCCGGCCTCACATCGGCAGGTGCCGACGTGATGCTGCTCGGGCCGATGCCGACGCCTGCTATCGCTTATCTGTCGCGCACATTCCAGGCTGAGGCCGGTATCGTGATCAGTGCTTCGCACAATCCTCACGACGATAACGGCATCAAGTTTTTCTCCGGTCGCGGCACCAAGTTGCCGGATGAGCTGGAGCTGATGATCGAAGAGCTGCTCGATACTCCAATGACAGTCGTCGAGTCGAGCAAGATCGGCAAGGTCTCGCGAATCAACGATGCATCCGGTCGATACATCGAGTTCTGCAAGAGCAGCGTGCCGACCAACACCAGTTTTGCCGGTCTCAAGATCGTGATCGACTGCGCGCACGGAGCAACCTACAAGGTCGCGCCGAGCGTCTTCCGTGAGTTGGGCGCCGAGGTTGTGGTGTTGTCCGCCCAGCCCAACGGCTTGAACATCAACGACAACTGTGGCTCGACGCACATGGGGCCGTTGCAGGCGGCGGTGCTTTCCGAACACGCCGACCTGGGTATCGCTTTCGATGGCGATGGTGATCGGGTCTTGATGGTTGATCACACCGGTGCGGTTGTTGATGGCGATGAGCTGATTTTCATCATCGCGCGCGATCTGCATGAGCGCGGCAAGTTGCAGGGCGGCGTGGTCGGTACGCTGATGAGCAACCTGGGTCTGGAGTTGGCCCTGGCGGATCTGGGTATTCCTTTTGTACGCGCAAATGTCGGCGACCGTTATGTGATTGCCGAGTTGCTGGAGCGTGATTGGCTGGTCGGGGGCGAGAACTCCGGGCATGTCGTCTGCTTCAATCACACCACAACGGGTGATGCGATCATCGCGGCGTTGCAGGTGTTGATGGCGCTGAAGACCCGCAACGAAGGTCTGGCGCAAACCCGCCAGGCGCTGCGCAAGTGCCCTCAGGTATTGATCAATGTGCGTTTTGGCGGCGGCGACAGTCCGCTTGACCACCCGGCTGTCAAGGAAGCCAGCAAGCGTGTAACCGAGGCGATGGCGGGTCGTGGCCGTGTGCTTCTGCGCAAGTCCGGGACAGAGCCTCTGGTGCGTGTCATGGTCGAAGGCGAGGATGAAGCACAGGTTCGCAGCTATGCCGAAGAACTGGCAAAACTGGTAACTGAAGTTTCTGCCTGATACGGCTTGCCAGCCATGATTGTGTTGGGTAACATCTGCGCCCACTTTGACCGACGAGGTACAGCATGCGTCGCCCTATGGTAGCTGGTAACTGGAAGATGCACGGTACCCGCGCCAGCGTCGCTGAGCTGATCAACGGCCTTCGTCATCTGGCCTTGCCAAGCGGTGTTGATGTCGCGGTATTCCCGCCTTGTCTGCATATCAATCAAGTGATTGATGGCTTGAAAGGAAAGTCGATTTCGGTCGGCGCGCAGAACTCTGCGGTGGAATCGATGCAAGGTGCATTGACCGGTGAAGTTGCACCGAGTCAGTTGGTGGATGCAGGTTGTTCCCTGGTGCTTGTCGGGCACTCCGAACGCCGCCAGATCATGGGCGAGCGAGACGGGATGCTGAATCGCAAGTTCGCAGCGGCACAGGCATGTGGCTTGATTCCGGTGTTGTGTGTAGGGGAGACCCTGGAGCAACGCGAAGCTGGAAAAACTCTTGAGGTTGTCGGGCGTCAGCTGGGCAGTATCATAGAGGAGCTGGGTGTCGGTGCTTTTGCCAATGCAGTGATCGCTTACGAGCCGGTCTGGGCCATTGGTACCGGGCTGACTGCAACGCCGCAACAGGCTCAGGATGTGCATAAAGCCATTCGCGAGCAGTTGGCGGCAGAGAATTCTGAAGTCGCACGAGGTGTGCGGCTTCTATACGGCGGCAGCGTGAAGGCGGCCAATGCGGTCGAACTGTTCGGCATGCCGGATATCGATGGGGGGCTCATTGGTGGAGCTTCCCTGAATGCAGATGAGTTCGGTGCGATCTGTCGCGCCGCGGGAAACTGAAAAAATGCTGGAAACAGTCGTAGTCGTTTTTCATCTGCTGGGTGCATTGGGCGTAGTTGCTCTGGTTTTGCTGCAGCAGGGTAAGGGTGCGGACGCTGGCGCGTCTTTCGGAGCAGGTGCTTCAAATACTGTGTTCGGAAGCCAAGGTTCCTCTACCTTTCTTAGTAAGTTTACTGCTATACTTGCCGCCGGTTTCTTCATAACCAGCTTGGGGTTAGGATACTTTGCTAAAGAGAAGGCTCATCAGCTGACTCAGGCAGGTTTGCCAAACCCGGCAGTGTTGGAAGTTCCAAAGCAACAACCGGCTTCTGATGATGTCCCGGTGCTTCAAGAGCAAAAGTCGGCTACTCCAGCGACTGACGTACCTCCAGCTCAAGAGCAGAAGTAAGAAGGGTTTCAAACGTAGTATTGCCGAGGTGGTGGAATTGGTAGACACGCAACCTTGAGGTGGTTGTGCCCATAGGGTGTAGGGGTTCGAGTCCCCTTCTCGGTACCAATTAGTCAGGAGAGCCCGCTGTTGCGGGCTTTCTTGCAGGTGGAAGGTTACATTGACCCTATTGGGGATCGGTCGTATACTTCCGCCCCAGCTTTGTCGCGGGGTGGAGCAGTCTGGTAGCTCGTCGGGCTCATAACCCGAAGGTCGTCGGTTCAAATCCGGCCCCCGCAACCAGTTTAAGGAGCCCCTTTTAAGGGGCTTTTTGTTAGCTGGACACTTTCAACGCCGCTGTTCGACGGCGTTTCAAGGATGGGCGTTTCGCCCATTTTTTTATTTTGCATAGCATGCACATACATGCACGAGGGGGTTCAGGTGTCGAGCAAGCTAGAAGAGTTGCAGGCCTTGCTGGCCCCGGTGGTCGTGGCCCTAGGCTATGAATGCTGGGGTATTGAGTTTTCGGCTCAAGGTCGCCACTCAATGTTGCGCGTTTATATCGATAAGGAAGGCGGCGTACTGGTGGACGATTGCGCCATCGTCAGCCGTCAGATCAGCGGTGTGCTGGATGTTGAAGATCCGATATCCGTTGAATACACCCTTGAAGTTTCCTCGCCAGGCATGGAACGCCCACTGTTCACTCTTGAGCAGTTTGCCAAATATGTCGGTGAACAAGTGAAGATCAAGCTGCGCTCGCCTTTTGAAGGACGACGCAACTTTCAGGGCCTTCTGCGCGGTGTAGAAGAACAGGATGTCGTGGTGCAGGTAGATGACCATGAATTCCTGTTGCCGATCGATATGATCGACAAGGCCAACATTATTCCCAGTTTTGACTGAGAC
Organism: Pseudomonas sp. FW215-R2; assembly: GCF_058789255.1. Lineage (NCBI taxonomy): Bacteria > Pseudomonadati > Pseudomonadota > Gammaproteobacteria > Pseudomonadales > Pseudomonadaceae > Pseudomonas > Pseudomonas sp. FW215-R2. The sequence continues at coordinate 100,162 of NZ_JBYTBO010000003.1, forward strand.
GCGGATCCCGCGGATCCAATGGCTTGCGAAAGGCGAGGCGTACGATGAGCAAAGAAGTACTGCTGGTTGTTGAGTCGGTATCCAATGAAAAGGGCGTACCGGCAAGCGTAATTTTTGAAGCGCTGGAGCTGGCTCTGGCCACTGCTACCAAAAAGCGTTTTGAAGACGAAGTTGATCTGCGTGTGGAAATCAACCGCCACACCGGTTCTTACGAAACTTTCCGTCGCTGGACGGTCGTCGAAGAGAATGATCTCGATGATCCGGCCATCGAAACCTGGCCAAGCAAGGTTGCTGAAACGCATCCTGGTGCCAAGGTTGGTGACGTCGTCGAAGAAAAGATCGAATCCATCGAATTCGGCCGCATTGCTGCGCAGACCGCCAAGCAGGTCATCGTGCAGAAAGTGCGCGAAGCCGAGCGCGCTCAAGTGGTTGACGCTTATCGCGAGCGCCTGGGAGAAATCATCTCCGGCACCGTGAAAAAAGTGACCCGCGACAACGTGATCGTCGACCTGGGTAATAACGCTGAGGCGTTGCTGGCCCGTGAAGACATCATCTCTCGCGAAACCTTCCGTGTTGGCGTGCGTCTGCGTGCGCTGCTCAAGGAAATCCGCACCGAGAACCGTGGCCCTCAGTTGATCCTGTCGCGTACCGCGCCGGAAATGCTGATCGAGCTGTTCCGTATCGAAGTGCCGGAAATTGCTGAAGGCCTCATCGAAGTCATGGCCGCTTCCCGTGATCCGGGTTCGCGCGCCAAGATCGCTGTCCGCTCCAAGGACAAACGCATCGACCCGCAGGGCGCGTGCATCGGTATGCGCGGTTCGCGCGTCCAGGCCGTGTCGGGCGAGTTGGGTGGCGAGCGTGTCGATATCGTCCTGTGGGACGATAACCCGGCGCAGTTCGTGATCAATGCCATGTCGCCGGCAGAAGTGGCGGCCATCATCGTTGATGAAGATGCCCACGCCATGGACATCGCCGTTGGCGCAGACAATCTGGCTCAGGCCATCGGTCGTGGTGGTCAGAACGTGCGTCTGGCGAGCCAGCTGACTGGCTGGACCCTGAACGTGATGACCGAATCGGACATCCAGGCTAAGCAACAAGCGGAAACCGGCGACATCCTGCGCAACTTCATCGACGAGCTGGAAGTCGACGAAGAGCTGGCTCAGGTGCTGGTTGACGAAGGCTTCACCAGCCTGGAAGAGATTGCCTACGTACCGTTGGAAGAAATGCTCAACATCGACGGCTTTGACGAAGACATCGTCAACGAGCTTCGTGCTCGTGCCAAGGATCGCTTGTTGACCAAAGCCATCGCTACTGAGGAAAAGCTGGCAGACGCCCATCCGGCCGAAGACCTGCTCTCGCTTGAGGGTATGGACAAGGATTTGGCGATGGAACTGGCGGTGCGCGGCGTAATTACCCGCGAAGACCTGGCCGAGCAGTCTATTGACGACCTGCTCGACATCGACGGCATTGACGATGATCGTGCCGGCAAGTTGATCATGGCCGCCCGAGCCCACTGGTTCGAGTAATTAGGCGCGGCCTGAGGAGAGAAATGCATGACGCAAGTCACGGTGAAACAACTGGCCGATGAGGTCAAAACACCGGTAGAGCGCCTGTTGCAGCAGATGCGTGAGGCAGGTCTGCCGCACACCGCCGCCGAAGAACATGTGACTGACAGTGAGAAGCAATCCCTGCTGACTCACTTGAAGAGCAGTCACAAGGCGAAAGTGGAAGAACCACGCAAGATCACGCTGCAGCGTAAAACCACCAGCACCCTGCGTGTGGCTGGCAGCAAAAGCATCAGCGTTGAAGTCCGCAAGAAGAAAGTTTTCGTACAGCGTAGCCCGGAAGAAATCGAAGCCGAGCGCAAGCGTGAACTGGATGAGCGTCGCGCAGTAGAAAATGCTGCCCGTCAAAAGGCTGAAGAAGAAGCCCGTGTTCGCGCCGAAGAAGAAGCGCGTCGCCAGCCTGCTGCTGCATCGACCGCCACTTCCGAGCCTGTTGCAGCACCTGCGCCAGCCGCTGAACCTGTGCGCGAAGCTGCGCCGGTTGTGGCTGCAGCGCCAGCTGCCGACGCTCGCAAGCGCGACGAACAGCGCCGTCCGGACAAACCACGTGCCGACGACAACAACCGTCGCGGCAGTGGCGATGGCGAGCGCAAAAATGCTCCGCATCGCGCTTCGGTCAAGGAAAAGGCACCGGCTCCACGTGTGGCGCCACGCACTACCGACGAAGAAAGCGATGGCTTCCGTCGCGGCGGTCGCGGCAAGGCCAAGCTGAAGAAACGCAACGCCCACGGTTTCCAGAACCCTACCGGTCCTGTCGTGCGTGAAGTGAAGATCGGCGAAACCATCACTGTTGGCGATCTCGCTCAGCAGATGTCGGTGAAGGCTGCTGAAATCATCAAGTTCATGTTCAAACTGGGTACTCCAGCGACCATCAACCAGGTGCTTGATCAGGAAACTGCTCAGCTGGTAGCCGAAGAACTGGGCCACAAAGTGACCCTGGTCAGCGACACCGCTCTGGAAGATTCCCTGGCCGAGTCCCTGAAGTTTGAAGGTGAAGCCGTTTCCCGTGCTCCAGTCGTGACCGTAATGGGCCACGTTGACCACGGTAAGACTTCCCTGCTCGACTACATCCGTCGTGCCAAGGTAGCTGCAGGCGAAGCCGGCGGCATCACCCAGCACATCGGTGCGTACCACGTTGAAACCGACCGTGGCATGGTGACGTTCCTCGACACCCCTGGTCACGCCGCGTTTACCGCAATGCGTGCCCGTGGTGCCAAGGCGACCGACATCGTGATCCTGGTGGTTGCGGCGGACGACGGCGTGATGCCGCAAACCATCGAAGCCGTTCAGCACGCTGTTGCTGCTGGCGTTCCGCTGGTAGTTGCGGTGAACAAGATCGACAAGCCGGGCGCTGATCTCGATCGCATCCGTAGCGAACTGTCGGCCCACGGCGTGACCTCCGAAGAGTGGGGTGGCGACACTCCATTCGTTCCGGTCTCCGCGAAGATGGGTACCGGCGTCGACGAACTGCTTGAAGCTGTATTGTTGCAAGCCGAAGTTCTCGAACTGACTGCAACCCCATCGGCTCCTGGCCGTGGTGTCGTGGTTGAATCGCGTCTGGACAAGGGCCGTGGCCCGGTGGCGACTGTTCTGGTTCAGGACGGTACTCTGCGTCAAGGCGACATGGTGCTGGTCGGCTCGAACTACGGCCGCGTGCGCGCCATGCTCGACGAGAACGGCAAGCCGATCAAGGAAGCAGGTCCGGCCATTCCGGTCGAGATCCTCGGCCTGGACGGTACGCCTGATGCTGGCGACGAGATGAGCGTGGTTGCCGACGAGAAGAAAGCCCGTGAAGTGGCTCTGTTCCGTCAAGGCAAGTTCCGCGAAGTCAAACTGGCTCGCGCTCACGCCGGCAAGCTGGAAAACATCTTCGAAAGCATGGGTCAGGAAGAGAAGAAGACGCTCAACATCGTCCTCAAATCCGACGTCCGTGGTTCGCTGGAAGCATTGCAGGGCGCTCTGAACGGTCTGGGCAACGACGAAGTGCAAGTGCGCGTGGTCGGTGGCGGTGTCGGTGGTATCACCGAATCCGACGCCAACCTGGCACTGGCTTCCAACGCTGTACTGTTCGGCTTCAACGTGCGTGCCGATGCCGGCGCACGGAAGATCGTCGAGCAGGAAGGTCTGGATATGCGTTACTACAACGTAATCTACGACATCATCGAAGACGTCAAGAAAGCCCTGACCGGTATGCTTGGCAGCGATGTTCGCGAGAACATCCTCGGTGTGGCCGAAGTACGTGACGTGTTCCGTTCGCCTAAGTTCGGCGCTATCGCCGGCTGCATGGTGATCGAGGGTACTGTTCACCGTAACCGTCCGATCCGTGTACTGCGTGAAGACATCGTGATCTTCGAAGGCGAGCTGGAATCCCTGCGCCGCTTCAAGGATGACGCTTCCGAAGTGCGTGCCGGCATGGAATGCGGTATCGGCGTGAAGAGCTACAACGACGTCAAAGTCGGTGACAAGATCGAAGTCTTCGAGAAGGTTCAGGTTGCTCGCAGCCTCTGACTCGCGCACTTCAAGGGCCACGTCGGGCCGTCGCATGAAAATGCGCGGCACGGCGTCAGGACTCTAAACGCAACGCCCGGTCTGGCTTTTGTCAGGCCGGGCGTTTGCCGCTTTCAGACCTTGCGGGTTTCACCGCGGGGCAGTAACAGGTAACAAATCATGGCAAAAGAATACAGCCGTACCCAACGTATCGGCGATCAGATGCAGCGTGAGCTGGCCCAACTGATCCGTCGTGAAGTCAAAGACCCGCGCGTCGGCCTGGTCACCATTACCGCTGTTGAAGTCAGCCGTGACGTCGGTCACGCCAAGATTTTCATCACCGTGATGGGGCAGGACAACGCTGAAGACATCGCGCAAAGCATCAAGGTGCTCAATGCTGCCGCCGGTTTCCTGCGCATGCAGTTGGCCCGTGAGATGAAGCTGCGCAGCGTGCCGCAATTGCACTTCCACTACGACGAAAGCGTCGTGCGTGGCGCGCACCTGTCGGCCCTGATCGAGCGCGCCGTGGCTGAGGACAATCAGCACGTGGTTGCGGCAGAACCCGAAGACACCAAGGAGTAACTCGGTGGCTCAGGTCAAACGTATCCGTCGTAACGTCAGCGGCATCATCCTGCTCGACAAGCCGCTGGGGTTCACCTCCAACGCCGCGTTGCAGAAGGTTCGCTGGCTGCTCAATGCCGAGAAGGCCGGGCACACCGGCAGTCTCGACCCACTGGCCACCGGTGTGCTGCCGCTGTGCTTTGGCGAGGCGACCAAGTTCTCGCAATACCTGCTCGATTCCGACAAGGGTTACGAAACCCTGGCGCAACTGGGCAAGACCACCACCACGGCAGACGCCGAAGGCGAGGTTTTGCAGGAGCGTCCGGTGACCGTTGGTCAGGCCGACATTGAGGCGGTCCTGCCGAAATTTCGCGGGCAAATCAGTCAGATACCGCCGATGTACTCGGCCCTCAAGCGTGATGGCCAGCCGCTGTACAAGTTGGCCCGTGCAGGCGAAGTAGTGGAGCGTGAACCGCGTTCTGTTACTATTGCGCGCTTGGAATTGCTGGCCTTCGAAGGCGATACTGCGCGTCTTGCGGTGGATTGCAGCAAGGGCACCTATATTCGTACCCTGGTGGAGGATATCGGTGAGCAACTCGGTTGTGGTGCGTACGTCGCTGAATTGCGCCGTACCCAGGCCGGGCCTTTCACCCTGGCGCAGACCGTGACCCTCGAAGAGCTTGAAGCGGTACATGCCGAAGGCGGCAACGAAGCGGTCGACCGCTTCCTGATGCCATCGGACAGCGGCCTGCAGGATTGGCCACTGCTGCACTTCTCGGAACACAGTGCGTTCTACTGGCTCAACGGCCAGCCGGTACGTGCTCCGGATGCTCCGAAGTTCGGCATGGTGCGGGTACAGGATCACAACGGTCGCTTCATCGGTATCGGTGAAGTGAGCGAAGACGGGCGTATCGCGCCGCGTCGACTGATTCGGTCAGAATGACCGGAAACCAGCCTGTGTAACAGCAGGCTGGCGAGTGTGGCTGTTAACAGGCACGGTCACTACTCATTTATAGATACAGGGATTTGTCCCTGGCCTGTTGAAACTGTTTTTGAAACAGTTTCCTGATAAAAGGATTGCCTCATGGCTCTCGACGTTCAAGAAAAAGCTCAAATCGTAGCTGACTACCAGCAAGCTGTTGGTGACACTGGTTCGCCAGAAGTGCAAGTTGCACTGCTGACCGCCAACATCAACAAACTGCAAGGTCACTTCAAGGCCAACGGTAAAGACCACCACTCCCGTCGTGGTCTGATCCGCATGGTAAACCAGCGTCGCAAGCTGCTGGACTACCTGAAAGGCAAGGACGTGAGCCGTTACAGCGCTCTGATCGCTCGCCTGGGTCTGCGTCGCTAATCAGCGATTGCGCTAGAGGTTGGTTGTCTGTCGTGCGTCAGTGGGATTCCCGCTGGCGCATGGCAGGCTCCCAGCCTCAAGTTTTATCTGGATACACGTTTTACCCCGGACAGACGTCGGGCCGATTCCCGGCATTGCCCAAGAATTTCGCAAGAAACCAGTTCCCCCAAGAGCCACAAAGAAGGTAGGACACCGTGAACCCGGTAATCAAAAAATTCCAGTTCGGTCAGTCGACCGTTACCCTCGAGACTGGCCGTATCGCCCGTCAGGCCTCCGGCGCAGTATTGGTCACCGTTGACGATGACGTCAGCGTATTGGTGACTGTAGTCGGTGCAAAACAAGCCGATCCGGGCAAGGGTTTCTTCCCTCTGTCCGTTCACTACCAGGAAAAGACTTACGCTGCCGGTAAGATCCCTGGCGGTTTCTTCAAGCGTGAAGGCCGCCCTTCCGAGAAAGAAACCCTGACTTCCCGACTGATCGACCGTCCGATCCGTCCGCTGTTCCCAGAAGGTTTCATGAACGAAGTGCAGGTTGTCTGCACCGTCGTTTCCACCAGCAAGAAGACCGATCCGGACATCGCTGCGATGATCGGTACCTCGGCTGCCCTGGCGATCTCGGGCATTCCGTTCGACGGCCCGATCGGCGCCGCTCGCGTTGCTTTCCACGAAAGCACCGGCTACCTGCTGAACCCGACTTACGAGCAGCAAGCTGCTTCGAGCCTGGACATGGTCGTTGCCGGTACTTCGGACGCCGTGCTGATGGTTGAATCGGAAGCCAAAGAGCTGACCGAAGACCAGATGCTGGGCGCGGTACTGTTTGCTCACGACGAGTTCCAGGTTGTGATCAACGCAGTCAAAGAACTGGCCGCTGAAGCCGCCAAGCCAACCTGGACCTGGGCACCTGCTCCAGAAGCCACCGAACTGCTGGGCGCTATCCGTGCCGAGTTCGGCGAAGCGATCTCCCAGGCTTACACCATCACCATCAAGGCCGACCGTTACGCTCGCCTGGGTGAGTTGAAGGATCAGGTTGTTGCCAAGCTGTCCGGCGAAGAAGGCCAGCCTTCGGCTTCCGACGTTAAAGCCGCTTTCGGCGAAATCGAATACCGCACCGTTCGCGAGAACATCGTAAACGGCAAGCCACGTATCGACGGTCGCGACACCCGCACCGTGCGTCCGCTGAACATCGAAGTCGGCGTTCTGCCGAAGACCCACGGTTCGGCGCTGTTCACCCGTGGCGAAACCCAGGCTCTGGTAGTCGCGACTCTGGGCACCGCCCGTGACGCACAGCTGCTGGACACCCTGGAAGGCGAGAAAAAAGACCCGTTCATGCTGCACTACAACTTCCCTCCGTTCTCGGTGGGCGAGTGTGGTCGCATGGGTGGTGCCGGTCGTCGTGAAATCGGTCACGGCCGTCTGGCCCGTCGTTCGGTTTCGGCGATGCTGCCTGCCGCTGACGTGTTCCCGTACACCATCCGTGTGGTTTCGGAAATCACCGAATCCAACGGTTCGAGCTCGATGGCTTCCGTTTGCGGCGCTTCCCTGGCCCTGATGGACGCTGGTGTTCCGATGAAGGCACCGGTTGCCGGTATCGCCATGGGTCTGGTTAAAGAAGGCGAGAAATTCGCTGTTCTGACCGACATCCTGGGTGACGAAGACCACCTGGGCGACATGGACTTCAAAGTAGCCGGTACCGCCAAAGGCGTCACCGCGCTGCAGATGGACATCAAGATCAAGGGCATCACCGAAGAGATCATGGAAATCGCTCTGGGCCAAGCCCTGGAAGCGCGCCTGAACATCCTCGGCCAGATGAACCAGATCATCGGCCAGTCGCGTACCGAACTGTCGGCCAACGCTCCGACCATGATCGCGATGAAGATCGACACCGACAAGATCCGTGACGTTATCGGTAAAGGTGGCGCGACCATCCGTGCGATCTGCGAAGAAACCAAGGCTTCGATTGACATCGAAGACGACGGTTCGATCAAGATCTTCGGCGAAACCAAGGAAGCGGCTGAAGCTGCACGTCAGCGCGTTCTGGGTATCACCGCAGAAGCCGAGATCGGCAAGATCTACGTCGGCAAGGTTGAGCGCATCGTCGACTTCGGCGCATTCGTCAACATCCTGCCAGGCAAGGATGGTCTGGTTCACATCTCGATGCTGAGCGACGCTCGCGTAGAGAAAGTGACCGACATCCTGAAAGAAGGCCAGGAAGTGGAAGTGCTGGTACTGGACGTGGACAACCGCGGCCGTATCAAACTGTCCATCAAAGACGTGGCAGCGGCCAAGGCTTCGGGCGTTTAATCACCCCGTCGCTTTAGCGCAATAAAAATGCCCCGCCGTGAAAACGGCGGGGCATTTTTTTGTCTGCGAAATATCGAGATATCCCGCGAAGTTGCCGACCTTCAAGACCAGTGCTAGGTTTAGCCCACCGCCCGTGTAGCTCAGCCGGTAGAGCAGCGCACTCGTAACGCGAAGGTCGCAGGTTCGATTCCTGTCTCGGGCACCACTTCTCTTATTTCACCTTGCGGCTCAACTCCTCGACGGTACGTTTGAGCTGATCCATCGCGCGATCCTGATCATTGAGCTTCTGCTTCAGGCTGGAGATCTCGCTGTTGCTCGAACTGGAGCTGGAGCCGCTGTTGCGCTTGAGGTCTTCGACCTGACGGCTCAGCGTATCGAGCTGGCGGTCCTGTTCCTTGACCTTGTTCTTCAGATCGTCGATTTCTCTGCCGCTGGAGCTTGAGCTGGAACCGCTGCTGCGCTTGAACTCTTCGATCTGACGCGACTGCTCATTGACGGTGTCGCGCATCTTTTTCAGTTCCTCGACACCGATGCCGCTCTTGATCACTACGTCTTTGCCGAAATCGTTGTGAATGGCGGAGATCTGGTCGCCATAGGAAGGGCTGCTGCTACTCAGTTCAACTGCCATTGCGCTGGCCGGCAGGGCCAGGGTGCCCAGCAGGGCGGTCAGAGCGGTGGCGGACACAACAGAAGTAATCTTCGAAAAGCTGCGCATCACTGGGTTTCCTTGTGAACAGCGAAGGTAAGTGCCGATATGGCACATCGCTATGACTTGGAATTCCGGTTTATGTTCCCCAGGTCAACTTTTTGTGGGAGAGATGTAAAGACCCGTGTAATTCGCTCGCCAAACGTCCTATATTCGTTGTCTGCATGAGCATCGCCCAGCAGTTTTCAGATGATCCCGAATGGTTCCGAAGGCCGGACAATCCGCGTCAGAGAGATCCTTGATGATCCAGATCCATCTTCCATTCCCATGATCAGCGAGAACGACATGACTGTGAAAGAATTGACCCAAGAGCAAAGGCACGAACAGGCGCTGGAAAAGTACAAACTTGATGCGTCGGAGCTGATGGACGAGATCAAGGATCTGAGTCCCGATGAGCAGAAAGACCAGATCCAATGGGCGTTCGAAGATGAAGCCGAAGCCCAGGGATTGCAGCCGTGGGAACTGACGCTCAAATACACCAGCACCCCTGAAGAGTTCGAGGCCAAGCGCCTGGAGCTGCACAGGGAGGCGGCTGAAGTGTTGGGCGTCGAGTGGGAAGAATACTGCGAGATGAACAATCTGGTGGTCTGAAACAAAAACGCCAGCCTCGAAAGGGCTGGCGTTTTTTATTGCGCGTTCGATTCAGAGGCTGAGTCGCATCGACAGGTCTACGGCCTTCACATCCTTGGTCATCGCACCGATCGAGATGTAATCCACCCCGGTCTGTGCAATCGGCAGCAACGTGCTTTCGTTGATGCCGCCACTGGCCTCCAGTTTCGCCTTGCCGCCGTTCAGGCGCACGGCTTCGCGCATGTCATCGAGGCTCAGTTCGTCGAGCATGATGATGTCGGCGCCGGCGGCCAGCGCTTCCTTCAGTTCATCCAGGCTTTCCACTTCGATTTCCACCGGTTTGCCCGGCGCGATCTTGTGCGCGGCGGCAATGGCCTGCGGGATTCCGCCGCTGGCGGCGATGTGGTTTTCCTTGATCAGGAACGCGTCGTACAGGCCGATGCGATGGTTATGGCAACCACCGCAGGTGACCGCGTACTTCTGCGCCAGACGCAGGCCCGGCAGGGTCTTGCGGGTGTCGAGCAGTTTCACGTCGGTTTCTGCGACGAAGTCCGCAAGGTATTGCGCGCGGGTGGCCACGCCGGACAGCAACTGCAGAAAATTCAGGGCGCTGCGTTCGCCGGTCAGCAGCGAACGGGCCGGGCCTTCCAGGTGAAACAACGGCTGGTTCGGCGAAACCCGTTCGCCATCGCGTACCTGCCAGTGCACCGCCACCCGAGGATCGAGCTGACGGAACACCGTGTCGACCCAGGCTGTGCCGCAGATCACGGCAGCGTCACGGGTGATGATGGTGGCTTTGGCCAGGCGTTCGGCCGGGATCAGTTGCGCGGTGATGTCGCCGCTGCCGATGTCTTCGAGCAACGCACGGCGCACGTTGGCTTCGATTTCGGCGGTCAAATCGGCGAGACGTAGATTCGGCATAACGGGCTCCACAAACTAAGTGGCCCGATTATAGGGGCATGGCATCGACCAACCCAAGGCGAGAACTTCCCCGTTGGCTTGCATCCGGTCGAATTTCTTTGAGCAAACCCGATTCCCTGGTGGTCACTTGAAGGTGTTGGCGCCTAGGGGAAACCCTGACGCCTCTGGCGCCGGAGACAACTTTTGCAAGATAATCCGCCTTGCATTTGACGCCATAGCTTTGACGTCGGCAAATCACCGTTTCAGGAGGCTTGGATGCACAACGACGGGAATGTAGTGCCTTTGCACAAGGCTGCTACCGATCAGGCGACTCACTCGCCGCTCGCCCGCCTGCCTGTGATTCTGCTTCAGGTTCGCGACAAGGCTGCACAGCGCCTGCGCAACGGTTTGCAGGAGCTGTTCGATAATGCCGACGACACGCTGTTCGAAATGGCCGACCGGGCGCGCAACGACGTCGAACAGAACATCTTTTTCGAAGCCATGCGCGACCTGCGCCTCAAGCGCAAGAACATCGAGCGCGGCTTTCTCGAGCAATTCTTCGAGGCCTTTGTCGGCCTCACTCAATATGATCCCGCCCAGAATGTCGTGTCTCATGCATTGCAGTACGAAGACACCACGGCGCGCACCGACGACATGGAGCGCAGCGTAGCGATCGAGACCATGGTCGGCCGTGTGCTGAATCGCGACGGTTTCGCCCTCGATCAATTGACCGCGCGGCTGAGCGCGCTGCTGGGCAAATCCCTCGATGATCAACACAACCCGCTGGGCCCGGCGATGCTGTGTGAGTATTTCCTGCAGGCCGGGCGCAATCTGGGCGTGGAGATCAAGGTCAAGCTGATCCTGCTCAAACTGTTCGAGCGCTACGTGTTGGCCGATACCGACCAGCTCTTCGCGGAGGCCAATCAACTGTTGGTCGCTACAGGCGTGTTGCCCGAGCTGAAACCGGCACCGGCCCGTCGCGCCAGGGATCATGCTTCGGCCAGTGCACACAGCGAATTCGACGATCTCGATCAATCCCCGGCGGACGCGGGTGTGCAGGAGGTTTTCGCCGCACTCCAGGAGCTGTTGATGCACGTGCGCGGCAGCGTCGCGCCGACCCTTGAGCCAAGCGCGGCGACTCAGCCGATTTCCACCCGCGACCTGTTGCGCCTGCTCTCGCATTTACAGCAGTACGTGCCGGCGCTGGCGGGGCAGGAGGACTTCGATCTGCGCAATCAGCTAGAGCAATTGCTGACCCGGGTCAGCGTGAAAAGCGGTAAATCACGGATCGTCGGTGGCGCCGACGAGGATGTGATCAACCTGGTCGCCATGGTTTTCGACTGCATTCTGGATGACCGCAACCTGCCGGATTCGCTCAAGGCGCTGATCGCCCGGTTGCAGATCCCGATGTTGAAAGTCGCGGTGATCGACAAGAGCTTTTTCAGCCGCAGCAGCCACCCGGCGCGACGCCTGCTCAACGAAATCGCCGAAGCGGCCATGGGCTGGGGCGAGTGCGACGGCGATGCACGTGACAGCCTCTATCTGCGCATCGAACAAGTGGTGCAGCGTCTGCTGACGGACTTCGTCGATGACCCGGCGATTTTCTCCGAGCTGCTGGCGGATTTTCTCACCTTCACCAGCGACGAGCGCCGCCGCAGTGAATTGCTTGAACAGCGTCTGCGCGATGCCGAGGAGGGCCGCGCGAAAACCGAACTGGCCCGCCTGCGTGTCGAACAGGCCTTGAACCAGGCGATGCTGGGCAAAGTCCTGCCGCCGTCGGTGGTGACCTTCGTCCAGACGGCCTGGGGCAAGGTGTTGCTGCTGACGTGCCTCAAGCACGGCGATCAGTCCGCCGAATGGCAAGCCGACGTGCAGACCATGGAGCAGTTGATCTGGAGCGTGCAGCGTCACGATGATGCCGAGTCAGGCTTGCGCTTGCTGTCGCTGGTGCCGGGCTTGCTCAAGTCGCTGCGTGACGGGCTGAGCAGTTCCGCCTTCGACCCGTTCGCCACCAGCGAGTTTTTCAGTGCGCTGGAAGCATTGCACGTTCGTTTGCTGCAGCCCTCCGTCGAGCCGGATCAGGTTGAATCGCCGCCGATGATCCAGGTGTCGCAAGCCATCGTTCTGCAGACCGCCGACGAAGGCAATCTGACCTTGGGCGCGGGGCGTTTGCCGGCCGATGAGGCGAGCCTGCGCCAGGTCGATCAATTGCGTCTGGGCAGTTGGGTGGCGTTCGAAGAAGATGAAGAACACACGTTGCGCTGCAAACTGGCGGCAATTATCGAGGCGACCGGCAAGTATGTGTTTGTCGACCGCACCGGGATGAAAGTGCAGGAGCGCAATCGCATCGCCCTGGCCATGGAGTTCCGTCGCGGGACGGTGCGGGCGCTGGATGACACCTTGTTGTTCGACCGCGCGCTGGAGTCGGTGCTCGGTAACTTGCGACGGCTCAATCGCGGCAAGTGATCGCGCGCCAGGGGCCGATCACGGCATACTGGGCGCCAACACAGTCGGCGTTGAAGGAATCGGTATGCAGTTGGATCCCGCAAGCGGGTGGTGTCACGGGGTGCAGGTCTGCCCGTCGCCCAACTTCAATGAACGCCCGGCGGGCGAAGTGTCCCTGTTGGTCATCCACAACATCAGCCTGCCGCCGGCGCAGTTCGCCACCGGCAAGGTGCAGGAATTTTTCCAGAATCGTCTGGATGTCACGGAGCATCCCTATTTTGCAGGGATCGCCGACCTGCGCGTCTCCGCGCATTTCCTGATCGAACGTGACGGCAAGGTCACCCAGTTTGTCTCCTGTCTTGAGCGTGCCTGGCATGCCGGCGTTTCGGTGTTCGAAGGGCGGGAAACCTGTAACGATTTTTCTGTGGGCATCGAACTCGAAGGTACCGATGATCTGCCGTTCACCGATGCGCAGTATCAGGCGTTGATCGTGCTGACCCGCCATTTGCAAAAAGCGTTTCCGGCGATCACTGTCGAACGTATCTGCGGGCACAGCGATATCGCACCCGGACGCAAGACCGACCCTGGACCCGCATTCGACTGGGCACGCTACCGCGCCGCCCTGGCACAAGAGGAAGGACAATGAGTTTTCTGGTGTTACTGCTGGCGGTCTGGATCGAGAAGTTCTCGGCTCTGCGCCATCGGGTTCAACGCGATGGCGGATGGATCCGCGAACTGCACAAGCTTGAAAGTGGCCAATTGGCAAAACGGCCGTGGCTGGTGCTGGTCATTCTGGTTCTCCTGCCGGTGGCGTTGCTGGGGTTACTGCTGGTGGTGCTGGATCCGGTCGCCTACGGCTTGCTGGCCCTGCCGGTGCATCTGCTGGTTGTAATTTACAGCCTGGGTCGCGGCGATCTGCTCGGCGGCCTCGGCCCGTTCCGCGATGCCTGGCGCCGGGAAGACTTGCAGGCCGCCGCCCATGTGGCCAAACGCGATCTGGATATCTGTGCCGAAAGTGGCGAGCAATTGCTGGAGCAAGTGCAGCGCCATCTGTTGTGGCAGGCCTACCAGAGCTTCTTTGCAGTGATTTTCTGGTACTTCCTGCTCGGTCCGGTTGCCGCGCTGAGCTATCGCCTGCTGGCGCTGGCTGAAGAAAACGCACAGAACCCGGCACTGGCCGAGCGGGCAGGGCAACTGCGGCACGCGTTCGACTGGGTGCCAGTGCGCCTGCTGGCGGCGAGTTTCGCCCTGGTCGGCAACTTCGTTGCGGTCAGCCGGGTCATGCTGCATGAACTGTTGAACTGGAACATCAGCGCCGCGCAATTGATCAACAAGGTCGGCCTGGCTGCCGGGGAAATCCCGCCTGCCGCCGTCGGCCCGGAAGGCATCAACACCCTCGATTGCCTGTGGGAATTGCTGCTGCGTGCCGCCGTGTTGTGGTATGCCGGATTTGCGCTGTGGACGGTGCTGCACTAGCACTTCTGTCGTCCTGTTGTAGTCCATGCGTGCAGCGAGGGGGGCAATCCCCCTCGTTAACCTTAAGTTACAAAACCTCCCTTCGATTTGAGCTATACAGAGATAGCGCCCGATAGTGGCTATCTGCTTTCGCCCCGCGCCTGCCAATAAAAACAAGAAAAAACCAAGGGAGACTTCCAGTGAAGAGCTTGCTCTATCCCGCCGTCTCGCTGATGAACCGCTTGAGCTTCGGCATGAAGTTCAGCCTGATCAGCGTGCTGTTCCTGGTACCGATGCTGGTGACCAACTTCTATCTGGTGCGCGATTCCTATCGCGAATTCCAGGGCACCCGGGTGGAGTTGCAAAGCCTCGACCTGCTGGGCAGCAGCCTGACCCTGCGTCGGGATCTGGAAACCCTCAACAATCTGGTGCAGATCAACGTCACCCTCGGCCAGTCGGGCAAGGCCGGTAATGTCGAAGCGCAAATCACTGGCCTTGAGCAAAACGTACTGGCGCGCCTGCAAGGACTGACGGCCATGACCGAGGACCCGGAGCAGATCAAGGTCTTCGATGCCAAGCGCGATGAGATGATTACCGCGTTCAAGGCCCAGCAAGCGGAAAACTCCCTGCAAAGCAAAAGTGCGCTGATCGGCAAGCTGCTCGGCAGCGCACAGATTTTCAGCCAGATCATCGCCAGCCAGGCCGGTCTGAGCCGCGAC
Organism: Pseudomonas sp. FW215-R2; assembly: GCF_058789255.1. Lineage (NCBI taxonomy): Bacteria > Pseudomonadati > Pseudomonadota > Gammaproteobacteria > Pseudomonadales > Pseudomonadaceae > Pseudomonas > Pseudomonas sp. FW215-R2. Next base: position 115,224 of record NZ_JBYTBO010000003.1, read on the forward strand.
ACCCAGAGTGACATTCGCCAACTCAGCGAGCTGGTCACAGCCATCACGCCGGCCATCACCCAGACCCTCGGCGAAGGCCGGGCCATGGGTTCTTATTCATTGGGGCAGGGGTTTCTCAACAGTTCCTCCAGTACCCGGTTCGATGAGCTGCTGGCACAGATCGAAAAACTTCAGGGCGAGTACGGGCTGAAACTGCAGGACGCACTGGGCTCAAGCAAGGCCGCACGGGACTCGCTGAGTACCGTGGCCGACGCCAGCAAGGCCTCGCTGAAGCAGGCCAGCGAAATTTTCGAAGAGCAAGTGGTGGTCGCCGAGACCCTCGATGCGCCGTGGCAGGCGTTTTATGATCAGGTCACGGGCCTGATGGACCGGACTTACCAGCTCAACGAAGCCACCCTGAAATTCCTCGATACCCAATTGCAGCAGCGTCTGGCGCAGAACCGCACGCACATGGTGTTGCAGGCCGTGGCGCTGTCGGTGGTGTTCGTGTTGATTTTCTATCTCTATGGCGGCTTCTACGCCTCGACCCGCACCACGCTCAAACGCCTTGGCGCGATGATGGACAAAGTCGCCGCCGGGGACATGACGGTCAACTTCGTAGCCCATAGTCGCGATGAGCTGGGCGAACTGGGTGAGGTGTTCAATGGCACGGTGCGCAAGATCCATGACCTGATCGAGCGGGTCGGGCATACCGTCGGCGAAGTCGAGCGTCAGGCCGGGCAAGTGGAAAACGTCTCGGCGCAAAGCAATCAGGCCGTGGCCGGACAGCGCACCCAGATCGAACAAGTGGCCACGGCCATGAACCAGATGTCGGCCACCTCGCAGGAAGTCGCCCGCAGTGCGGCGGCTGCGGTGAGCAGCGCCCACAGCGTCAACGACGAAACCATCAGCGGACGTGGCCTGGTGGAGTCGCAACAGGGCAGCATCGCGGCACTGGCCAGCGAGATTGATCAGTCAGTGCTGGTGATCAACCAGTTGGCCAGCGACAGCCAGTCGATCAGCCGGGTGCTGGAGGTGATCAAGAGCATCGCCGAGCAGACCAATCTGCTGGCCCTCAACGCGGCGATCGAAGCGGCGCGCGCCGGGGAACAGGGACGAGGGTTTGCGGTGGTGGCGGACGAGGTTCGGACCCTGGCCAAACGCACTCAACAATCGACCGAAGAAATCGAGCAGATGATCGCCAGGCTTCACGGCGGGGTCGGCGCTGCGGTGAAGGCGATGGGTGTCAGTCATTCGATGGCCAACGGCACGGTTGGGCAGTCGGAAAAGGTCCAGCAAGCGCTGGAAAACATCCTCGGTGCGGTAGGCATGATCGTCGATCAGAACCAGCAGATCGCGGCTGCCGTGGAGCAGCAGACTGCTGTCGCCCATGACATCGACCAGAACATCGTCGAGATCAACCGCGCCGGTGAGCGCACGGCCGAAGGTGCCTATCAGACCGAAAACGCGAGTCGTGCCCTGTCGGCGCAGGTGGTTGAGTTGAAGCAGTTGATCAGCGCCTTCCGGGTCTGAATGAGTCTGCCTCTCAGGAGGCAGGTTTGTCGGAATAATTTGTAGTACTTCTTTGCTTACGTTTGTAAGCAATTTCCTGATTTCCTCCGTGCTCTGATTTTTCGTCTTCAATGGATCAAGATCACATCAACTGACCGTTTGGAGGAGGCCACGCATGTCTGTTGCAACCCTGGGAGTCCAGGGCCGCTGTGCCCATTGTCAGACCACGCTGCTGCTCAAACCCTGGCAACTGAATGCCATCGCGATCAATGAACCGTTCACCTGTGCCCACTGCCAGAAAAGCCTGGAGCTGCGCTGCCCGAAACAGATCAGACGCTTCAGGTCCCTCGATTCGCTGGGCTGGTTGCGCTTCAGTGCATCGTTGACGGTGTGCACCGCGTTGCTGGTGGCGCTGGTGATGGAATGGATCGGGCTGCTCAACGTGACGGAACAGTTGAATGCCTCTTTGATCGTGATTTTCGTGTACTTCGCACTGATGCGCCTGGTTCACCACCGCCAACACATGACCCTGACGCTCGACGCCGTCAGGTCCCTCGACGACTGACTACCAGCCGAACACTTCGCAGCCGTTGGCAGTGCTGGCCTCGGCGAGTTGTTCTGCAGTGACGTTCATCAACCCGGCAAGTGCCGTGCAGATGGCCGGCAAATGTGCCGGTGTATTGCGCACGCCGGGGTACATGGCAGGCGCCATGTCCGGTGAGTCGGTTTCAAGCACCACCGAACCCAGTGGCAAGTCGGCCAGCACCCGATGCATGCGCAAGGCCTGGGGCCAGGTGGGTGCGCCACCGAGGCCGAGTTTGAAGCCGAGCTTGATGTATTCCCGCGCCTCTTCACGACTGCCGGCGAAGGCATGGATGATGCCCCCGCGCTTGAGCTTGAAGCGCTTGAGCGTGGCAATCACCGCCGCATGACTGCGCCGCACATGAATCAACGCCGGTAATTCGAAATCCGCTGCCAGTTGCAGTTGCGCGTCGAACAGCGCTTGCTGGCGTTCGCGGTCGAGGGTTTCGATGAAGTAATCCAGTCCGATTTCGCCGACGGCGCACAGTTGCCGATGACCGCGCAGCCGTGTCAGCCAATCGCCCAGTGCAAGCAAATCTTCTGGCCGATGCTGATCGAGATAGACCGGGTGCAAGCCGAAAGCCGCGTACAGGTCGGGATCGCTTTGCACCAGATCCCACACCCGCTGCCAGTTGCCCTCATACACCCCCAGCACCACCATCCGCCGTACCCCGAGGGCACGGCTTTCAGCCAGCAACGCCGCACGGTCGGCGTCGAAGTCGGGAAAGTCCAGGTGGGTGTGGCTGTCGATCAGCTCCACGGTTCAGTCCCGATGAATACGCTGCTTGAAGGTACGGGCGATGGCTTGCACGCCAGGCTGGTAATCCGCTTGCTCGACCGCCGCCAGCGCCAGTGCCAGCGCCTTGTCGGCGATCAGCTGGTGCTGCTGGGCCATGGCGTTGACCGGCAGCGGCAGGAAGTCCAGCAACTGGGTGTCGCCAAATGTGCCAAGGCGCAGCGGGCGGTTTTTCAGCGGGAAGTCATGCAGCGCATCGAACACACCCTGCAACAGCACGTAGGACGTGGTCACCAGTGCATCGGGCAAATGCCCGAGTCGTTGCAGGAGTTCTTCCATCAATTGCTTGCCGCACTCGCGGCTGAAGGACTCGGCGTGCTCGATCAGCACTTCGCCTTTGAAGCCCGTGAGAGCCTGTTTGAAGCCGGCGGCGCGTTCCTGGCTGATGCTCAGTTCCGGGCGGGCGCCCAGCAGCACGATCTGTTTCGGCTGCGGGTCGAGCAGGCTTTCGGTCAGGTGCAGGCTGGCCTCGCGGTCGTCGCTGACCACCGAGCAGAAGTGCTCGGGGTCCATCACTCGGTCGATGGCGATGACCGGCAAACCCTTGGCCTGCAACTGGCGATAACTGTCATCACCGGCCGGCAGGCAACTGGCAACGATCAACGCATCGCAGCGCCGGGCGCGGAACAGTTGCAGCAGTTGCCGTTCGCTGTCCGGCGCATCGTCGGAACTGGCGATCAGCAACTGATAGCCCCGCGCTCGGGCGCCTTGTTCCAGCAGCTTGGCGATCCGCGCGTAACTGGGGTTTTCCAGGTCCGGCAGGATAAAACCCAGGGTCCGGGTGTGCCGACTGCGCAGCCCGGCCGCCTGGGGATTGGGGGTAAAGCCGTGCTGATCGACCACCGCCCGCACCCGCTCGACGGTCGCGGTGCTGATGCGTTGCTGTTCGGCCTTGCCGTTGATGACGTAGCTGGCGGTGGTCACGGACACTCCGGCCAACCGCGCGATATCACTGAGTTTCAACCCGGGATTTCCTTGTTTTTTCGAGCTTGCCGCCACATTTTCGCCAATCCTACCCGATTCAGGCAGGCGACCATTGTCGCAGCGCATCCGACAAGTTGGACTTCAAGGATGAGACATTATCGAGTAACGTGCCGATCAATCTAGATTAAACGTTTCAGCAAGCGTATTTTCTACGTTTTAGACGCCTTTGGCCGGTGCTGCCGTGAAACCGCCAAAACTGCCTCCTGAAAGGGAAGCGCACAAGCGCCTAAGCTGGAACCATTCAAAACAATACCTGGCGCCCCGTGACGCCAAAAAGGAGAACGCATGCTCGAGCTCACTATAGAGCAGATATCCATGGGCCAATCGGCTGTGGATAAACCCGCTGCCCTGCAATTGCTGGCCGATCATCTGGTGGCCGATGGTCTGGTCGCCGACGGTTACCTTGCCGGATTGCAGGCGCGGGAAGCCCAGGGCTCGACCTTCCTCGGTCAAGGCATTGCAATCCCCCACGGCACGCCCGAAACCCGCGATCAGGTGTTTGCCACCGGCGTGCGGCTGATGCAGTTTCCCGACGGCGTGGATTGGGGCGACGGCCAGATCGTCTATCTGGCCATCGGCATCGCGGCCAAATCCGACGAACACCTGCGCCTGCTGCAATTGCTCACCCGCGCCCTCGGCGAAACCGATCTGGGCCAGGCTCTGCGCCGCGCCAGTTCGCCTGAAGCGCTGCTGAAACTGTTGCAAGGCGCGCCACAGGAACTGGCGCTGGATGCGCAGATGATCGGCCTCGGGGTCTCCGCCGACGATTTCGAAGAACTGGTCTGGCGCGGTGCACGTCTGCTGCGTCAGGCCGATTGCGTGAGCAACGGTTTTGCCGGTGTGTTGCAGCAAGTCGAAGCGCTGCCGCTGGGTGATGGCCTGTGGTGGCTGCACAGCGAGCAGACCGTGAAGCGTCCGGGCCTGGCCTTCGTCACTCCGGACAAACCGATGCGTTACCTCGGTCAGCCGCTCAGCGGTCTGTTTTGTCTGGCCAGCCTCGGCGAAGCGCATCAGGCGTTGCTGGAGCGTTTGTGCGCGTTGCTGATCGAAGGTCGTGGCCATGAACTGGGCCGCGCCACCAGCAGCCGCAAAGTCCTCGAAGTGCTCGGCGGCGAGTTGCCGGCCGACTGGCCAAGTGCGCGAATTGCGCTGGCCAACGCCCATGGCCTGCATGCGCGGCCGGCGAAGATCCTCGCCCAACTGGCGAAGCGTTTTGACGGTGAGATGCGCATCCGCATTGTCGACGGCCAGGACAGCGCCGTGTCGGTGAAAAGCCTGAGCAAACTGCTGAGCCTCGGCGCCCGTCGCGGCCAGGTGCTGGAAATCATCGCCGAACCGAACATCGCCGCCGACGCCTTGCCGGCCTTGCTGGCGGCCATCGAAGAAGGCCTCGGCGAAGAAGTCGAACCGTTGCCGGCCGTGAGCCAACAACGTGAAGTGATCGCCGACATCGCCGAAGTCTTGAGCGCCCCGACCTCCGGCAGCCTGCTGCAAGCCATTCCCGCCGCCCCTGGCATTGCCATCGGCCCGGCGCACATTCAAGTCCAGCAAACCATCGATTACCCGTTGCGCGGTGAGTCCGCCGCCATTGAGCGCGAGCGTCTGAAAAACGCCCTGGCCGACGTGCGTCAGGATATCCAGGGCCTGATCGAGCGCAGCAAGGCCAAGGCAATCCGCGAGATTTTCATCACCCACCAGGAAATGCTCGACGACCCGGAGCTCACCGACGAAGTCGACACCCACCTCAAGCAAGGCGAAAGCGCCGAGGCAGCGTGGATGGCGGTGATCGAGGCCGCCGCAAAACAACAGGAAGCGTTGCAGGACGCCTTGCTCGCCGAACGTGCCGCCGACCTGCGCGACATCGGTCGTCGAGTGCTGGCGCAACTGTGCGGCGTGCAGACGCCCGCCGAGCCTGAGCAGCCGTACATTCTGGTGATGGATGAGGTCGGCCCGTCCGACGTCGCGCGGCTGGATCCGGCGCGGGTCGCGGGGATTCTCACTGCCCGTGGTGGCGCTACCGCTCACAGCGCCATCGTGGCGCGCGCGCTGGGGATTCCGGCGCTGGTCGGTGCTGGCGCAGCAGTGTTACTGCTGAAACCGGGCACGCCGTTGCTGCTCGATGGCCAGCGCGGTCGCCTGCATGTCGATGCCGATGCCGCGACCCTGCAACGCGCCAGCGAAGAACGCGACACCCGCGAACAACGTCTGAAAGCGGCCGCCGAACAACGCCATCAACCGGCGCACACCACCGACGGCCACGCCGTGGAAGTGTTCGCCAACATCGGCGAAAGCGCCGGTGTGACCAGCGCGGTGGAGCAGGGCGCCGAAGGCATCGGTCTGTTGCGCACCGAGCTGATTTTCATGGCCCACCCGCAGGCGCCGGACGAGGCGACTCAGGAAGCCGAATACCGCCGCGTCCTCGACGGCCTCGCCGGTCGGCCGCTGGTGGTGCGCACTCTCGACGTCGGCGGCGATAAACCGCTGCCGTATTGGCCGATTGCCAAGGAAGAAAACCCGTTCCTCGGCGTACGCGGCATTCGGCTGACCTTGCAGCGTCCGCAGATCATGGAAGCGCAGTTGCGCGCCTTGCTGCGCTCGGCGGACAACCGCCCGCTGCGGATCATGTTCCCGATGGTCGGCAGCGTCGACGAGTGGCGTCAGGCTCGCGACATGACCGAGCGGCTGCGCCTGGAAATCCCGGTCGCCGACCTGCAACTGGGGATCATGATCGAAGTGCCGTCCGCCGCGTTGCTGGCGCCAGTGCTGGCCAAAGAAGTCGATTTCTTCAGCGTCGGCACCAACGACCTGACGCAATACACCCTGGCCATCGACCGCGGTCATCCGACCTTGTCCGCCCAGGCTGACGGCCTGCACCCGGCGGTGCTGCAACTGATCGACATCACCGTGCGTGCGGCCCATGCCCACGGCAAATGGGTCGGCGTCTGTGGCGAACTGGCGGCGGACCCGCTGGCGGTGCCGGTGCTGGTCGGCCTCGGTGTGGATGAGCTGAGCGTGTCCGGGCGCAGCATCGCCGAGGTCAAGGCGCGCATCCGCGAACTCAGCCTGACCCAGACTCAAACCCTTGCTCAACAAGCCCTGGCCGTGGGCAGCGCCAACGAAGTGCGCGCATTAGTGGAGGCCCTGTAATGGCCAAGATTCTTACCCTGACCCTCAACCCGGCGCTGGACCTCACGGTGCAGTTGCCGCGTCTGGAGGCCGGTCAGGTCAATCGCAGCGACGAAATGCACACTCACGCCGCCGGCAAGGGCGTCAACGTCGCGCAAGTGCTGGCCGACCTCGGTCATCAACTGACGGTCAGCGGCTTTCTCGGTGAAGACAATCTGCAGGCGTTCGAAACCCTGTTCGCCAAGCGTGGTTTTGTCGACGCCTTCATCCGTGTGCCGGGCGAGACTCGCAGCAACATCAAGGTCGCGGAACGGGACGGACGCATCACCGACATCAACGGCCCGGGCCCGGTGGTCGGCGTGGTGGCGCAACAGGCGTTGCTGGAGCGTCTGGTGCAGATTGCACCGGGGCATGACGCGGTGGTGGTCGCCGGCAGTCTGCCGCGCGGGGTCAGTGCGAAGTGGTTGCGTGAGTTGATCGAGCGCCTGAAGGGGCTGGGCCTGAAAGTCGCGTTGGACACCAGCGGTGAAGCGCTGCGCACGGCACTCAAGGCTGGCCCGTGGCTGATCAAGCCCAACACTGAAGAACTGGCCGATGCGCTCGGCTGTGAAGTGCTGTCTCACGCCGCTCAGGCTGAGGCGGCCAATCGGCTGCATGCTCAAGGCATCGAGCATGTGGTGATTTCCCATGGTGCCGAGGGTGTGAACTGGTTCAGTGTCGGCTCGGCGTTGCACGCGACGCCGCCGAAGGTCAGCGTCGCCAGTACGGTCGGTGCCGGCGATTCGTTGCTGGCTGGCATGCTGCACGGTCTGCTTAGCGCCGATACGCCGGAGCAAACCCTGCGCACGGCCACGGCGATTGCGGCGCAGGCGGTGACACAGATCGGATTCGGTATTCACGATGCTGCGCAACTGGCGCAGCTCCAACAGGGCGTGCGCGTGCGTCCCCTGACAGAACAATAAGAGGGTTTGTCATGAAGTTAGCCATTGTCACGGCCTGCCCGAACGGCATGGTCACCAGTGTGCTGTGCGCCCGGTTGCTGGATGCTGCGGCCCAGCGTCAGGGCTGGAGCACCAGCGTCGAAGTGGTGGATGCGGCGCATCCGGAACGCGAATTGTCGGCGGCGACGATCGAGGCGGCGGAGTGGGTGTTGCTGGTGACCACCGGATCGGTCGACATGACTCGATTCGTCGGCAAACGGGTCTACAGGATTGCCCCGGCGCAAGCGCTGCAGGATGTCGAAGCGGTGCTGCGACGCGGTGCCGAAGAAGCCGAAATTCATGTTGCCAGCGAAGTTGCACCGACGGCCGCTGAGCAACGCGCACCTCGCATCGTCGCTGTCACCGCGTGCCCGACCGGCGTCGCCCATACCTTCATGGCGGCCGAAGCCTTGCAGCAAGCGGCCAAGCGCCTGGGCTATGAGTTTCAAGTGGAAACCCAGGGCTCGGTCGGCGCGCGAAATCCACTGAGCGCGACGGCAATTGCCGAGGCCGAGGTGGTGCTGCTGGCGGCGGATATCGAAGTCGCCACCGAGCGATTCGCCGGCAAGAAAATCTACCGCTGTGGCACCGGAATCGCGTTGAAGCAATCCGAGGCCACGCTGAAAAAAGCCCTGGCCGAAGGCAAGCAGGAAAGCGCCGCGAGCGACGGCAAGGCCCCGGCCAAACAAGAGAAAACCGGCGTTTACAAACACCTGCTGACCGGTGTGTCGTTCATGCTGCCGATGGTGGTGGCGGGCGGCTTGATGATCGCCTTGTCGTTCGTGTTCGGCATCACCGCGTTCAAGGAAGAAGGCACGCTGGCGGCGGCGCTGATGCAGATCGGTGGCGAGACCGCGTTCAAATTGATGGTGCCGTTGCTGGCCGGTTACATCGCCTACTCGATTGCTGACCGTCCGGGTCTGGCGCCGGGAATGATTGGCGGTTTGCTGGCGAGCACCCTGGGCGCCGGATTCATCGGCGGGATCGTCGCCGGTTTCATCGCTGGTTATGCGGCGAAGCTGATCAGTCGTTATGTGGCGTTGCCGCAAAGTCTGGAAGCGCTGAAACCGATTCTGATCATCCCGCTGTTCGCCAGTCTGATCACCGGGCTGGTGATGATTTACGTGGTCGGCAAACCGGTTGCCGGGATGCTCGCAGCGCTCACACATTTCCTCGACAGCATGGGCACCACCAACGCGATCCTGCTCGGTGTGCTGCTGGGCGGCATGATGTGCGTCGACCTCGGCGGGCCGATCAACAAGGCCGCCTATGCGTTCTCGGTGGGGCTGCTGGCCTCGCAGAGTTATGCACCGATGGCCGCGACCATGGCCGCGGGCATGGTGCCTCCGATCGGTCTGGGTATCGCCACGTTCATCGCCCGACGCAAGTTCGCCCAGACTGAACGCGAGGCGGGTAAAGCGGCGCTGGTGCTGGGCTTGTGCTTTATTTCCGAAGGGGCAATTCCGTTTGCCGCGAAAGACCCATTGCGGGTGATCCCGGCGAGCATTGCCGGCGGTGCGCTGACCGGTGCGCTGTCGATGTACTTCGGCTGCAAGCTGATGGCGCCGCACGGTGGCCTGTTTGTGCTGGCGATCCCGAACGCGATCAACCATGCGCTGTTGTATCTGCTGGCAATCGTCGCGGGCAGCCTGCTGACGGCGGTGGTGTATGCGCTGGTCAAGCGGCCGGAAGCCGTCGAACTGGCGCTGGCGCCCGCCAACGCCTGAGATGTCATACCCGCTTCATCTGGTGATGGTTAAGTTTTCCTTTTTTCAGGGAGAACAGCATGAGCGATTTCAACCTCGGTCGCCGGCGCGTGATGCAAGTGGTCGGCGCCGGTTTGCTGATGCCAGGGCTGGCGCCGGCCGTGATCGCCTCGGTCAAGGATCGACCGCAACTCACCGACGGCGTGCAGTCCGGCGACTTGCAGGGCGATCGGGCGATGATCTGGAGCCGCAGCGATCGTCCGGCGCGGATGGTGGTGGAGTGGGACACCCGCAGTCAGTTCCGCCATCCGCGACGCGTCATCTCCGCGCTGGCCGACGCGCGCAGCGATTTCACCGCCCGCGTCGAACTCACCGGATTGCCCGCCGATCAGGCGATTTTCTACCGCGTGTATTTCAAGGACGCCCAGACGGGTGTTGCCAGCGAACCGTGGCTCGGCCACCTGCGCAGTGCACCGACCGCACGGCGCAATATTCGCTTCGTATGGAGCGGCGACACCGTCGGCCAGGGCTTCGGCATCAACCCCGATATCGGCGGCATGCGCATCTACGAATCCATGCGCATGCGCCTGCCGGACTTCTTTATCCACAGCGGCGACACGATCTACGCCGACGGCCCGGTGCCGGCGCAACTGACCACTGAGGGTGGCCGGATCTGGCGCAACCTCACCACGGAAGCCAAGAGCAAAGTCGCCCAGACCCTCGACGACTATCGCGGCAATTACCGCTACAACCTGATGGACGAAAACATCCGCCGCTTCAACGCCGAAGTGCCGCAGATCTGGCAATGGGATGACCATGAAGTGGTCAACAACTGGTCGCCGGGCAAACAGCTCGACGAGCGCTATCAGGAAAAAGATATCCACACCCTGGTCGGCCGTGCGCGTCAGGCCTGGCTCGAATATTCGCCGATGCGCCGTCAGGCAGCGGACGGTGGCGGGCGGATCTATCGCAAGCTGAGCTACGGGCCGATGCTCGATGTGTTCGTGCTCGACATGCGCAGTTATCGCGGCGCCAACGACGATAACCTCGGGGCGGAAAAACCGTTCCTCGGGCGCGAGCAATTGAACTGGCTTAAGCGCGGATTGAAGGCATCGAAAGCCCAGTGGAAAGTCATCGCCGCCGACATGCCGATCGGCCTTGGCGTGCCGGACGGCGAAGTCAGCCCCGGTGTGCCGCGTTGGGAAGCCGTGGCCAACGGCGACCCCGGCTCGGCTCAGGGACGTGAACTGGAAATCGCCGAACTGCTGGGCTTTCTGCGGGCGCAGCAGGTGCGCAATTTCGTGTTCCTGACGGCGGACGTGCATTACTGCGCGGCGCATCACTATCACCCGGATCGCGCAGCGTTTCAGGATTTCGAACCGTTCTGGGAGTTTGTCGCAGGGCCTCTGAACGCCGGGAGTTTCGGGCCTAATCCGCTGGACAAGACCTTCGGCCCGGAAGTGGTGTTTCAGAAAGCACCGCCGACGCAAAACGCTTCACCGTTTGCCGGGTTTCAGTTTTTTGGCGAGGTGAACATCGAGGGGCAGAGCGGGGAGTTGAGTGTGGTGTTGCGGGATCTGGATGGGGTGGCGGTGTTTGAGCAGAAGCTGCAGCCAGTCTGAATGCAGTGGACCTGTGGGAGCAGGCTTGCTCCCACAGGAATGCAGGTGAATCAGTAAACATCCCGGCGATAACGACCCTGTTCGATCAGGCGTTCGACTTCGGCGGCGCCAAGCACTTGATTGAGCACCTGATCCACCCCTGACGCCATGCCTTGCAAGCTGCCGCAGATGTAGATCACGGCACCGTCCGCCAGCCATTTCTTCAGCTCGGCAGCCGATTCGCGCAAGCGATCCTGCACATAGATTTTCTGCGCCTGATCCCGCGAGAACGCCAGGTCCAGTCGCGCCAGATCGCCGTTGATCAGCCACTCTTCGAGTTCTGCGCGACACAGGAAATCGTTCTCCCGATTGCGCTCGCCGAACAGCAGCCAGTGGCGTTGCTGCCCGTCGGCAATCCGCGCCTTGAGCAAGCTGCGCAGGCCGGCAAGGCCGGTGCCGTTGCCCAGCAAGATCATCGGCACCGGCTGGTTCGGCAGATGGAAGCCGCTGTTGCGGCGTACCCGCAGACTGATACTGCCGCCTACCTGCGCATGTTCGGTCAGCCATCCGGAACCGATGCCGAGGGTGCCGTCAGAATGCTGTTCCTGACGCACGATCAATTCCAGCACGCCGTCGGCGGCAATCGAGGCGATCGAGTATTCGCGCATCGCCAGCGGCACCATCGCATCGACCAGCGCCTGGGCATGCAGGCCCACAAGATGGGCGCGGTGTTCGGGCAACTGGCGGGTGGCGAGGGCGACTTCCAGCGATTCTTCCAGGCCGTTGACCTTCACGCTGGTTTCGCCACGAATGCCGAGGCCGTCGAGGAAATGTTCGATGGCCCACGGGCAGTTGCGTGGCAACACTTCCACCAGATCGCCAGCGAGCCAGCTGCTGGTGTCAGGCGCCGAGAGACCCAGCAGGAAAACCGGTGAACCGCTGCTGTCAGGGTTCATCAGTTCGCGGCGTTCCAGCGTCCAGTTGCTGTAGCTCGGTGCCTGCCAGGTGTCGACCGGTGCTTGCCCGGTGATCAGGCCGAGCTGGGTCTGCCAGTGACGCAGTGCGTAAGGATCACCATTGTCGACCTCCACCGGAGCGAACAGCGTCTTGCCGCCATGCTCGCCCAGCCATTGGTGCAGACGTCGGGCGAAACCGCAGAAGTGCTGATACTGACGGTCGCCGAGACCGAGTACGGCGTAATTGAGGCTGTCGAGTGTCGAGGCGTTGTTCAGCACTTTGCGTTCGAAACCGCGAGCGCTGTCCGGTGCTTCGCCGTCGCCGAAGGTGCTGACCACGAACAGCGCATTGTTGGATTCCTGCAGATCCTGCTCGCTGACATTCGCCAGCGGCTGCACCTTCACCGGCAATCCTGCTGCCTGCAACTGGCCGGCGGTCTGCCAAGCGAGTTGCTCGGCAAAACCGCTCTGGCTGGCGAAACCGATCAACCATGCCGGGGTGTCACCGGTCGGTTGCTCGAGGCCTTGGCGGGCATCCTTGATCTGCTTTTTCTTGCGGCGGCGATCGAGGTACAACAGCCATCCGGTGATAAAGAACAGCGGCATCAGCACCGCTGCGACCGTCACGATGATCCGCCCGACCAGACCGAAATAGCTGCCGACGTGCAGCGCGTAAATGCTGGTCAGCAATTGCGCCTTGAAGCTTTTGTCGGCGTAGCGGTCGACGCGTTTGACGACGCCGGTGGCCGGGTCGAGGGTGATCTGGTTCAGCGCGCGCTCGTGGGGCGAGCTGTCGAGCAGATAGAACACGGTCGCCGGTTGACCGGCCACTGGCGGCATGCGGATGTTGTAGGAGGCGAGACCCGGGCCGGCGGCGCTGTAGATGCTGATCCACATGGCCGCGTAATCGGCAGTCGGCGCCGGACCTTCGGGTGCCGGGCCGCGTCCGCCGCGCACGCGTTCGTTTTGCGGCGCATCGGAAAGCAGTCTGGTCAGGCCTTTGTTGTACCACTCGTAGGACCAGGACAGACCGGTCAGCGCCAGCAGCAGGTAAACCAGCATGCACCAGGTGCCGAACACCGAGTGCAGGTCCCAGTTGAAGCTGCGGCCCTTTTTCTTCCAGTCCAGGGTCAGCCACACGCGCCAGCTGTTCCACTGGCGTGGCCAGCGCAGGTACAGGCCGGACAGGCAGAAGAACAGCAGCATCAGGGTGCAGGCGCCGGTAATGTTGCGACCGGTGTCGCCCATGGCGAGGAACCGGTGCAGTTGCAGCATCAGGCCGAAGAAGTCCTGGCCGGTGGCCTCGCCCTTGAACTCGGCGGTGTAGGGATCGAAGTAGCGCATCTCGCCACGACGCTCACCTTTCGGCGGGGTGAACCAGACGCGTCCGGCGCTGCCGCTTTCCGTTTCGACCGAGAGCATCGAGACTTTCTTGCCCGAGGCCGCTTCGATGTGCGCCACCAGGTCGGCGGGCGGCAGGACGCCGGCCACCTGCTTCTCCACCTGCAACACGGATGGGTTGAGGGCTTTCAGGATCTCGTCCTGAAACGAATAGGCAGCGCCGGTGATGCCCATCAGGGCCAGCACCAGCCCGGCAGTGATGCCAAAAAACCAGTGCAACTGGAACAGGGTTTTCTTCAACACGTCGCTTGCCTTGTCCGTTCGGAAATTGTGTTCACGGCGTGCATTATGCCGTGGCTTATCGAGAAACGTTCTTTATTACGCACAAAAGCCCCGTTCAAGTGAATGAACGGGGCCCGAGGCTTCCGGCTTCTATCAGAAGTGGAAGTTGGTGCTCAGCAATGCCGTACGGCCCGCCGCCTGGTTGGCGAAGTGAGTCGAGAAGGCTTTGTCGTAGTAGGTTTCGTTGGTCAGGTTCTGCACGTTCAGTTGCAGGTCGACGTTCTTGGTCAGCTTGTACGCAGCCATCGCGTCGTAGCGAACGTAGGAATCGACCATGGTGGTGTTGGCCACGCTGCCGAACACGTCATCCACGTAGAACGCACCGCCACCGATGGTCAGCTTCGGCGTGACCTGGTAAGTGGTCCACAGGCTGGCGCTGTTTTTCGGCGTGTTAGGCAGTTCGTTGCCGTCGGTGGCACGGTTCAGCGGGCCGCCATCCACTTGCTCGCTGTCCATATAGGCGTAACCGGCGAACACTTGCCACTTGTCGGTGATCTTGCCGCTGGCCGACAGCTCGATACCTTGTACACGAGTCTTGCCGGCGTTTTCGTACGACGTGGTATCAACCTGGACACGCGCGTTTTCTTTCTCGGTGCGGAAGATGTCGGCGGTCAGCGACAGGCGATCGTTCAACAGATCCCACTTGGTGCCGATTTCGTAGTTCTTGGTGGTTTCCGGCTCCATGTCGCTCTTGAGCAGGTTACCGTTGCGATCGGTGGTGCCGCCCAGCGGGTTGCCGTCCATGCCTTCGCCCAGGGTGTTGCCCGGTGGCGTGGCGGAAGTGGCGTAGGACGCGTAGATGCTGCCGTTCTCTGCCGGTTTGTAGACGATGCCGAACTGACCGGTGACGAACTCGCTGGTGTCTGCACCTTTGGCGGTGGTGGTGCCAGCGTTGTTGTAGGTGTGGTAGCCGGTTTCGAAGTGGTCGTAACGCAGGCCCATGTTCACCAGCCATTGCTGGGACAGTTCCAGGGTGTCGAACACATACAGCGCGTAAGTATCGGACTGGGTGTCAGTGCCGGCGTAGTTGCGCGAAATGGCGCCGTTCCACGGATCGTTCGGGTTCGGGTTCGACAGCGAGGTGCAGTTGTAGCCGCTCGACGCGCCGATCATCGACGGGGTGCAGTTGGTGCTGGATGGCACGTTGGTGGTGCGCGGCGTGGTATCGGTGTTGACGTTATAAGAGGACTTGCGGCTTTCCTCACGGGTGTATTCGACACCGGTGGAGAAGCTGTTCTTGAAGCCTGCAACGTAGAAGTTACCGAACAGGTCAGTCTGGTTGGTGGTGGTCTCGGTGTTGCTCACGCGAGTGTTCGCACGACGCCAGACGCTGCCGTTGTTGACGTTGCCCTTGCTGTCGTCCGGCTGGGTCAGGATGTAATCCTGCATGCTGGTGCCGTGACGCAGAGTGTTCTTGATGGTCAGCGAGTCATTCAGGTCATGCTCGATGGCGAACGTCGCGGTGTCGGTACGACCCTTGCGGAAGTCGCGACCGTCCAGACCGTAGAAGTTGCTGTGATCGCCACCCGAGTACGGCTTGTCCGGATTGGACTTGGTACGTGCCGCCGAGCCGGCAGCCGGAATGGTGTACGGGATGCCCGAGTCCGGCGTGTCGTTGCTTTCGAGATGGTAGTAGTCGAGGTTGACGCGGGTGTCGGTGCCCAGGCCGAAGGCCAGGGATGGCGCGATGCCCCAGCGGTCGTAGTCGACGCTGTCGCGACCGGCGACGTTGCTCTCGTGGCTCATCAGGTTCAGACGGCCGGCAGCGGTGTCGCTGAACTGGTAGTTGCCGTCCAGGGTGTAGCGCTGGGTCTGGTCGGAACCCCAGGTGAAACCACCGTCGAACGAGTTGCCCAGGTGTGCTTTCTTGCTCACCAGGTTGATGCTGCCGCCCGCCGCGCCGCGACCGCCGATGGCGGAGTTCGGGCCCTTGCTGACTTCGATGTTTTCCACGGCGAAGATCTCGCGGCTCTGCGAACCGGTGTCGCGCACGCCGTCGAGGTAGGTGTCGCCCTGGGCGTCGAAACCACGGATGAACGGACGGTCGCCCTGCGGGTTGCCACCTTCACCGGCACCGAAAGTGATGCCCGGTACGGTGCGCAGCGCGTCCTGCATGTTCAGGGCGCCGGTGTCCTTCAGGACTTGTTGCGGAATAACGGTGACCGAGCGCGGCGTATCGACCAGCGGCGCGGTGTACTTGGGCGAGGAGGCTTTCTCGACCTGGTAGGACGTCGAGTCCTGGGCTTCGCCGGTGATGGCGGTGGCGTCCAGGGCGATGGCATTGCCGGAGGCTTTGCTGTCGGTCTTTTCAGCGGCGAACACCATGTGGCCAGCGGAGCCGGCGGTGATTGCCACACCGATGGCGGAAGCGAGCAGACGTGGTGAACTGACCGGTAATTGTGCTTGTTGACGTGCCATTTTTATTCCCCTCCCCAAGGATTTGAGGCGGCGGAATATAGGGTAAACAGGTATTCGTATCAATTGCGAAACATTGCTATCTGCACTGAATTTACATTCTTTACAATTTAACCTTACGGTTTTTGCCAGTTCATTCGTCTAGCGGGTTTTACACAGCCAATAAGAATCAATACCATTGCCGCCTCTTTGCCATCAGGTGACTTCGACATGCTGCTGCACATCCCCGCTCTGTTCGAGAAAGACGAAGTGCGGCGCATCCGCGAGGCTCTGGAGCAGGCCGACTGGGCCGATGGCAAGATCACCGCCGGCTATCAATCGGCCAAGGCCAAGCACAATCTGCAACTGCCCGAAGGCCATCCGCTGGCCAAGGAAATCGGCGCCGCGATGCTTGAGCGCCTGTGGAAAAACCCGCTGTTCATGTCCGCCGCGCTGCCGCACAAGGTATTTCCGCCGTTACTCAACTGCTACACGGCGGGTGGCAGTTTCGATTTCCACATCGACAACGCCGTGCGCCAGCCCAAGGGCAGCATCGAGCGGGTACGCACCGATCTGTCGGCCACGCTGTTTTTCAGCGAACCCGAGGACTACGACGGCGGCGAGCTGGAAATCCAGGACACCTTCGGCACCCAGCGCGTGAAACTGCCCGCCGGCGACATGGTGCTTTACCCCGGCACCAGCCTGCATAAAGTCAACGCGGTGACTCGTGGCGCTCGGTATGCCTCGTTCTTCTGGACCCAAAGCCTGGTGCGCGAAGACAGCCAACGCGCCTTGCTGTTCGAGATGGACGGTGCGATCCAGCAACTGACTCAGGACATGCCCGATCACCCTTCGCTGATCCGCCTCACCGGCACCTATCACAACCTGTTGCGCCGCTGGGTCGAGGTGTAAGTGACGGACTTTCGTTTGCGCCGCGAAGAAGTCCTCGACGGCGAACGGCTCACCGCCATGCTCGAAGAAAGCCCGGCTCGCGCGGCTCAGGCCATTCTGATGGCGGCGGGCGAGGGCGTGCTCGAAGCGCAGGCGCTGCTCGGGCAGATTCTGCTCGATGGTCATGGGATTGCTCAGGATCAACCGCTGGCATTGCGCTGGTTTGAAATCGCCGCCGGGCAAGGTCATCTAATGGCGCGCAACATGCTCGGCCGCTGTCATGAACACGGATGGGGTTGTGTGGCCGACGCCGAGCGCGCTGCGCGCCATTACCAAACAGCCGCCGACGCGGGGCTGGATTGGGCGATGTACAACCTGGCAAACCTGCACGCCACCGGACGTGGAATACCCGAAGACCAGGCGCTGGCCCTCGCCCTGTACCGCCGTGCTGCCGAGTCGGGGCATGCCAAGTCGATGAACCTGCTGGGCCGGTATCTGGAAGAGGGACGCCACTGTCCGCAAGACCTGCCAACGGCGCGCGACTGGTATCGGCGTGCGGCCGAGGGTGGCGACTTTCGTGGGCAGTTCAGTCATGCGGCAATGCTTGCCGACGAAGGGCACATCGATGACGCACTCGGCTGGCTGCGCAAGGCGCTGGACGCGGGCAATGTGAATTTCCTGCGAGTCGCCAGCGTGTCTTTGTTGAATGCACGACATCCGCAAATTCGTGCAATGGCCGACGCTTATAAGTTGCGGCTGGCGGAGTTAGTTGCTTTGTAAGTATTTATTCTGCGGTGAGTTTGTTTTTTATCAAGTTGATATGGCTGTTCTCGGATAAGAGTCTGGGCGGATGGTTTGTTTGTCTTGATTGCTAATATTTGAATGCTTGTTGATTGTTGTCTTGCTGTCCTAAGGTTGTTTTGCGATGTCGGCGCTCAAGTTGGAATGAGTCGCTCGATGATGTCGTATATCTAGAACGACTTTTATTAAATATCCGAAGAAGACAAGGAGTCTCTTATGGAATTCAAGATGGACAGCAAGATTGTCGAGGCCGCCGCAAAGGCGCCTCGGGTGTTTGTAAGTGCTTCGCTCGGCGAGGGTGAAGAATACAATCGGGAAACCGGTATTCAATTAACCAAAGAACAGATCATCAGCCTGCGTAAGTATGAAGTGCTGGGGCTGTCGCTTCCCGTTCGACTGGCGGATGTCGTTGCCTATTTGAACTATGGCGCCGGGGATACAGGAGGTGTTGGGCTCAAGGCAACGGACTTTCTGCGGACATTCACCTACACCTACGACCATGCCAAGCGCTGGTCGCCGTTGCGTGAAAAAATCATGCTCACAGGGACCGATCTCAAGATTTTTGCCGGCAGCATTATTCGCACAGGCAAAGGAATAGTTGAGATCTACGAAGACCTGAAAGCCTCCAGATACCTGGAGGAATACGATATCAAAACGCCGGAAGAGTATCTGGAGCTGAAACGCACGATTCCGGGGCTTCCCGACCTGGGTTTGCCGTCCGGTGATGTTCCTGAAATCAAGGCCTACCTCAACGACATGCTGGCCAAGGTCATGCAGTGCCACGCGAAGGCCGAGCACGTCAGAGCTGAACTAGACAGTTTTGGCGCTGATATGCGCGAGATCGTGCTGCCAGAGATCAAGCTGCGACTGGAGTTTGTGTCTCGCAATACCTATCAGGCAGACATCCAGGCCCTGCAGGGCGAAATCGACCAGCGCTCGAAAGAAATCGATGAACTGAACAAGCAATATGATCAGTTGGTTCAGGAAGCGATCAGGTCGGCAGCCGCACTGAATATCGGTGGTTTGATTCTCGGCATCTATCAGGGCGTCAAGGCCGAAAAAATCCGCAAGGAGCGAAACAGGTTGAAGGCAGAGCAACAGGCTTCCAACCAGGTAATGGCCAGCAAAAACCAGACGCTGAGTTCCCTGAACAAAGTGCGCGATGATTTGCAGAACCTGAGCTATGTAGCGATTGAAGCTGAAGTCGCCACGCAAAACCTGATGCTGGTCTGGAATGCACTGAGTACCTATATCACTGCATCTGTCAAAGAAGTTGATCTGCTGCAGGAAGCAACTTCCTTGAGGAAGTTCAAGAACCAGATTCTCGGCATTATTGATCCGTGGGAGCAGATCAAGGTGAGTTCCGATCAGCTGTTGGGCGTGTTTGCTGCGGCAGATAAAGAGTATGGAAGCAGTTTTACGATGTTCAGGAGCAAAGCAATGATGTTTTCGCCAAGTAATCATCCCGCCACTTCGGATTTTGATGTTACAGCTTTGCGTGCCCACGCGGCTGCCGTTCAAACAAGCAATGTCACTGCGCAAATGCTCGGTGAGCAGTTCAACTATCTGCCGGGTACCGTCCGCACAATGAATGGGCTGACAGTGGCTATTCAAAAGTCCACATTTGAACTTCGTAAACAGGCCCAGACGACAGGGATCAATCTGGAGCATGCGCAGAACAAGCTGAAAATGTCTCAGGCCGAACTTCTCGAATATCCGGAAGACGCGGATGAAATCCGCGAGGAAATGGAAAGCGAACTCAAGAATGTATCGATGAACGTCTCCGAGCACGCGGACGATTTGAAGATGACGCACAACGGCTTGAGTACCGCCTATGACCGATCGGCGTCGGCGCAATGGATTGCAACGCTGCAGCAGGACCGGGCCTTCACGGAAGCCCTGAAGGTCAAGTCGGAAGAAAAAGTCGCCGATTTCGAAAAGCAGATGAAATCGGTGTCTGAAGCGCTCGACCTGCTCGCGAAAGCCGGGGTGGAGAAAATCGGTAAGGAAGCCCAGCTGACGCTGGATAACCTGAAAGCACTGGGGCTGGCGCCACCGCAGGTTCAAGTCGCGTTGTTCGCCATTGATACCTTGAAAAAAATGATCTCGGGTATTGGTGAGGCGATCTCTTATCTGAACATGCTGGCGGCTTACAACCAACTCAAGGAAACAGCGGCTGATCTGAAGGCGCAGTTGAAGAAACACATCAACGATATTGCGCAGATCGATGGAAAGATTCACCTGGTGCAAGTCCTCGACCAACTGGACGAGGAGCGCTGGAGTTACGTGAATGAATTCTCGAATCTGGTGGCCGTATTCGAGTCCTTCGCCCGAGACTTCAAACAGGACAAGTCGCAGCCTGTCGAGCAGCGAACGGCTTCTGCCATCGCCCGTATTGCCGACGTCCGGCAGTATCTGAAAACGGTTCAGCAGTAAGGAGTCGAGGCGGTGGGCGTTCTGCCCACCGCTTCCCGATCAGTCATGAATACACTTGCCTATGAGTTTTCCGCAGCACAACGACGCGTACTGGATCGATACACGAATTTCCTGGGCTCTCTGAACCCAACCTTCAATAACATTCCTTTGGTGTTCGAGCGCCGCAGAGCCATCGGTCATCAAATGGCGGTACTGGCCAACGATTCGCGTTTGAACAACGCCAGGTTCAATGCGCGCTACTTGCAGGAGTTCTGGGAGCGTACTGAAGACGCTCGACGCCTGTGCAGCACATATGTTGCGGATCTCACCCTGTTTACCGCTGAGACTCAGGAAATCATCAAAAACACCTCAAGGAACGAGCCCCTCAGTCAGGTGGATTTCAAGCTGTACAGTTTATCCAGGTCGCCAACCTGGAAGTTGTTTCCGCCCACTGATGTGCCGGATCTGATTCACGAACTGGCACTTCGGTTTTCCTCGCTGAGGGCGGCGATACGCCAACTGAAATACACCATCGCTGAGGTGCATGACGAGTCGTTCGGGCTTAAGTCGGTGTTCATCAGGGCGATGGATCATCGCTCGTGCCAGTGTCATACCCAACCGACAGTGGTCGAGGAGTTGTTTCGCGAAGCGCGTACAGCACCAGCCTGGGACTTCGCTTGGTCGTCAGCTGATCCGCTCGTAAAAGCCGCAGAGTACAAAAACGATATCGCCGCGTTGTTTAACGGACTGGCTTCCGTGAGTTCGCAACTCAGCGTGTTTCTCGAAGAGACCGGCTTACGCATCGATACTGTGTTCAATGAGTTGTTGAGAGCTGAACGTGTATCGAAACTCGGGGAGTTGAATTTCCAGCTCGCCGCCTCGAAGGAGGGCGCTGAAGAGTTCATGGCGATGATCAATCACCTTGAGACTTGGCTGCGCAAATAAAAAAGGCCCATGCATGCATGGGCCTTTTCAGTTGAAGCGTCGCTTACACGTAGAACGATTTCAGCGGCGGGAAGCCATTGAACTCTACGGCGCTGTAACTGGTGGTGTACGCACCGGTCGACAGCCAGTACAGGCGATCACCGATCGCCAGGTTCAGCGGCAGGCCGTACTTGTAGTTTTCGTACATGATGTCGGCGCTGTCGCAGGTCGGGCCGGCGATGACCACTTCTTCCATCTCGCCTTTTTTCTCGGTCCAGATCGGGAACTTGATCGCTTCGTCCATGGTTTCGATCAGGCCGGAGAACTTGCCCACATCGGTATAAACCCAGCGCTCGACGGCGGTACGGGACTTACGTGCAACCAGTACCACTTCGCTGACCAGGATACCGGCGTTGGCGATCAGCGAACGGCCCGGCTCCAGAATGATTTCCGGCAGGTCATCACCGAAGTCTTCCTTCAGGAAGCGGATGATCTCTTCGGCGTAGGTTTCCAGGCTGTTGGTGCGGGTGATGTAGTTGGCCGGGAAGCCGCCGCCCATGTTGATCAGCTTGAGATGGATGCCGTCTTCTTCTTTCAGGCGCTCGAAGATCACTTTTACCTTGGCGATCGCCGCGTCCCAGACGCTGATGTCGCGCTGTTGCGAGCCGACGTGGAACGAGATGCCGTAAGGCACCAGGCCCAGGTCGCGGGCGAGGATCAGCAGGTCCATGGCCATGTCGGTCTGGCAGCCGAATTTGCGCGACAGTGGCCAGTCAGCCGTGGTCGAGCCTTCGGTCAGGATGCGCACGTAGATTTTCGAGCCCGGCGCAGCCTTGGCGATGTTGCGCAGGTCGGCTTCGGAGTCGGTGGAGAACAGACGCACGCCCTTCTCGTAGAAGTAGCGGATGTCCTTGGATTTCTTGATGGTGTTGCCGTAGCTGATGCGGTCCGGGCTGACGCCACGGCCCAGCACTTTGTCCAGCTCATAGATCGAGGCGATGTCGAAGCTCGAACCTTTCTCTTTGAGCAGGTCGATGATCTCGACGGCCGGGTTGGCCTTGACCGCGTAGTAGACCTTGGCGAATTCGAAACCGGCGCGCAGGTCATCGTAGGCCTGGGCGATCATCGCGGTGTCGATCACCACGAACGGGGTTTCCTGTTTGTCGGCGAACGCCTTCATTTTGTCAAAAGTGGCGCGCGCGAAATAGTCTTCGACCTGGATCGACATGCTGGGAGCTCCTATGGGCAAACTCGTAAAAACAATGGGTGCAAATGAACGCCCTCCGTATCCCCACTTTGGTTCGCCTACTTCCCAAGGCATGTCGCCGAAAGCAAAAAGGCCATGGGTCGTTGCCCTTGGCCTTGCTGTCTCGTCGTCAGTACTTGAGCCGGATGGATCGTTTCCAGCATGGACGTTCGGCGCGAACTTTAGGGCGTGAGGGGCCTGAGATCAACTAAAAATGTCGCGTTTTTGCACGCTTCTGACGTGCGTCGCGGATATCACTCTTTGTAGCCGACCGAGATGACGGTCAGATGTTCCGCAATAATTTTCAGGTGTTAAAAATACCTGCACGTTCGAAGCTGATGTGTGCCAACTCTCCGGTAAGTGCGATCACTTCAACATCGGCGACGTTGGCAGCGAGAAGGGAAGTTGAGAGGGAAGTTGCTGGTTTGGGCTGACATCTTCGGCCGGGCTCAGCCTTCTGATGTGTTGATATTTCTTGCCGGCTCATCGTCGGCAAAAAAATCACGGCTTTCATGTTCCGGCGGTCGAAAAAAAGGCTTGTGAACAGCACTTTTGCTTTTGATCAGGCAGCCGCCTCGGCTGGCGACACAATATTGGTCTTCATTCCGCGTGAACGACCTGAACTCAGTTACGCCGCAATCGATTCCTGGGTGACCTCGCCGAGCATCATTCGCTTGGCACTCAATCGCAATCTGGCTATAGCCCAGCCTGTTTTGATTTCGAAAAGATATGGCTGGCCTTTTACCTACTGTCAGTTCTGACAGGTGCTTAATTTCTGAATTGTTATTAAGGTGATTGCACAGTCGTCGTGCTGGATTTATTTGGATGCCATTCCGAAAGATGAGCTTGAAGGTGCACGTTTTTGCACGGTAGAAGTTCAATCTTTGATGTGGCTTATAGCTTTGTGGAGGCAGGGAAAATGAACAGGCTATTAGTGTGGATAGTTGTTTTGTTGCTTTCTGGATGTGTGACTCATGATCTTGCTCCGAATGTTACGACCGACAAAAATTCGCAAACTGTGCAGTCCGCAAGTGCGGGAGCAACACAGTCCTATACTGGGCCTGAGACAGCGGATTATTTAACGCAGTACTACAATAATGTTGCTATCTCTATGTGCCGGGCCAACCCCAGAGCACCGAAGTTCCTGTGCAGCGGTGTAATGCTGCGAGCGACACAGCATTCTACTGCCTTCCATTTTTGGGATCCGAACCCAAACTCCACGGGTGTTTCCTTTTCCTGGCTGAGCAAAGAAGCCAAGTTCAAAAAGTTGGTATTCGGCTACAACAACGGTTTTATTTTCAATCCTTACTTTTATAAGCCTACCGGAAAGATTGAGCCGGAAGTTCTGTGTTTTTTTCCAGTAGATGGCGCAACAACCTCGCGAACCAATAGTGGTTGCGGAGAAACCCCTGGCGTCCCCAGCAGTTCTCCATGTCAGGCGCAGAACATTAATACGGCTGCGCAATATATCGTCCACTACAACGGCCAGCCGAACAAGTACGGATACCTGTGCGGATTTGATGTTCGCGATGTTCTGAATGAAAAGGCCACCGAAGCATTCAATGAGGCGATCAAGGCTCAAGGGCAAGGGGGGACGTTTGCTTTCAATACACAAAACGAGTTCAGACTGGAAAACTGGGGGCAGGGCAAAGGCGCGGTATTGCCGATCATGGCCGTTTTCTACCTCAACGATACCGGCAAGGTCGATGCGCAATACGACCAACGGGATTTCAAGACGCAAACCGGAATCTGGGTACCGATGATACGTATGACGCTTCCACAGGTTCAAACGAACGACGCGAAGTTTGAATTCATCCCCGCCGATCAGGCCATTTCCTCCTGAACAAAAAAGGGCGGTGCTTACCCACAAGCACCGCCCTTTTTTACAGCCCGTTCTTCACGCCACCGCAACTTCCGCCGGCGACACGATGCTGGTTTTGCCCCCACGGGACTTGCCGGAGCTCAAATACTCGGCAATCGACTCCTGAGTCACCTCCCCAAGAAACACCCGCTCGGCATCCATCACTGGCAGCCACGCCCGATTGAACTCGTACATGCGCGACAACAGGATGCGCAGGTGTTCGTCATAGGCCGCAGTGGCATTGAATTCGCGCAGGAACTGCGCGCAGGTGCCGGTCTGGCGGTGCAAGTCGCGACGTCGTACATACCCCAGTGCCTTGTTCTCGGCACAGGTGACCACCACATAGCGACGGTCATGTTCGTCCATCAATTCCAGCGCATCGGCCACCGGGGTTTCCGGGCTGACCGACGGCGCGTTGTCTGCCGCATCTTCGGCCTTCACCAGCAGCAGGCGTTTGAGCGTGCTGTCCTGGCCGACGAAGTTGCTGACAAAGTCGTCGGCCGGATGAGCGAGCAGTGTGTCTGGGTGGTCGATCTGCAACAGCTTGCCGGCGCGGAAGATTGCGATCTTGTCGCCGAGCTTGATCGCTTCATCGATGTCGTGGCTGACCATGATCACGGTCTTGTTCAGCGCGCGCTGCATTTCGAAGAACTCGTTCTGGATCATCTCGCGGTTGATCGGGTCGACCGCACCGAACGGTTCGTCCATCAGCAACAGCGGTGCATCCGCTGCCAGTGCACGGATCACGCCGATCCGTTGCTGCTGGCCGCCGGACAATTCACGCGGATAACGATGCAGATATTGCTTGGGCTCAAGCTTGATCATGCTCATCAGTTCGCGGGCGCGGTCGTGGCATTTCTGTTTGTCCCAGCCGAGCAGTTTCGGCACCACCACGATGTTCTCTTCGATGGTCATGTTCGGGAACAGACCGATCTGCTGGATCACGTAGCCGATGTTGCGACGCAGGGTCACTTCGTCGAGGTCGGTGGTGTCTTCGCCGTTGATCAGGATCTTGCCGGAGGTCGGCTTGATCAGGCGGTTGATCATTTTCAGCGTGGTGCTTTTGCCACAGCCCGATGGCCCGAGGAATACGCAGATTTCGCCTTCATTGACGGTCAGGCTCACCGAGTCCACGGCTTTCACATCTTTGCCGTTGCTTTGGAAGGTCTTGCTGAGGTTTTGAAGTTCGATCATTTGAGTAATCCTTTTGGAGTCAAAGAGCGTTGCAGCCACTGCAAAAACAGGTCGGCGAAGATCGCCAGGAGACTGACCAGCAGCGCGCCGACGATCAGCATCGACATGTCGCTGCGGCTGATGGAGGCGAGGATCAACACGCCAAGACCGCCGGCGCCGATGGTTGCGGCGATGGTCATCACGCCGATGTTCATCACCACGGCGGTGCGCACGCCGGCGAGGATCACCGGCACTGCAATCGGCAACTCGACCATGCGCAGGCGCTGGCCGAAGGTCATGCCAATGCCGCGTGCGGCTTCGCGGATGCCCGGCTCGACACCGGTCAGGGCGAGGTAGGTGTTGCGCATGATCGGCAGCAGTGAATAAAGGAACACGGCGGTGATCGCCGGCATCGGGCCGAGGCCCTGGCCGAATTTCGAGTAGAACGGCAGCAGCAGGCCGAACAACGCAATCGACGGCACGGTCAGCAGCACCGTGGCGCTGGCCTGCAAGGGACCGGCGAGGCTCGGGAAACGCGTCATCAGAATGCCCAGCGGCACGCCGATGAGAATCGCAAGGCTGACGGCGATGCCGACCAGCGTGATGTGCTGCCAGGTCAGGTGCATCACCTGCTGCCAGTCAAGGTGGGAAAAGGCGTTCAGGAATTCCATGACTTTTCCTCCTTTAGTTCAATGGATGCTGGCGCAGGAAATCGGCAGCGACTTTCGACGGGCTCTCGTGATCAACGTCGACCCGCGCGTTGAGCTGGCGCATGGTTTCGTCGTCGAACAATTCGGCCAGCGGCTTGAGTTGCTCCGCCAGTTGCGGGTGGGCGTCGAGGTAGGCCTGACGCACGACTGGCGCAGCGGTGTAGTCCGGAAAGTAATGCTTGTCGTCTTCCAGCAGCTTCAGCCCGAACGCGTTGAGGCGACCGTCGGTGGTGTAGACCAGACCGGCGAACACTTGCCCGTTGCGCAGTGCGGTGTAGACCAGCCCCGCGTCCATCTGCCGGATGTTCTGGCGGGTCAGGTTCATGTCGTACAGCTTGACCATGCCGTCCAGACCGTCGGAGCGGTTGGCGAACTCGGTGTCCAGCGCGACCAGGTGATTGGTTTTGGCTTCAGTACGCAAAACATCGTTCAGCTGACTGATGTTGCTGATCTGCGGATATTGCTCAGCGACCTTTTTTGGCAGGGCGAGGGCGTAGGTGTTGCTGAATTTCGACGGCGTGAGCCAGACCAGGCCTTTTTTCGCGTCGAGTTCTTTCACTCGGGCGTAGGACTGTTCGCTGTCGAGTTTTTCGGTGACATGGTTGTAGGCCACCAGCGACACGCCGGTGTATTCCCAGAGCATGTCCAGTTGCCCGCTTTCGTGGGCGCTGCGGGCCAGGTTGCTGCCCAGACCACCGGTGATCTGCGCGTCGTAACCTTTGCTGCGCAGGTATTGGGCGGTGATTTCCGCGAGCAGGGTCTGCTCGGTGAATACCCGGGCGCCGAGGCGAATGAGCGGCTTGTCCGCCGCCTGGGCAAATCCTGCGAACAGCAGGGCGCAGCCTAGAATCAAGCTAAGTCGTTTCATGAATATTCCTTTGCCGAAGCCTTAAGACGGGCGCAAACCGCGTTCCAGCCAGAGACGGCTGGCGAGGGTGACCACGCCATCGAGCAGCAGGGCCAGCAGCGCGGTGCACGCGGCGCCGAGCAGCAGTTGCGGCTGATTGTTCAGGGCGATGCCGGGGAAAATCAGGCTGCCGAGGCTGTTGGCGCCGATCAGGAAGGCCAGCGGCGCAGTACCGACGTTGATCGCCAGCGCCACGCGCACACCGCCGACGATGATCGGCACGGCGTTGGGCAATTCGACCTGCCACAGCACCTGGCGCGGAGTCATGCCGATGCCGACGGCGGCTTCTTTCAGCGAACCCTGGACGTTTTTCAGGCCTTCGTAGGTGTTGCGCACAATCGGCAAAAGCGAGGCGAGGAACAGGGCGAAGATCGCCGGTCCGCTGCCGATGCCGAGAACCCCCAGGGCAATCGCGAGTACGGCCAGTGGTGGCACGGTGTTACCGATGTTGAAGATCTGCATGAAGCGTTCGGCGCGGCCGACCATGGTCGGGCGGCTCAGGAAGATACCGGCGGGGATGCCCACGACAAGGGCGGCCAGCATTGAAGCGAGGACGAGAATCAGATGAGCTTGCAGGTAAAACAACAAATCGTCGCGGTAGTGTTCGATCGTGTTGATGCCGATCCAGTGGACCAGCAGGGCCAGGAGCGCGATCACCACCGCACCTCCCATCAGCCCTTTGCCATAGCGGATAGCCACAGGCGGACTCCTTTTTTATAGTCGGCGAACGCCGTCCCGAGTGGCATGCCATGCCTGGCTGCCGGGAAAATAACGTTCGCGAGAAGCAGCTCCCCCAGCACCGGCAACAGCGGTCTGAAAGCGAGCCATGAGCGCAGCCTCGTCAGGCTAACTTGCTGATTTTTCAGCCCCTGACGAAAAGTCGTAACAGGGGATGGACGTCTCCGTGCTTTAAAAGGTTCCCATCCACGGCAGCATTTGGCCACCCTTAATGTGCTCAACGGTTCGGTTATTGCGTTGACTTGGGCTATAATCGCGGCCCTTTTTTGAATCACCGCCAGGCGATTTCCCATGACCAACCAGGCCGCCGAAGTCGCGAAACGCCGCACTTTCGCCATTATTTCCCACCCCGATGCCGGTAAAACCACCATCACCGAAAAGCTCTTGCTGATGGGCAAGGCGATTGCGGTGGCCGGTACGGTGAAATCCCGTAAATCCGACCGCCACGCGACATCCGACTGGATGGAGATGGAAAAGCAGCGGGGCATCTCGATTACCACGTCGGTCATGCAGTTCCCGTATCGCGAACACATGATCAACCTGCTCGACACCCCGGGCCACGAAGACTTCTCCGAAGATACTTACCGCACCCTGACGGCGGTGGACTCGGCCTTGATGGTCCTCGACGGCGGTAAAGGTGTAGAGCCACGTACCATCGCGCTGATGGACGTCTGCCGTCTGCGTGACACGCCGATCGTCAGCTTCATCAACAAACTCGACCGTGACATCCGCGACCCGATCGAACTGCTCGACGAAATCGAAGCCGTCCTGAAGATCAAGGCTGCGCCGATCACCTGGCCGATCGGTTGCTACCGCGACTTCAAGGGTGTGTATCACCTCGCCGACGACTACATCATCGTCTACACCGCCGGTCACGGTCACGAACGCACCGAAACCAAGATCATCGAGAAGCTTGACTCCGACGAAGCCCGCGCACACCTGGGCGACGAGTACGATCGTTTCCTCGAACAGCTGGAACTGGTGCAGGGCGCCTGCCACGAGTTCAACCAGCAGGAGTTCCTCGACGGTCAGCTGACCCCGGTGTTCTTCGGTACCGCACTGGGCAACTTCGGTGTCGACCATGTTCTCGACGCCGTGGTCGACTGGGCACCGCGTCCGCTGGCCCGTGTGGCCAACGAGCGCACCGTGGAGCCGGTGGAAGAGAAGTTCTCGGGCTTCATCTTCAAGATCCAGGCGAACATGGACCCGAAACACCGCGACCGTATCGCCTTCATGCGTATCTGCTCCGGCAAGTACGAGAAAGGCATGAAGATGCGCCACGTGCGCACAGGCAAGGACGTGCGCATCGGCGACGCCCTGACGTTCTTCTCCTCCGAGCGTGAGCAACTGGAAGAGGCGTACGCCGGCGACATCATCGGTCTGCACAACCACGGCACGATCCAGATCGGCGATACCTTCAGCGAAGGCGAAAGCCTGGGCTTCACCGGTATCCCGCACTTCGCCCCGGAACTGTTCCGCCGCGTACGCCTGCGCGATCCGCTGAAATCCAAGCAATTGCGCCAGGGCCTGCAACAGCTGGCCGAAGAAGGCGCGACCCAGGTGTTCTTCCCGGAGCGCAGCAACGACATCATCCTCGGCGCCGTCGGTGTGCTGCAGTTCGATGTGGTCGCCAGCCGCCTGAAAGAGGAATACAAGGTCGAGTGCTCCTACGAGCCGATCACCGTGTACTCCGCGCGCTGGATCGAATGCGGCGACAAGAAGAAGCTGGAGGAATTCTCCAACAAGGCTGTGGAAAACCTGGCACTGGACGGCGGCGGTCACCTGACCTACCTCGCTCCGACCCGCGTCAACCTGGCCCTGATGGAAGAGCGCTGGCCGGACGTGAAATTCCGTGCGACGCGTGAGCATCACTAAGCGCTGATTGGCGACACCCGAAAGCCCACTGATAAAACAGTGGGCTTTTTTTTGCCTGTTGATTGAGTATGGGCGGGTCCATTTGATCCGGGTGCGAACCTGCGGCGAAGAATGATCAAGGAGGGATCAAGGTAATGACCGGTCGGTTGATTCATCTGCTGCGACTCGACGGTTACTTCAGCACCATGGCCTGGGTGCTGGCAGCGCTGTTGTTCATCAATCGCCTGAGCAGCATGGTCAAGCTGTTCATGGCGCTGTATCTGCGTCAGGAACTGGGCTTCGCCATCGAGACCGTTGGCTGGCTGTTGGCGGCGTACGGCGGCGGGCTGTTGATCGGTTCGATGCTGGGCGGCTTGCTCAGTGACCATGTCCGCACCGCTCGGCTGACGGCGGCGCTGTTCTTCGTTTCAGCGTGGGTGCTGCTCGGGCTCGGGCTGGTCACGCAGGTGCCGTTGCTGGCCGGGCTGCTGTTGCTCAGCGGTACGATCGACGGCGCGATCCGTACGCTGCATCAACGCTTGATCATGGAGTATTGCGAGGTTGCGCAGCGCCCACGGGCGCAGGCCTTGAGCCGTATCGCGCGAAACCTCGGGATGGCCGCCGCCGGTATCGCGGGCGGTGTGCTGGCGCAGACGGATTTTCGCTGGGTGTTCTTCATCAGTGCGGCGCTGACGCTGGTGGCGTTGCTCTGGTTTGTCCGCACCACCTGGCGACGACCGATTCTTGTCCCGCAAGAAACACCTGAGGCGCAGACCGGCTCCGGCCTGCCGTATCGCGACAAGCCATTCCTCTGGCTGCTGGCGGCGACCGTCCTGCTCGGCATGGCGTTCGACACGGTCTACAGCACGCTCGGCAACTACCTGCGCGATTACTATCGCTTGAGTACCGAGGCCATTGGCTGGCAGTTCGCAATCAACGCAGTCCTTGTCGTGGTGTTGCAGATTCCAATCTCGCATTGGGGCGAACGCTGGGGCTCGCGCTGGCCGTTGATTGCCGGCTGCATACTGCTGGCGGTCGGGCTCGGCATGTTGCCGCTGGGTTCCGGTTTGTTTTATGCCTGTCTGTCGACGGTGGTCTGGACCCTCGGTGAAGCGCTGTTCATGCCGCCGCTGAACGTGCTGGTCATGCAGCATGCGCAAACCGGAAAGAGCGGTCAGTACTTCGGTCTGTTTTTCATGGCCTGGAGTGCGAGCGCGCTGCTGTCACCGGTGCTGAGCGGTCAGCTTTACGGGCAGTTCGGTGGTCACAGCGTCTGGGTGGCCAGTGCGGCGCTGGCGCTGATGTCCGTCCCGTTGGTGTATCTGGCGACCCGTTTGCGGGTGACGGGCAAGCAGCCCTTGCAAACCCGCAAGGCCGCCTCGCTTAGCTGATCCGGTTATGGAGGTTATTCGAAAGCGGTCTGTCCACCCGCAGCAATTATGGGCATTGGTTAGCGTCCTATCTGGTGAACCCGGCTGATCGGAACTAGATTTTATTCAGCGCCGGATCGGCACTCTGGCTTCAATCACGAAAGGATGGAAACGCTCATGAGCATTTTTCAACGCATAGTGTTGTTGCTTAAGGTTTTGGTGATGCTGACGCTCGGCACCACGGCGGCATGGGCGAGTACTGGCGGCCCACCGCAAGGTTTTAACGCGACCCATGGCCACGCCGCGGTGATCATGCTCGCCAAGTCCGAGTCCGAACCGGGTGATCAGGATCAGGGCGGCAGCAAGGACGATGACGACTCGACCACCGACGAGCCGGATACCGATGATCCGGATGATGGCGACAGCCAGACGTAGATTGCAGACAAAAGAAAACCCCTTCTTCCCCGACTGATGCGCAATCGAAGAAGAAGAGGTTTGGTCAACGCTTGAACGACCCGCCCCGGCAACAGGGCGGGTTTTTTATGCCGCGCCGTCGAGGAACTGCTCGGCGTAGTGGCACGCTACCTGACGGGTGTCGAGCTGGCGCAGGGCCGGCTCTTCTGCGCTGCAACGTTCGGTCGCGTACGGGCAGCGCTTGTGGAACGCGCAACCCGGTGGCGGGTTCAGCGGGTTTGGCAACTCGCCGACGATTTTGATTTTCGGCTTGTCCGGATCCGGATGGATGGTCGGAGTCGCCGATAGCAGCGCCTGGGTGTACGGATGCAGAGGACGGGCGTAGATGTCATCCTTCGGACCGATTTCCACCGGGCGGCCGAGGTACATCACCATCACGTCATCGGCCACGTGCTGCACCACCGCCAGGTTGTGCGAGATGAACACGTAACCGGTGTTGAACTCCTGCTGCATGTCCATGAACAGGTTCAGCACCTGCGCCTGGATCGATACGTCCAGCGCCGAAGTCGGTTCGTCCGCCACCAGCACTTTCGGTTGCAGCATCATCGCTCGGGCCAGCGCGATACGCTGACGCTGACCGCCGGAGAACATGTGCGGATAGCGCTGATAGTGCTCGGGACGCAAGCCGACCTGCTTCATCATCGCCTGGACTTTCTCGCGACGTTCGGCGGCCGACAGGTTGGTGTTGATCAGCAGCGGCTCGGCCAGTTGATCACCGATCTTCTGCCGTGGGTTCAACGAGGCGTACGGGCTCTGGAACACCATCTGCACGTCTTTGCGCAGTTGCTTGCGCTGGGCCTTGTCGGCCCCGGCCACTTCCTGGCCGGCGATTTTCAGGGAACCGGACGACGGCTCCTCGATCAGGGTCAGGGCACGGGCCAGGGTGGATTTGCCGCAGCCCGATTCGCCCACAACGGCGAGGGTCTTGCCGGCTTCCAGTTCGAACGACACACCGTTGAGGGCGCGTACGGTCGCGTGGCCCTTGAACAGGCCACGGGAGACTTCGTAGTGACGGGTCAGGTCGCGGGCGGTAAGTACGACGGCCATTACGCCACCTCCTGGTTCAACGGGTAGAAGCAGCGGGCGAGGCTGTGGCTTTTCGGGTCAAGGGTCGGACGCTGCGCGCGGCAGCTGTCCTGCACGTACGGGCAGCGCGGCGACAGCAGGCAGCCTTGCGGACGGTCGTAACGGCCGGGAACGATGCCCGGCAGGGTGGCCAGACGCTCGGCACCCTGGCTGTGTTCCGGAATCGCCTTGAGCAGCGCTTCGCTGTACGGGTGGGCCGGGATGTCGAACAGTTGCGGCACCTGACCGACTTCAACGGCTTGACCGGCGTACATCACGCACACGCGCTGGGCTGTTTCAGCCACGACGGCGAGGTCGTGGGTGATCAGCACCAGGCCCATGTTCTGCTCTTTCTGCAACGCCAGCAGCAGGTCCATGATCTGCGCCTGAATCGTCACGTCGAGTGCGGTGGTCGGTTCGTCCGCGATCAGCAGTTTCGGCTCGCCGGCAATGGCCATGGCAATCGCCACACGTTGGCTCATGCCGCCGGACAGTTGGTGCGGATAGGCGTCCATGCGGCTGGAGGCACCCGGGATTTCAACCTTTTCCAGCAGTTCGATGGCGCGCTTGCGGGCGGCCTTACCGGACATTTTCAGGTGCAGGCGCAGCACTTCTTCGATCTGGAAACCGACGGTGTAGCTCGGGTTGAGCGCGGTCATCGGGTCCTGGAACACCATGGACAGGTCTTTGCCGACGATCTGCCGACGCTGGCGATTGCTCAGCTTGAGCATGTCTTTGCCGTCGAAACTCAGGGAGTCGGCAGTCACGATCCCCGGGTGCTCGATCAGGCCCATCAGCGCCATCATGGTCACGGACTTGCCGGAACCCGATTCGCCCACGATGGCCAGGACTTCGCCCTTGTCCACTTTGAGGTCGAGGCCGTCGACCACCGGTGTGGCGTTCTTGTCGCCGAAGCGTACGTTGAGATTCTTGATTTCTAACAGTGACATGGGAATCTCCTCAGGCGGCGTTCTTGAGTTTCGGGTCCAGCGCATCGCGCAGGCCGTCGCCCATCAAGTTGATTGCCAGCACGCTGAGCAAAATGGTCAAACCAGGCAGACTCACGACCCACCAGGCGCGTTCGATGTAGTCGCGGGCCGAAGCCAGCATGGTGCCCCACTCAGGGGTTGGCGGCTGTACGCCGAGGCCGAGGAAGCCCAGGGCGGCGGCGTCGAGGATCGCCGAGGAGAAGCTCAGGGTTGCCTGAACGATCAGCGGTGCCATGCAGTTCGGCAGCACGGTGATGAACATCAGGCGTGGCAGGCTGGCACCGGCCAGGCGTGCGGCGGTCACGTAGTCGCGGTTCAGTTCGCCCATCACCGCAGCACGGGTCAGGCGCACGTAGGACGGCAGCGAAACCACGGCGATGGCGATCACGGTGTTGATCAGGCCAGGGCCGAGGATGGCGACGATCGCCACGGCCAGCAGCAGCGACGGCAGGGCCAGCATGATGTCCATCAGACGCATGATGGTCGGACCGAGGATCTTCGGGAAGAAACCGGCCAGCAGGCCCATGAAGATACCCGGGATCAGCGACATCACCACCGAGGACAGACCGATCAGCAGCGACAGGCGCGAACCCTGGATCAGGCGGGACAGCAAGTCGCGTCCCAGTTCGTCGGTGCCGAGGATGAACTGCCATTGCCCACCTTCCAGCCACACCGGCGGGGTGAGCAGGAAGTCACGGTATTGCTCGCTCGGATTGTGCGGCGCGACCCAGGGGGCAAAGATCGCGCAGAACACGATCAGGGTGAAGAACGCCAGACCGGCGACGGCGCCCTTGTTCTTGGCGAATGCTTGCCAGAACTCCTTGTACGGCGACGGATACAGCAGGCTTTGATCCACGTTCGAGGTGGCGGTGGCTACTGAGGATGTTGGAGTGCTCATGGGTATTGACCTCAGCGCTGGTGACGAATGCGTGGGTTGGCAAAGCCGTAGAGGATGTCCACCACGAAGTTGACCAGAATCACAATGCAGGCAATCAGCAAGATGCCGTTTTGCACGACCGGATAGTCCCGGGCGCCAATGGCTTCGATCAGCCATTTGCCGATGCCGGGCCAGGAGAAGATGGTTTCGGTCAGGACGGCGCCGGCCAGCAGGGTGCCGACTTGCAGGCCGACCACGGTCAGCACCGGGATCAACGCGTTGCGCAGGCCGTGGACGAACACCACGCGTGCTGGCGACAGGCCTTTGGCACGGGCGGTACGGATGTAGTCTTCGCGCAGCACTTCGAGCATCGAGGAACGGGTCATCCGGGCGATCACCGCCAGCGGAATGGTGCCCAGCACAATGGCGGGCAGGATCAGGTGATGCAGGTAGTCGAGCAGGGCGCCCGGTTCATCGCTGAGCCAGGTATCGATCAGCATGAAGTGCGTTTTGCGCTCAACGTCGATCAACAGGTCGTTCTGCCCGGAAACCGGCGTCCAGCCCAGGCTGACCGAGAAAAACATGATGAGAATCAGGCCCCACCAGAAGATGGGCATCGAGTATCCCGTGAGGGATATGCCCATTACTCCATGATCGAACAGGGACCCTCGCTTCAGGGCGGCAATGACGCCGGCCAGCAGCCCGAAGACACCGGCGAACAGCAGGGCAGCCATCGACAGTTCAAAGGTGGCCGGGAACAGTTGCGTGAACTCGGTCCAGACGCTTTCACGGGTACGCAGGGATTCGCCGAGGTCGCCGTGGGCAAGCTTGCCGATGTAATCCAGGTATTGGGCATACAGCGGCTTGTTCAGACCGAGGCGTTCCATTGCCTGAGCGTGCATTTCGGGATCGACCCGACGTTCGCCCATCATCACTTCCACGGGATCGCCGGGGATCATGCGAATCAACGCGAAAGTCAGCAAGGTGATGCCGAAAAACGTGGGGATCAACAACCCCAGTCGGCGGGCAATAAAACTTAACATCTTGTGTGGTACCTCATCGGCCGGTTAGGCGTGCCCGGCGACCCTGGGGTCAGGGAGGCCGGGAGTTTCTTATCTACTTCACCTGGGTGGTGGCGAAGTTATTGGTTGTCAGAGGGCTGATGTGATAACCCTCAACGTTGTTGCGCATTGCAGTGAACATCCGGGTGTGGGCCATGCTGATCCACGGCTGGTCCTGATTGAAGATGGCCTGGGCTTCTTCGTACAGTTTGGCGCGTTCGGCCGGATCTACTTTAGCCCGTGCTTCGTCGAGCAGGGTCTGGAATTTCTCGTTGCACCAGCGAGCGTAGTTTTCGCCGTTCTTGGCGGCTTCGCAACTGAGCATAGGCGTCAGGAAGTTATCCGGGTCGCCGTTGTCGCCCGCCCATCCGGCCGAAACCATATCGTGTTCGCCGGCTTTGGCGCGTTTGAGCATTTCGCCCCATTCCATCACGCGGATGTCGATCTTGATCCCGACTTTCGCCAGGTCAGCCTGCATCATTTGCGCGCCCAGCATCGGGTTCGGGTTGGTCGGGCCGCCGCCGTTGCGGGTGAACAGGGTGAACACGGTGCCTTCCGGCACGCCGGCTTCCTTGAGCAGTTTGCGCGCTGCATCGAGGTCACGTGGCGGGTTCTTCAGGTCGTGGTTGTAGCCCAGCAGGGTCGGCGGGTACGGGTTGACCGCGACCGACGCATTGCCCTTGCCGAACAGCGCGTTGACATAGGCTTCCTTGTCGAAGGCGATGTCGATCGCTTTACGCACCCGCACGTCGCTGATGTATTTGTGCTGGGTGTTCATGGCGATGTAGGAGACGGTCATCGCGTCCATTTCATCGACTTTCAGCTTGTCGTCTTTCTTGATGCTCGGGATGTCGTCCGGCTTCGGATACAGCGCGACCTGGCACTCGTTGGCCTTGAGTTTCTGCAGGCGAACGTTGTTGTCGGTGGCGATGGCCAGAATCAGGGCATCAGCCGGCGGCTTGCCACGGAAATAGTCCGGGTTGGCCTTGAAGCGAACCTGGGCGTCCTTGTTGTAGCGCTGGAAGACGAACGGGCCAGTGCCGACCGGCTTGTTGTTCAGGTCGCCGGTCTT
Source organism: Pseudomonas sp. FW215-R2 (assembly GCF_058789255.1). Lineage (NCBI taxonomy): Bacteria > Pseudomonadati > Pseudomonadota > Gammaproteobacteria > Pseudomonadales > Pseudomonadaceae > Pseudomonas > Pseudomonas sp. FW215-R2. The sequence continues at coordinate 151,951 of NZ_JBYTBO010000003.1, forward strand.
GTTGGCCTTGAGCAACTGGTCGGCGTATTCGGCCGGGTAGATCGAGGAGAACGCCATGGCGATGTCGGCCAGGAACGGCGCTTCGCGGCGGGTCAGGGTGAACTTGACCGTGTTGTCGTCGACTTTCTCGACGCTCTTCAGCAGTTCCTTGAAGCCCATGCTTTCAAAGTACGGGAAGCCCACGCTCGACAGCTTGTGCCACGGATGATTCGGGTCCAGCTGACGCTGGAAGCTCCAGACCACGTCGTCGGCGTTCATGTCGCGAGTCGGCTTGAAGTATTCGGTGGTGTGGAACTTGACGCCTTTGCGCAGGTGGAACGTGTAGGTCAGGCCGTCGTCGCTGATGTCCCAGGACTCGGCAAGCGCCGGGATCACTTCAGTGGTGCCTGGCTTGAAGTCGGCCAGACGGTTGAAGATGGTTTCGGCCACCGCGTCGGCAGTGACTGCAGTCGTGTACTGGACCATATCGAAGCCTTCCGGGCTGGCTTCGGTGCAGACCACCAAGGGTTTGGCCGAGACGCCGACAGCGACACTCAGCAACGCGGCAGCGATGGCCGCACGTAGGGGAAGCATTTTCATCAAGAACCCTCTGCAATCGGTTGAAGACAAAAAGCCGAACGGCCGACTCGTCACTGAGTCAGCCGTCGGCGTGCGTTTTTACAGGATGTTGAATGGTACGGTGGTCACGAGACGGAACTCGTTGATGCTGCCGTCAGCCTGGTTTTCGCTGGCGCGGTGAGCGGTGTAGGTACCACGGATGGTGGTGGCCTTGAGTGGGCCGCTCTGTACAGCGTAGGTTGCACCGATGCCGTATTCGTAGTGGTGCTCGCCGTCCATGTTTTTCACGTCATACGCAGTGCCGGTGTAGTGAGTACCGTCGATGCCCCAGCCGCGAGCCTGGTAGATGTTGAACTTCAGGCCTGGCACGCCGTATTCGGCCATGTTCAGACCGTAGGCGACCTGGAAGGATTTCTCGTTCGGGCCGTTGAAGTCGGACAGCAGGGAGTTGGCCAGGTAGATGCCGTTGGTTTCGTGCAGGTAGTCGAAGTACTCGTTACCGTTAATTTCCTGATACGAGAAGGTCAGGCTGTGGGCCTGGTGGGTCAGACCGAACGACAGGGAGTAGGTGTCGTTGTCGATGTTGCCCATCTCTTTTTTGCCGGTATCGACGGTCTTGTAGTAGTTCAGGCCGGTGGTCAGGCTTACGACGTTGCTGTCACCCAGTTCGTGGGTGGCGCCGAAGTAGTACTGGTTCCAGAAGTCTTCAACCTTGGAAGCGTACAGGCTGGTCTTCAGGCTTTTCAGCGGCTGGTAGTTCAGGCCGACGATGCTCACGCGATCGGTCTCGGCGCTGTTGTTGGTGTACTCGGAGCGGAATTTCGACAGGCTCTCTTCGGTACGTGGCGATACGCGATCGAAGCTGCCGGCGTCGAACGACAGGTTGTTCAGCTCTTCGCTGTGCAGGCTGACACCTTCAAAGCTCGAAGGCAGCGCACGGTTGCCGATGGTGTCGACGATTGGCGTGCTGAAGTTCTGGCGACCGGCGGTCAGCGTGGTGTTGGAAACGCGGAACTTGACGTTGGCCAGGCCCAGTTTGCTCCACTGGCCTTCAGCGTCGCCGCCTTCTTTGGTCAGCGTACGGTTGTTGCCTGCGCCTGGACGCGAACCCGGTGCGCCACCATTGTTGGAGGCCAGATCCTTGCGATCGCGCTCCAGGGCAACGGCGTTGTACGCGGCCACTTCAGTGCTGACACCGACGGTGCCCTGAGTGAAGCCGGAGGTGTAGTTGACGATGGTGCCCTGCACCCAGTTGATACGACGATCGGTCGGGGTCGCGACACCGTCTTTGCGGTAGGTGAACTTGCCGCCACGTTTCAGTTGCTCGTTGGCGTACCAGTTACGGGTCGTGCCGCTGATCTTGGAGCCTTCGAGGAAACCGGTGGCTTCAGCCTGGGCGCTCTGCTCGTTGACGGTAACCGGGGTGTACGCCTGGCTCTGTTCCTCGGCATAAGCCGTGGCGGTGATGCTGCTGATGGCCAGAGCCAGTATCGCGGTGCTGCTCAGTTTCATGGGTGAAGCTCCTTTACTTTCTTTTTATGCCGGCTTTTTTGGGTTGGCCGGTTTTTGGTTTTAGAACTCATTCACACATCGCAAACGTTTGCAAAAGGCCTGATTGGCGAATTTCGGCAAAGCGCTTGCGTGAGGAGGTAGACGGCCTCCTCAGCGTTGCGGCTAGTCGGTTTTTTGTTTAATCGATGCTGACACCCGAAAACACGTTGCGACCGAAGGGGCTGACCTTGAATCCTTCGATCCTGGCGCTTAACGGCTGGTTGACCGTCGAGTGGGCGACAGGCGTGATCGGCACTTGCTGCTTGAGTAACTGCTGGGCCTGTTTGTAGAGCACGGTGCGCTGGTCGCGGTCGGTGACGACCTTGGCCTCTTTGATCAGCTTGTCGTAAGCCGGATCGCACCACATGGAGTAGTTGTTGCCGCCAATGGCGTCGCAGCTGTACAGCGTGCCAAGCCAGTTGTCCGGATCCCCGTTGTCACCGGTCCAGCCGATCAGGCTGATGTCGTGTTCGCCATTCTTGGTGCGTTTGATGTATTCGCCCCATTCGTAGCTGACGATCTTCACTTTCAGACCGATTTTGGCCCAGTCAGCCTGGAGCATTTCGGCCATCAGTTTGGCGTTCGGGTTGTATGGACGCTGCACCGGCATGGCCCACAGGGTGATCTCGGTGCCTTCCTTGACGCCGGCAGCCTTGAGCAACTCCTTGGCTTTTTCCGGGTTATAGGCGGCGTCCTTGATCGTGGTGTCGTAGGACCATTGGGTCGGCGGCATGGCGTTGACCGCCAGTTGACCGGCACCCTGGTAAACAGCGTTGAGAATCCCTTGTTTATTCACCGCCATGTCCAGCGCCTGACGCACTTCGAGCTGGTCGAACGGTTTGTGGCGCACGTTGTAGGCGATGTAGCCAAGGTTGAAGCCCGGCTTTTCGATCAGTTTCAGTTTCGGGTCGTTCTTCAGTGCCGGCACATCGGCCGGGCGCGGGTGCAGGGTGACCTGGCACTCGCCAGCCTTGAGCTTCTGCACGCGGACCGAAGCGTCGGTGTTGATCGCGAAAATCAGGTTCTTCAGCTTCACCCGGCTCTGATCCCAGTAATGCGGGTTGCCGGTGTAGCGGATGTTCGAGTCTTTCTGATAGCTCTTGAACACGAACGGGCCAGTGCCGATCGGCTTCTGGTTGATGTCGCTCGGCTTGCCTTCGGCCAGCAGCTTGTCGGCGTATTCGGCAGACAGAATGGCGGCGAAGCTCATGGCGATGTTCTGGATGAACGCGGCGTCGACGCTGTTGAGCGTGAACTGCACGGTCAGCGGCCCGGTCTTCTCGACCTTGGCGATGTTCTTGTTCAGGCTCATCCCGTTGAAATACGGGAACTCGGTCGGATAAGCCTTACGGAATGGCTGTTGCGGATCGAGCATGCGGTTAAACGTGAACAGCACGTCGTCGGCGTTGAAATCACGGGTAGGTTTGAAGTACGCCGTTGTATGAAATTTCACCCCTTCACGCAGGTGAAAGGTGTACTTGAGGCCATCCTCGGAAATATCCCAGCTCGTTGCCAGGCCCGGTACGACATTGGTCGCGCCCTTTTCGAACTCGGCCAGGCGGTTGTACAGCGGCTCGGCGGCGTCGTTATCGGTCGCGGTCGTGTACTGCGCGGTATCGAAACCGGCCGGGCTGCCTTCGGAGCAGAACACCAGACTGTCGCTGGCGGCAAAACTCGCGGACGTGGCGGCCAGCAGGCCGGCGCCCAGCAATGCGGAAAAAACCAAGGTGTGGCGCATGACGCTCCCTCTTTTCTCAGTGTTTTTCAATGCGCCGCGATCCCTTCCAGGGAAGTTGTGGCGGCATTGAGCTCAGACCCACAGCAAACCGATAGCCCACGCAGTCACTGGTCAGAACCTGACGGTAGGGGCCGCAGGTCTGGCAGTAAATGCGCTGAGTCCTAAAGACTCGTAGGAAAAGGCGACACGTCCTAAACCAACCTGGTAAGACCAAGTGGAAATGGATGTAGGCAAATTCCTGACTATTCGGCAGAAAAAAACAGCGGCGACGCTGAAAACGTCGCCGCCGTTTTTTTACTTGATGCTGACGCCGTAGAAGGAGTTCAAGCCGAATGGGCTGATCTTGAAGTCCTGCACGTTGGCGCGCATGGGTTGATACACCGTCGAGTGAGCGATAGGTGTCATAGGGACTGCATCTTTGAGGACGTGTTGCGCCTCTTTGTAGAGTTCGGTGCGCTTGGCCTGGTCAGTGGTGCGCTTGGCTTCTTTCACGAGGCCGTCGAATTTCTTGTCGCACCATTTGGAGAAGTTGTTGCCGCTCAGCGAGTCGCAACCAAACAACACGTTGAGCCAGTTGTCCGGATCACCATTGTCACCGCTCCAGCCAATGATCATGGCCTGGTTCTCGCCACCTTTGGAGCGCTTGATGTACTCGCCCCACTCGTAGCTGGTGATCTTCACGTTCAGACCGATCTTCTTCCAGTCGGACTGGAGCATTTCGGCCATCAGTTTGGCGTTCGGGTTGTACGGACGCTGAACCGGCATCGCCCACAGGACGATCTCGGTACCTTCCTTGACGCCGGCTTCCTTGAGCAGCTGCTTGGCTTTCTCAGGATCGTACTTGGCGTCCTTGATGGTGGTGTCGTAGGACCACTGGGTCGGTGGCATGGCGTTGACGGCCAGTTGGCCCGCGCCCTGGTAAACCGAGTCGATGATCTGTGGCTTGTTGACGGCCATGTCCAGCGCCTGGCGAACGCGCAGGTCGGCCAGCGGGTTGGCTTCGTTGCTGCCCTTGACCTTGTCCATCACGTTGTAGGCGATGTAGCCCAGGTTGAAACCAGCCTGGTCAGGCATCTTCAGCGCCGGGTCTTCTTTCAGTGCCTTGAGGTCAGCCGGACGAGGGAACAGGGTGACCTGGCACTCGTTCTTCTTCAGCTTCTGGATACGCACCGACGGGTCGGTGGTGATGGCGAAGATCAGGTTGTCGATCTTCACGTCATCAGGCTTCCAGTAGTCCTTGTTGCCGGTGTAGCGGATGTTGGAGTCTTTCTGGTAGCTCTTGAACACGAACGGACCAGTGCCGATCGGCTTCTGGTTGATGTCGGCAGCCTTGCCTTCTTTCAGCAGCTGGGCTGCGTACTCGGCGGACTGAACCGACGCGAAGCTCATGGCCATGTTCTGGATGAACGCGGCGTCGACTTCTTTCAGAGTGAACTTGACGGTGTGGTCGTCGACTTTATCGATCTTGGTGATGTTGGTATCCATCCCCATGTCGGTGAAGTACGGGAATTCGGTCGGGTACGCCTTACGGAACGGGTCATCCTTGTTAATCATGCGATTGAAGGTGAACAGTACGTCGTCGGCGTTGAACTCACGAGTCGGCTTGAAATACGAGGTGGTGTGGAACTTGACGCCTTCACGCAGGTGGAAGGTGTAAGTCAGGCCATCGGTCGAAATGTCCCAGCTGGTCGCCAGCCCAGGAATCACGGCGGTGCCGCCACGCTCGAACTGGGTCAGACGGTTGAACATGGTTTCGGCTGAGGCGTCGAAGTCGGTTCCGGTGGTGTATTGGCCTGGGTCGAAACCGGCCGGGCTGCCTTCGGAGCAGAACACCAGGTTAGTCGCAGCGGAAGCGAAAGGTGCGGAGGCTAACAAGCCTGCGCCGACTAAAAACGGAATGACCGCGTGTTTAAGCATGTTGGCCTCATGATTTGTTGTCATTTTTTAATATTGAGGTACGACCTCGTGAGTCGTGCCTGCGGATACTTATGCAGGGCCCATACCCAATGCAAGATCCAGAGCGCTCGGCGGCATCAAACGGTGGCACGAACGTACCTTAATGTCGCATCTGTATAACTTCTGACGCATTTGACCGTTTGCGGTCGGTTTTTACGGTGCAAACGAAGCCCCAAAACGGTGCATTGGTCACGATTTGCGCGCCGCCTTGGGGCTCGGTGTTACTTATTTATACCCACGCCATAGAAGGGGGTTAGACCGAACGGGCTGATCTTGAAGTCGGTGACTTCCTTGCGCAGCGGCTGGAACACCGTGGAGTTGGCGATCGGCGTGATCGGCACCTGCTGTTTAAGGATCAGTTGCGCCTGTTGATACAGTTTTACCCGTTGCGATTTATCGGTGGACACCTTGGCCTGCTGCACCAGTTTGTCGTAGGCCGGATCGCACCACTTGGCGTAGTTGCTGCCTTTCACTGCCGCGCAGCTGTAAAGCACGCCCAGCCAGTTGTCCGGGTCGCCGTTGTCACCTGTCCAACCATAGATCATCGCGTCGTGTTCGCCATTCTTGGCGCGCTTGATGTACTCGCCCCATTCATAGCTGACGATGTTGGCCTTGATACCGATCTTCTCCCAATCCTGCTGGATCATCTGTGCCGACATTCGCGCATTCGGGTTGGATGCGCGCTGCACTGTCATCGCCCAGAGGTTGATGGTTGTACCCGGCGCAACCCCGGCTTCCTTGAGTAGCGCCTTGGCTTTCACGGGATCGTACGGCGCATCCTTGATATTCGGGTCATAGGACCATTGCGCGGGCGGCAAGGCGTTCTGCGCCAGCTGCCCGGCACTCTGATAAACCGCCTTGATGATCGCCGGTTTATCGATGGCCATGTCCAGGGCCTGGCGCACCTTTAATTGGTCCAGCGGCGGGTGAGTCGTGTTGTAGGCAAGGAAACCGAGGTTGAAACCGGCCTGCTTCAACACGCGCAGGTTCGGGTCTTTTTCCATCACTTCGATATCGGCCGGGCGCGGGTAGCCGCTGACCTGGCATTCACCGGTCTTGAGCTTCTGCAGACGCACGGCGGCGTCCGGGGTGATCGAGAACACCAGGTTGTCGATTTTCACGTCCTCGGGTTTCCAGTAGTCCTTGTTCGCCGCGTAGCGGATCTGCGAGTCCTTCTGATAACGCTTGAACACGAATGGGCCGGTGCCGACCGGTTTCTGGTTGAGGTCGGCGGCGTGGCCTTCCTTCAGCAGTTGGGCGGCGTATTCGGCCGATTGCACCGAGGCAAAGCTCATGGCGAGGTTTTGCACGAACGCGGCGTCGATGTTGTTCAGGTTGAAGCGCACGGTGTTTTCGTCGAGTTTTTCCACGGATTTGATCGTGGTGTTCAGGTCCATGTCGGTGAAATACGGGGACTCGGCGGGGTAGGCCTTGCGAAAGTCGTTGTCCGGGTCGAGCAGGCGCTGGAAGGTGAACAGGACGTCGTCGGCGTTGAAGGTGCGGGTCGGGGTGAAGTAGTCGGTGGTGTGGAATTTTACGTTTTGGCGCAGGTGGAAGGTGTATTGGAGGCCGTCCGGGCTTACGTCCCAGTTGGTCGCCAGGCCGGGTTCTACTTCGGTGCCGCCGCGTTTGAACTGGGTGAGGCGGTTGAAGAGGGTTTCGGCGGAGGCGTCGAAGTCGGTGCCGCTGGTGTACTGGCTGGGGTCGAAGCCGGCGGGGCTGGCTTCGGAGCAGTAGACCAAGGTTGTTGCTGCGTTGGCGAAGGGGGCGGTAGTTGCCAGGGCGAGGGTTATCAGTAGTGGTTTTAGGGTGAGTCTTTGCATGTCTGCCCCGGGGGTTGGAGGTGATTGTGGCGGGGGAGGTTAGCTGGGTGGTGGTGGGCGCGGAAATATCGTTTTTCTAGGTGAGGTTTCTAGTTCGGTATATCTGGGGTGGTTGGGTACATATCCGTTGTTGCGGTAACGGCCACTTAGGGTTCCGCCCTTACGGCGGGTCACTTTTTACAAACGCCTAAAAAGTAACCAAAAACGCTTGCTCCTACGTTCGGCCCGCTCGCTGAGGCTCGGGGTTCCTTCGCTCCGGGATTCATCCGGGGGGCATCGCCTACGGTTTGCTTCGCTGCACCTCCTCTCGATGTGTTTGGCTTCGCCAAACGGTCGCTGCGCTCCCACCCCCGGATAAATCCCTCCACTCAGCCTTCCGACGTCGCCTGTGGATCAAGATCAAAAGCTGCAGCCGAGCTAACGCTCATCCTGTTGAGTGGTGGAAGCAAAAGCAAAAGCAGAAGCAGAAGCGGGAGCTGATGTTGGTGTGGATGTGGATGTGGATCTAGATCTAGATCTAGATCTAGTTCTGGAGGCAGAGGCAGAGGCAGAGGCAGAGGCAGAGGCAGAAGTGAAATCGTGTGTGTTTCAAAACCCGAATTCACCTCGATATCTCACGTCGGCGTACCTCCCCCAAACACCGCGGTCAGTCCCCTCTCCCTCCGGGAGAGGGCTAGGGTGAGGGCTGCTTTTGAAGCCGCTTAAATCTCAACAACATCCCAGGATCCTTCCCACAAGGTTTTCAGGTTGTCCGTCGGAAGCACGCTCTCTAGTCTTTGGTTGTCGCTGCCAATTCAGCGACCGGGAGTGAGATCCCGGCTATTCATTTGGATACTTGTGCGAGCCCCTTCATAATCGCCGCCAGCTTAGACTGTCAGCGATTCTCTATGGCGGCTGTGTGCGGGTGGACGAATGTCCTGCCGGGTGTCCATACCGGTGATCTCACCCCGTACATAGCTGCCACCTCTTCTTCGAGTGAGATCGGGAAAAAGTGGCTCCATAACCTGGAGAAATTGCTACATGGATAAGCTGATACCCGACCCACCCCTCGAATCACCCACGCCCCTCGAAGAAGCCATGCGTGCCGAAGACCTCGCTCGCAACCGCGAAGCCATCAAACGCGCCCTCGATTTCTATCTCTGCCCCAACCTTTCCAAACCACGCCCGCCGAGCACGATGTACATGGTCACTCCCAACGTCGATACCGAAAGCCTGCTGGCCAACGCCTGCGAATCCCTGGCGTCGGCCAGTACCATCGCCAGCAATTTCGCCAATGAGCTTTCGGGCCCGCAGCGCAGTACGGCGCTCGGTATCCAGCAGATCATCATGCTGGCCGAGCTCGCAGTGAACCGCGCGCTGGACCGGGTTGATCCGCAAACCTGATAACCCAAATCCCGGGCATAAAAAAACCGGCGATCATTTTCTGATCGCCGGTTTTTCATTCAGCCGTCATTCAATCACTGCATCAGCACTTCAATCGAGCCATCGGCCGTCAGGCTGACCTGGCTGGTGCCGGCTTCGACTTCAGGTGTGACCGGTGCTGCGTCCATGCCGGCGGCTTTCATCATCATCGGGGCGCGCATGTACGGTTGTGGGAAGCCGTTGCTGTTGAGGTTCAGGTTGACGATTTTGTAGCCCTTGCCGCCCAGGGCGTCGGTCGCCAGTTGGGCGCGGGCCTTGAAGGCGGTGACGGCTTCTTTCAGCAGTTTGTCTTCGCTGGCCTTGCGGGTCGGGTCGGCGATGGCGAAGTCCATGCCGCCCATTTTCAGGTCGGTCAGCAGTTCGCCGGTGAGTTTGGACAGGGCGGCGAAGTCGGCGCTTTCCAGACGCAGTTCGGCGCGCTCGCGCCAGCCGGTGATTTTCTGGCCCTTGGTGTCGTAGATCGGGTAGCTGTTGCGGCTGCCCTGGCGCAGGGTGATGTCTTTGACTTGCTTGGCCTGGGCCAGGGCCTTGTTCATGGTGGTGCTGACGTCGGCGGCGAGTTTGGCCGGGTCAGTGTTTTGCTCTTCGGTGTAGAGGGTCACGATCATCAGGTCGCGGGCCACTTCCTGGCTGACTTCGGCGCGCAGGGAAATCTGGTTGTAGTGCAGCTCATCGGCGGCCAGGGCCGGAAGGCTGGCGACGCTGCCGACGGTCAGGGCGAGAAGGGCGGCGCTGCGGCGAAATGTGTGCATGAAAGCTCCTTGATGAGGGCGCAGGTGATGGTTCGGGGGCCTGCGTGAAACCATCAGACTGTAGCTTTTATGATCCGGTTCGCCCAGTTACAACTTCTATACAGATGGGCCTTATAGCCGCCGCGAAGCTTTTTGCCATGTGGTCGTTTGCCGCACTTTCGCCTCTCAAGCCCGCGCCTTGGTTATACTCCGTGCGATCCGCCTGGAGCGCTCATCAGGAGAGCTCATGCTCGCCCCCGTACAACTGACTTCCGCCACTCGCCAGAACCTCTGGCGGCTGACTTTCATCCGCACGCTGGTGCTCGCCGCGCAGGCCGGTTCCGTGGGCCTGGCCTACTGGCTGGATCTGTTGCCGTTGCCGTGGGTGCAACTGGTGATGACCCTCGGCTGTTCGATTCTGCTCTGTGTATTCACCGCCGTGCGCCTGCGCACCTCGTGGCCGGTTACCGAGCTCGAATACGCGCTGCAACTGGCCTGCGATCTGTTTATCCACAGTGCCTTGCTGTATTTCTCCGGTGGTTCGACCAACCCGTTCGTTTCGTATTATCTGGTGCCGCTGACCATTGCCGCGGTGACGCTGCCATGGCGTTATTCGGTGGTGCTGTCGGGTATTGCGCTGGCCTTGTACACCCTGATGCTGACGCATTTCTATCCGCTGGAAACCCTGCCGGTGGCCCGGGAGAACCTGCAGATCTACGGCATGTGGCTGAGCTTCGCGCTGGCGGCGGCGGTGATTACTTTCTTCGCCGCTCGCATGGCTGAAGAGCTGCGCCGGCAGGAAGAATTGCGGGCGATCCGCCGCGAAGAAGGCCTGCGTGATCAGCAATTGCTGGCCGTGGCGACTCAGGCCGCCGGTGCCGCCCATGAACTGGGTACGCCGCTGGCGACCATGAGCGTGTTGCTCAACGAAATGCAGCAGGATCATCACGACCCGATGCTTCAGGAAGACCTGAAGGTGCTGAAGGATCAGGTGAAACTCTGCAAGGAAACCCTGCAACAACTGGTGCGCGCCGCCGAAGCCAATCGCCGGATGGCGGTGGAGATGCAGGACGTCACCGAATGGCTCGACGAGGCGCTCAACCGCTGGCACCTGATGCGTCCCGAGGCCAGTTACCGCTTCCAGCGCCTGGGCCAGGGCACGTTGCCGCGTGTAGCACCGCCGCCGGATCTGACCCAGGCCTTGTTGAATCTGCTGAACAACGCCGCCGATGCCTGCCCGGAAAACCTTCAGGTGACGCTGGACTGGACCGCTGAAGACCTGACCATCAGCATCCGCGATCATGGCGCCGGTGTACCGCTGGCCATCGCCGAGCAGATCGGCAAACCGTTTTTTACCACCAAGGGCAAAGGTTTCGGCCTGGGCCTGTTTTTGAGCAAGGCCAGCGTGACACGCGCCGGCGGCTCAGTGAAACTCTATAGTCATGAGGAAGGCGGCACGCTCACCGAGCTGCGCCTGCCCCACGGCGCCCGAGGAGAGCAACATGAGTGACGAAATCCAAGTCGAAGGCGAAGAACTGCCGCATTTGCTGTTGGTCGATGACGACGCGACCTTCACCCGGGTGATGGCCCGCGCCATGGCTCGCCGTGGTTTCCGCGTCAGCACCGCCGGTTCCGCCGAGGAAGGCCTGACCATCGCCCAGGCCGATCTGCCGGACTATGCCGCGCTGGACCTGAAAATGGACGGCGACTCCGGTCTGGTCCTGCTGCCGAAGCTGCTGGAGCTGGACCCGGAAATGCGCGTGGTGATCCTCACCGGTTACTCGAGCATTGCCACGGCGGTCGAAGCGATCAAGCGCGGCGCCTGCAATTACCTGTGCAAACCGGCCGACGCCGACGACGTGCTGGCGGCGCTGCTGTCCGAGCACGCCGACCTCGACAGCCTGGTGCCGGAAAACCCGATGTCGGTGGATCGCCTGCAATGGGAACACATTCAGCGCGTGCTGACCGAGCACGAAGGCAACATCTCCGCCACTGCACGTGCTCTGGGCATGCACCGCCGCACCCTGCAGCGCAAACTGCAGAAGCGCCCGGTTCGTCGCTGAACCTGCGCTGAACGGCCATCGCCAGCCCTCGCGATAAAGCGCACCGATCAACTATGATCGGTGCGTGTCTGTTCTTTTCTTTATCGAGCCTTATCCATGAATCAGAACGCTGAATATTCCGCGGTCAACGATGCTGTGCGCGGGCAGTTTTTTCGCAAGGTGTGGGCCATGACCACGCCGTACTGGCGCAGTGAAGAGAAGGGCAAGGCCTGGACGTTGCTGATCGCCGTGATCGCGCTGTCGCTGTTCAGCGTCGGCATCTCGGTGTGGCTCAACAGTTGGTACAAGGATTTCTACAACGCCCTGCAAAAGAAGGACGAGGCGGCGTTCTGGCAGTTGATCCTGTATTTCTGCGGCATTGCGGCCGTGGCGATTCTCGGCGCGGTGTATCGCCAGTACCTGACGCAGATGCTGACCATCCGCTGGCGGGCGTGGCTCACCGAAAACCATTTCAAGCGCTGGCTCGGGCACAAGAACTACTACCAACTGGAGCAGGGCGGCTACACCGATAACCCTGACCAACGGATTTCCGAAGACCTGAATACCTTCACCAGCAACACCTTGAGCCTCGCATTGGGCTTGATCCGCACGGTGGTCAGCCTGGTGTCGTTCTCGATCATTCTGTGGGGAGTGTCGGGCAGCATTGAGGTGTTCGGCGTCGAGATTCCCGGTTACATGTTCTGGTGTGCGCTGCTGTATGCGGCGGTCGGCAGCTGGCTGACGCACCTGATCGGTCGACGCCTGATCGGCCTGAACAACCAACAACAACGTTTCGAAGCCGACCTGCGTTTCTCGATGGTGCGGGTGCGCGAGAACGCCGAGAGCATTGCACTGTACAACGGCGAGCCCAACGAAAATCGTCGTCTGAGCAGCCGCTTCGGTCTGGTCTGGCACAACTTCTGGGACATCATGCGGGTGTCCAAGCGCCTGACGTTCTTCACCTCGGGTTACGGCCAGATCGCAATCATCTTCCCCTTCATCGTCGCGGCACCGCGTTACCTGTCCGGCAAGATCGAACTGGGTGAGCTGATGCAGATCAACTCGGCATTCGGCAACGTGCAGGAGAACTTCAGCTGGTTCATCTCCGCGTACTCGGACCTCGCCGCATGGCGAGCGACTTGTGATCGTTTGTTGAGCTTCCGTCAGGCCATGAGCGACAACGAAGACCGGGCACCGGCCATCGATGTACAGAATCACGGTGATGAACTGAAGGTACACAACCTCGGTCTGGACCTGGCTGACGGTCGTCACCTGCTGACCAGCGCCGACATGACCGTGGAGGCGGGTGATCGAGTGATGCTCAGCGGCCGCTCCGGCAGCGGCAAGTCGACACTGCTGCGGGCGATGGGGCATTTGTGGCCGGCCGGCCACGGCAGCATCCGTCTGCCGGCATCGCGTTATCTGTTCCTGCCGCAAAAACCGTATCTGCCGATTGGGACCCTGCGTGAAGCCTTGAGTTATCCACAACCGGGCGACACCTACTCGCCAGAGCGTTATGCACAAGTGCTGGAAACCTGCCGTCTGCCGCATCTGGTGGCACGACTGGACGAAGCCAATCACTGGCAGCGCATGCTCTCGCCGGGTGAACAGCAACGTCTGGCCTTTGCTCGTGCGCTGCTCTACGCACCGCACTGGCTGTACATGGACGAAGCGACGTCGGCGATGGACGAAGAAGACGAGGCCACGCTGTATCAGGCACTGATCGATCAGTTGCCGGGCCTGAGCATCGTCAGCGTCGGCCATCGCAGCAGCCTCAAGCGCTTCCATCCACGGCATGTACGGATCGACAGCGGGCATCTGGTCGAGCAGACCGTCACGGCTTGATGTGTACTGAATCTGTGGGAGCCTGCTCCCACAGAGGACGGTGATCGTACAACTCCCTTGGGCTATGATGCCCCTCTAGCCGAATTTTCGAGATAAACGCAGACCATGGAAAACCCGATCGACACCCCGCGCCTCCCTCGCAAGCGCCGCAGCCTGGCACAGGAACTGGTGACGGTGCTGACCGAGCAGATCCGCGACGGTCTGCTCAAGCGTGGCGACAAGTTGCCCACCGAGTCGGCGATCATGGAAGCCAATGGTGTCAGCCGTACCGTGGTGCGCGAGGCGATTTCCCGACTACAGGCTGCAGGGCAGGTCGAAACCCGTCACGGCATCGGCACTTTCGTCCTCGACACACCGAGCCCGAGCGGTTTTCGGATCGACCCGGCGACCGTGGTCACCCTGCGTGATGTGCTGGCGATTCTCGAATTCCGTATCAGCCTCGAAGTAGAGTCCGCCGGTCTCGCCGCACAACGTCGCAGCACCGAACAACTGGCCGCCATGCGCGCCGCCCTCGATGCATTGAACGAAAGCGTGGCCCATGCCAGCGATGCAGTGGCGTCGGACTTCCAGTTCCACCTGCAAATCGCGCTGTCCACCGGCAACCGCTATTTCACCGACATCATGACCCACCTGGGCACCAGCATCATTCCGCGCACGCGGCTGAACTCCGCGCGCCTGGCCCATGACGACCAGCAGCACTACATGAATCGCCTGAGCCGTGAGCACGAGGAAATCTACGAGGCCATCGCCCGTCAGGATTCCGATGCCGCCCGCGCGGCCATGCGCCTGCACCTGACCAACAGCCGCGAACGGCTGCGTCAGGCGCATGAAGAAGCGCAGGCGCAGGGTTGAGGAATCAGGCTTCGACGTAGAGCTTCAGCGGCTCCGAACACGGTTCCAGGCTGGACTCATCGGCGAACTTGTAGCGAAGCTCAACGGTGCTGTTCAGGTACTTTTCCAGCTCGAATTTCGGGATGCTCAGTTCGATCCCGGTCAGGCCGACCATGTCGTCGAGTGCGTCATCCCAGACGCCGGTCGGCTCCGACAGACCCAGCCATTCAGGCTCTTCTGGATCATCACCGAGGATCGGATATACATCCCAGTTCGGCGGTGTGTCCTGTCCATCGGGGACGCGGATGATCAGGTCGTCATCCAGGGCAGACAGGCGCAGGATGATCGAATCGCTGGCGTGATCGGGAAATTGCGGAAGGTGTGCAGCGGCAAACGTCATGCTTCGTTCTCCTTGAAAGATCTGCCGCGATCCTTCGCGGCAGTCGTCGCACTTTACCCGGCGAATCGGTGAGGCGCGCCGGGGCAATCTTGTCCGGGCATTTCAGCTCTGGGGCAGAATCGAACGATCCACCCTGACCGCCAGTTTGCCCGGGGCGGGCCGGACGTCGAATGTCGCCTGGCCCTGGGCATCCACCGACGCCCGGGCGATGGCCACGCCGTCGCGCAGCAATTGCAGCGGCGCACCTTTCAACGATTGGCCGGAAGCCAGTTCCACTTTCAATTTGATCGTCATCGAATCGCTCCTTAATTCGTGTTGCCGGTTGGGTGATAGTCCTTGAGCAGCAGGTAAGTGCTCCAGCCCCACCAGTCGTCGACGGTGGCGGTGTCGTTGAGGTTGTTCACGTCCTTGCGCCGCAGGACTTTGTTGCCCTGAAGGCGGAACAGTGGCGAGAAATTGTTCGTCAGACTCATCACGAAAGTCAGGTCCGGCAACCGTTGCAGTGCGTTGAAGGTGGTCGGCACGTTGCCGCTGGAATAGGCGGCATACACTTCGTCAGCCGAATCCTGCACCGCGTGATTCACCTGATTGCGATTGTCGGTGTCGGTCGCCTCGAAGTAGCGCTTGTCGCCGAATGCCCGCCATTGCTCGCCCCGGGCGTTGCGTACCTTGAGGCCGAATTTGCTGTCTTCGTCGTGCATGAACCGGGTGATCAGAGAGCCCAGATCGCTCGGCGTCACTGCGGCGGCCATGGCCTTGCGGGGCACTCGCAAATGCCCGGAGGAGAACAGGTCGGTGAGATAGTGATCGGCGAACGCGTTCATCGCGTAGGCCCGTTCCAGTTGCAGCTCGTCTTGACTGGCGTGGGCGGCAGCGGCAGTTTGCAGGGCGGCGGTGTGCCCGGCGATGTAGGCTTGGCGGGCCCATTCGCCGAAATGGTCGGCATTGTTCGCCGCCAGTTTCAGGTAGCGACCGAGCGGGAACAGCGCCGAGACGAAACTGCCGCCGCCGGTGATCTTGTTCCACTCTTCCGACAACGTATCTCCCAGTGCGTCGTAGGCTTCGTGGGGTGGTTTGCCGTCCTTGATCGCCTGTTTAACGGCGTCGATCTCTTTTTGCATGATCGCGAGAATCTGTGGCGCTTCGGCCTTGGAAGCCGGCACGGCGGCGAGGGTGTCGAAAGCTGCCGTGAAGCGCAGCAGACGATCCGCCGGGGTGGCGCCTTCGTTGATCGGCCGGTCGACGACTCCGTAGAAATCACCGCCCAGCGCCAGCACCTGGCCATAGGTCAGCGCCAGTCCGTTCGGCAGATGCAAGGGCACGTTTTGCGCGAGCACCGGCTCGGCGTTTTCAACGAAGCGAAGCCAGGTGTTATCGCCGATAGCCGTGTGTTCCGCGCCTTCGAAGCGCAGCGGCGGTTTGCCTTTCATGGCTTTGCCGGGCAGGGCGAGGGCGGGTTCGACATCGCTGTGCGAGTCGGCAATGTGCAGCAGCAGATGCGGATTTTCAGCACTGAAGGCGATGCCGTTGGGGGTAAAAAGATCATCGAAACGGGCGATGAGCGGTGTGGGTTTTTCAAGGCATTTTGGTTGTAGACCGGACATTTCTTTCTCCTTGATATGTCGTCGGCAGGTTCTTATATAGCTGTATGTATATACAGTTAATTGAAGCCTAGTCGAGAAAACGCCTACGTCAAAAAGAAATCCTGTCCGACAAAAAATGCCCCCCAGCGATGAAATGCAGTTGACGGTTATCTTTTAAGTTGTACGATGACCTACAACTTCGGCGAAGGCTGAACGGTCCACTCACAAAAAAACGTTGCTACCAGGGTGTTCGAATAATGAATCCACAAGAACTGAAGTCCATCCTCTCCGCCGGCCTGCTGTCGTTCCCGGTCACCGATTTCAATGCCCAGGGCGATTTCAACCGCGCGGGCTACATCAAACGCCTGGAATGGCTGGCCCCGTACGGTGCTTCGGCCCTGTTCGCCGCCGGTGGTACCGGCGAATTCTTCTCCCTGGCTGCCAGCGAATACTCGGAAATCATCAAGACTGCCGTCGACACCTGTGCCAGCAGCGTGCCGATCCTCGCCGGTGTCGGTGGTTCGACCCGCCAGGCCATCGAATACGCTCAGGAAGCCGAGCGTCTGGGCGCCAAAGGTCTGTTGTTGCTGCCGCATTACCTGACCGAAGCCAGCCAAGACGGCGTTGCCGCCCACGTTGAAGCGGTGTGCAAATCGGTGAACATCGGTGTGGTGGTTTACAACCGCAACGTCTGCCGCCTGACCGCGCCGCTGCTGGAACGTCTGGCCGAGCGCTGCCCGAACCTGATCGGCTACAAGGACGGTCTGGGTGATATCGAGCTGATGGTGTCGATCCGTCGTCGCCTCGGTGATCGCTTCAGCTACCTCGGTGGTCTGCCGACCGCCGAAGTCTACGCCGCTGCCTACAAGGCCCTGGGCGTGCCGGTCTACTCGTCGGCGGTGTTCAACTTCATCCCGAAAACCGCGATGGATTTCTACCACGCGATTGCCCGCGAAGATCACGCCACCGTCGGCAAAATCATCGACGACTTCTTCCTGCCGTACCTGGACATCCGCAACCGCAAGGCCGGTTACGCCGTGAGCATCGTCAAGGCAGGCGCCAAGATCGCCGGCTATGACGCAGGCCCGGTGCGGGCGCCGCTGACCGACCTGACCCGCGAAGAGTACGAAATGCTCGCCGCGCTGATCGACAAGCAAGGTGCGCAGTAACCCAACCCTCTAAACAAGGCCGCTGAGCAATCAGCGGCCTTTTGCGTCAGGAGAATGATTCGTGACCAAGCGCTATGACAACTACATCAACGGTGAGTGGATCGCCGGCAACGATTACTCGGTCAACATCAACCCGTCCGAGCTGAGCGACACCATCGGCGATTACGCCAAGGCCGATCTGGCTCAGGTCAACGCCGCCATCGACGCCGCTCGCGCTGCGTTCCCGGCGTGGTCGACCTCAGGCATTCAGGCTCGCCACGACTCGCTGGACAAGGTCGGTACTGAAATCCTCGCCCGTCGCGAAGAGCTCGGTACCCTGCTGGCCCGGGAAGAGGGCAAGACCCTGCCGGAAGCCATTGGCGAAGTGACCCGCGCCGGCAACATCTTCAAGTTCTTCGCCGGTGAATGCCTGCGTCTGTCTGGCGATTACGTGCCGTCGGTGCGCCCGGGCGTCAACGTCGAAGTCACCCGCGAAGCCCTCGGCGTGGTCGGCCTGATCACCCCGTGGAATTTCCCGATTGCGATTCCGTCGTGGAAAATCGCCCCGGCCCTGGCCTACGGCAACTGCGTGGTGTTGAAACCGGCGGATCTGGTGCCGGGTTGCGCCTGGGCGCTGGCCGAAATCATCTCCCGCGCAGGCTTCCCGGCTGGCGTGTTCAACCTGGTGATGGGCAGCGGACGCGTAGTGGGTGAAGCGCTGGTCAACAGCCCGAAAGTCGACGGCATCAGCTTCACCGGTTCCGTCGGTGTGGGACGTCAGATCGCGGTCAATTGCGTGTCGCGCCAGACCAAGGTTCAGCTGGAGATGGGCGGCAAGAATCCGCAGATCATTCTCGACGACGCCGACCTTAAGCAGGCGGTCGAGTTGTCGGTGCAGAGCGCGTTCTACTCCACCGGCCAGCGTTGCACGGCGTCTAGCCGCTTGATTGTCACTGCCGGGATTCACGACAAGTTCGTTGAAGCCATGGCCGAGCGCATGAAGTCGATCAAGGTCGGTCACGCGTTGAAGGCCGGCACCGACATTGGTCCGGTGGTCTCCCAGGCGCAGCTTGAGCAGGACCTGAAATACATCGACATCGGCCAGTCCGAAGGCGCGCGCGTGGTCAGCGGTGGCGGTCTGGTGACCTGTGACACCGAGGGCTACTTCCTCGCGCCGACCCTATTTGCCGATAGCGAAGCGTCGATGCGTATCAGCCGCGAAGAGATCTTCGGCCCGGTGGCCAACATCGTCCGCGTCGCCGACTACGACGCCGCGCTGGCCATGGCCAACGACACCGAGTTCGGTCTGTCGGCGGGTATCGCCACCACGTCGCTGAAGTACGCCAACCACTTCAAGCGTCATTCCCAGGCCGGGATGGTGATGGTCAACCTGCCGACCGCCGGTGTCGATTACCACGTTCCGTTCGGGGGCCGTAAGGGTTCATCCTATGGCTCACGTGAGCAAGGCCGTTACGCGCAAGAGTTCTACACCGTGGTGAAAACCGCCTACATCGGTTCGTAAGTCGCTGCACCCGCGCAGGGTTATTGCCAAGGCCCTGCGCGGCACAAGACCAAAGAATGTTTTACCCGCATAAAAATAATCAGTGGGAGTACATCTACATGCAATCGTCCAAGCCGACTCACGTCCGCTATTTGATCCTGCTCATGCTGTTCCTGGTGACCACGATCAACTACGCCGACCGCGCCACCATCGCGATCGCCGGTTCCAGTTTGCAAAAAGACCTCGGCATCGACGCGGTCACCCTCGGCTACATCTTCTCTGCATTCGGTTGGGCCTACGTGGCCGGGCAAATTCCCGGTGGCTGGCTGCTCGATCGCTTCGGCTCGAAAAAAGTCTATGCCCTGAGCATCTTCACCTGGTCGCTGTTCACCGTGCTGCAAGGCTTCGTCGGTGAGTTCGGCATGTCCACGGCCATCGTCGCGCTGTTCATGCTGCGCTTTCTGGTGGGGTTGGCCGAGGCGCCATCGTTCCCCGGCAACGCCCGTATCGTGGCGGCCTGGTTCCCGACCGCTGAACGCGGTACGGCTTCGGCGATCTTCAACTCGGCGCAGTACTTCGCCACTGTGCTGTTCGCGCCGCTGATGGGCTGGATCGTCTACACCTTCGGCTGGGAGCACGTGTTCATCGTCATGGGCCTGTTCGGCATCGTGTTCTCGCTGATCTGGCTGAAGGTTATCCACAGCCCGCGCCAGCACCCGATGGCCAACGAAGCGGAAGTGAAGTTCATTGCCGACAACGGCGGCATGGTCGACATGGACCAGAAGCAAGGCAAAAAGGCTGACGGCCCGAAGTGGGATTACATCCGTCAGTTGCTGACCAATCGCATGATGCTCGGCGTGTACCTGGGCCAGTACTGCATCAACGGCATCACCTATTTCTTCCTGACCTGGTTCCCGGTGTACCTGGTGCAGGAACGCGGCATGACCATTCTCAAGGCCGGTTTCATCGCCTCGTTGCCGGCGATCTGCGGCTTTATCGGTGGCGTCCTCGGCGGGGTGATTTCCGATTACCTGCTGCGCAAGGGCCATTCGCTGACCTTCGCTCGCAAGGCGCCGATCATCGCCGGCCTGCTGGTCTCCAGCAGCATCGTCGCGTGCAACTATGTTGAAGTGGAATGGATGGTGGTCGGTTTCATGGCCCTGGCCTTCTTCGGCAAAGGCGTGGGCGCGCTGGGCTGGGCGGTGGTCTCCGACACCTCGCCGAAACAGATCGCCGGTCTGAGCGGTGGCCTGTTCAACACCTTCGGCAACATCGCGTCGATCACCACGCCGATCGTCATCGGCTACATCATCAGCTCCACCGGTTCGTTCAAATGGGCGCTGGTGTTCGTTGGCGCCAACGCACTGGTGGCGGTGTTCAGCTACCTGGTGATCGTCGGCCCGATCAAACGTGTGGTACTCAAAGAGCCGCCAGCCAATGGCGGTTCCGAAGCCACCGGTAAATTGTCTCAAGCGCATTCCTGAGGAGCGGCGTCATGCAGTTGATTGAACATTCCGACTCGCCGCGCTACATCCGCCTGCACGAGCGGGACAACGTAGTGGTCGTGGTCAACGACCAGGGCGTTCCGGCCGGCACCGCATTCGCCGATGGCCTTGAGACGGTGGATTTCGTGCCGCAGAGCCACAAGGTCACCCTCGAGGACATTCCCGAGGGCGGTCAGGTGATTCGCTACGGCCAGATCATCGGCTATGCGTTGCAGCCGATTCCCCGTGGCAGTTGGGTCAAGGAAGATCAACTGCGCATGCCGACCGCGCCACCGCTGGACAGCCTGCCGCTGTCCACCGAAGTGCCGGCCGCGCAGGCACCGCTGGAGGGTTACACCTTCGAGGGTTATCGCAATGCCGACGGCACCGTCGGCACGCGCAACATCCTCGGGATCACCACCACCGTGCAATGCGTCACCGGGGTGCTGGATCACGCGGTAAAGCGGATCAAGGATGAACTGTTGCCGAAGTACCCGCACGTCGATGACGTGGTGGCGCTGACCCACAGTTACGGTTGCGGCGTGGCCATCACGGCCACCGATGCCTACATCCCGATCCGTACCGTGCGCAATCTGGCGCGCAACCCGAACCTCGGTGGCGAGGCGCTGGTGATCAGTCTGGGTTGCGAGAAATTGCAGGCCGGGCAGGTGATGCACGAGGACGATGCGTCGGTGGACCTGAGCGAGCCGTGGCTGTATCGCTTGCAGGATTCCAGTCACGGCTTCACCGAAATGATCGAGCAGATCATGGAACTGGCCGAAGTTCGCCTGAAGAAACTCGACCAGCGCCGCCGGGAAACCGTGCCGGCGTCCGAGCTGATCCTCGGCATGCAGTGCGGTGGCAGCGATGCGTTTTCCGGGATCACCGCGAACCCCGCGCTGGGTTATGCCTCGGATTTGCTGCTGCGGGCGGGGGCGACGGTGATGTTTTCCGAAGTCACCGAAGTGCGTGACGCGATTTACCTGCTGACCTCACGGGCCCAGACCAAAACCGTTGCCGAGGAACTGGTGCGCGAGATGGACTGGTACGACCGTTACCTGGCCAAGGGCGAGGCGGATCGCAGCGCCAACACCACGCCGGGTAACAAGAAGGGCGGGTTGTCGAACATTGTCGAGAAGTCGCTGGGGTCGATCGTCAAATCCGGCAGCAGTGCGATCAACGGCGTGCTCGGCCCTGGGGAGCGCTTCAAGCAGAAAGGTTTGATCTTCTGCGCGACGCCGGCGAGTGATTTTGTCTGCGGCACGTTGCAACTGGCGGCGGGGATGAACCTGCATGTGTTCACCACCGGGCGAGGTACGCCTTATGGTCTGGCCATGGCGCCGGTGGTGAAGGTTTCGACCCGTACCGAACTGGCGCAGCGCTGGCCGGATCTGATCGACATTGATGCCGGGCGCATTGCCACTGGGCGCGCGACCATCGAGGAGTTGGGTTGGGAGTTGTTCCACTACTATCTGGATGTGGCGAGCGGCAAGCAGCAGACGTGGGCGGAGAAGCACAAGCTGCATAACGACATTACGTTGTTCAATCCGGCGCCGATTACTTGATGGTTGATCGTTCCCACGCTCTGCGTGGGAACGATCGGGGTGAAAGTGGCTTATCATTAGCCCCCTAACGACGCTCACCTCCAAGGCTCCCCGGCATGCTGGCAATCTTCCTCGAAACCCTGAACATCACCGCGCCGGTGTTTGCCATGCTGTTTCTGGGGGTGTTGCTCAAGCGCATCGACTGGATCAACGACAACTTCATCCACACGGCGTCGTCGCTGGTGTTCAACGTCACCATGCCGGCGCTGCTGTTTCTCGGCATCCTGCATGCCGACCTGCACGCCGCGCTGCAACCGGCGCTGCTGATCTACTTCGCCCTTGCCACGCTGGCCAGTTTTGCCCTGGCCTGGGGCTGGGCGATTTTCCGCTGCCCGCGTGAGGATCGCGGCATCTACACCCAAGGTGCGTTTCGCGGCAACAACGGGGTGATCGGTCTGGCGCTGGCGGCGAGCATGTATGGCGACTACGGGATTTCCCTCGGGGCGATTCTCGCGGCGCTGGTGATCCTCTTCTACAACACGCTGTCGACCATTGTGCTGGCGGTCTACAGCCCGGTGATCAAGTCCGATCCGTGGAGCATCTGCAAAAGCGTCATCAGCAATCCGCTGATCATCAGCGTGATCGCGGCGGCGCCGTTTGCCTGGTTCAAGATCGGGTTGCCGGGATGGCTGGAAACGTCGGGTCAGTACCTGGCGCAAACCACGCTGCCGCTGGCGCTGATCTGCATTGGCGGCACACTGTCGCTGGCGGCGTTGCGCAAGAGCGGCAGCCTGGCGCTGAGTTCCAGTCTGGTGAAGATGATCGGCCTGCCGGTGCTCGCGACGTTGGGTGCGTGGCTGTGGGGCTTTCGTGGGGCGGAGCTGGGGATTCTGTTTCTGTACTTCGGCAGCCCGACGGCGGCCGCGAGTTTTGTCATGGCCCGTGCAGCCCAGGGCAATCATGAACTGGCGGCGGCGATCATCGTGTTGACCACGTTGATGGCGGCGATCACCACCAACGTCGGGATCTTCTTCTTGCAGTGGGGCGGGTGGATCTGAGAACTGGCGGTTACTCAGGCTTCTGGTAACTGTCGATCACTTCCTGCGCCGCACGAAACGCATCGATCGCCGCCGGCACGCCGGCATACACCGCGCAATGCAGCAGCGCTTCACGGATCTCATCGACCGTGCAGCCATTGTTCAACGCACCGCGCACGTGGCCCTTCAACTCTTGCGGGCACTTCAACGCGGTCAGCGCGGCGAGGGTGATCAGGCTGCGGGTTTTCAGCGGCAAACCTTCGCGATTCCACACGCCGCCCCAGGCGTGTTCGTTGACGAAATCCTGCAGCGGTTGGGTGAATTCAGTGGCGTTGCCCAGCGCGCGGTCGACAAATGCATCGCCCATTACCTGGCGGCGGATTTCGACCCCGGATTTCTTCGATTCGGTCATGGCACATCCCTCTTGTGGTGTTGGCGGCGCCAGGCGCGCACCGACGTGATAAACAGAAACGTCAGCAGCGTCGGCAGGACATAAAACAGCATCAACCGTTCGAGCTTGCCGGCCAGCGGCATGCCGGTGGTGAAGGACACCACGTGCAGCCCGTACGCCAGGTACAAACCGAGCAGCAACAAGCCTTCGGCCCGGGTCACGCGGTAGCCGGAATAGAACACCGGCAGGCACAGCGCGGCGACGCCGAGCATCACCGGCAGGTCGAAATCCAGTGCATTCGGCGACACCGACAGTGGCGTCGGTGCGATCAATGCGGTGATGCCGAGGACCCCGAGCAGGTTGAACAGGTTGGCGCCGATCACGTTGCCCACGGCAATGTCCCGCTGACCGCGCAACGCGGCGATCAACGAAGTGGCGAGTTCCGGCAGCGAGGTGCCGACCGCGACCACGGTCAGGCCGATGACGCGCTCGGAGAACCCGAGATCGGTGGCCACCGCGACCGCTGCACCCAGCAGCAAATGCCCGGCGAACACCAGCATGGCCAGCCCGGCGACGATCATCAGCAGGCTGGTGAACCAGGGAGCCGGCTGAGTCTGAGGATGATCGGAATGCGGCCGGGCCGAGTGGCGCGACTGGCGCAGCAGCAAGCCGAGATACAGCCCCAACGCGCTCAGCAGCAGAACACCGTCGAAACGGCCGATCTCCTCATTCCAGGCCAGTACGAACACCAGCAGGCTGGCGCCGATCATCAGCGGGATGTCCAGGCGCACCAGTTGTCGCGAAACCCGCAGCGGAATGATCAGCGCCGACAGGCCGAGGGTCACAAGGATGTTGAAAATGCTGCTGCCGATCACGCTGCCGACGGCGATGTCGGGGTTGTGCGTCAGGGTCGCTTGCAGGCTGACCGCCATTTGCGGGGCACTGCTGCCGAGGGCGACGATGGTCAGGCCGATGATCAGCGGCCGCACATGCAGGCGCGCAGCCAGGCGCACGGCGGCGCGCACCATCAGTTCGGCACCGGCGATCAGCAGGAACAGCCCACAGAGCAGTTCGATCACGTTGATCAGCGGTAAATCGGTCAGTCCGAAAATGGCGGGCGCTCCATCAGTCGTCGAGGGCCTGCACGCGAACCCGTGCCGTGCCGCTGCCAATCATGCCGAGACGTTCGGCGGCTTCGCGTGAAACATCGATGATGCGCCCACGGGTGTGCGGCCCGCGGTCATTGATGCGCACCACGCAGGATTTGTCGTTTTTCAGGTTGGTGACCTTCACCCGTGTGCCGAATGGCAACTGGCGATGGGCGGCGGTCAGGGAATTCTGGTTGAACGCTTCGCCGCTGGCGGTGCGTTTACCGTGGTGTTTGGCTCCGTAATAGGAGGCGACGCCGGTCTGGTCGTAACCGTGCGGGTCGATGGTGTCGGTGCTGGCGCAACCGGCCAGCAGAGAGAGCAGGGCGCAGCTGATGAATAGACGCTTCATTCAAAGGTTTCCCGAAAACAGATGTGGGAGCCAGCCTGCCGGCTCCCACAGGGAATGGAGCCAGGCGTTGGAACTGGCCCCATTTTCATCAGCCATCGAGCTTGCTTTTCAGCAGTTCGTTCACTTGCTGCGGGTTGGCCTTGCCTTTGGAGGCTTTCATGGCCTGACCGACGAAGAAGCCGAACATCTTGCCGCGCTTGGCTTCGTCTGCCGCACGGTATTGCTCGACCTGCTCGGCGTTGGCCGCGAGCATTTCGTCCAGCACTGCCGAGATCGCGCCAGTGTCGGTGACCTGCTTCAGGCCGCGCTTTTCGATGATCTCGTCCGCGCTGCCTTCGCCGTTGGCCATCGCTTCGAACACCACTTTGGCGATCTTGCCGGAGATGGTGTTGTCCTTGATGCGCTGCAGCATGCCGCCCAGTTGCTCGGCCGAAACCGGCGAATCCTCGATGTCCAGGTTCTGCTTGTTGAGCAGGCTGCCCAACTCGACCATCACCCAGTTCGCCGCCAGTTTGGCGTCGCCGCCGATGCTTGCGACCTTCTCGAAGTAGTCCGCCTGCTCACGGCTGGTGGCCAGCACGTTGGCGTCGTAGGCCGACAGACCGAACGCACTCTGGAAGCGCTCGCGTTTTTGCGGTGGCAGTTCCGGCAGGGTGCCGCGTACGTCGTTGAGGAACGAGTCCTCGATGACCACCGGCAGCAGGTCCGGATCGGGGAAGTAACGGTAGTCGTTGGCTTCCTCCTTGCTGCGCATCGGACGGGTTTCGTCCTTGTTCGGATCATACAGACGGGTCTGCTGGATCACTTTGCCGCCGTCTTCGATCAGGTCGATCTGACGCTGGATCTCGGAGTTGATCGCCTTCTCGATGAAACGGAACGAGTTGACGTTCTTGATCTCGCAGCGCGTGCCGAATTCAACCTGGCCTTTCGGACGGATCGACACGTTGCAGTCGCAACGCAGCGAGCCTTCGGCCATGTTGCCGTCGCAGATGCCCAGGTAGCGCACCAGCGCGTGGATCGCCTTGACGTAGGCCACGGCTTCCTTGGCACTGCGCATGTCAGGTTCGGAAACGATTTCCAGCAGCGGTGTGCCGGCACGGTTCAGGTCGATGCCGGTGGCACCGCTGAATTCTTCGTGCAGGCTCTTGCCGGCGTCTTCTTCCAGGTGCGCACGAGTGATGCCTACGCGTTTGACGGTGCCGTCTTCCAGGGCGATGTCCAGGTGGCCCTTGCCGACGATCGGCAATTCCATCTGGCTGATCTGGTAGCCCTTCGGCAGATCCGGGTAGAAGTAGTTCTTGCGGGCGAACACGTTGTGCTGACCGATCTCGGCGTCAATCGCCAGACCGAACATCACCGCCATGCGCACGGCTTCCTGGTTGAGCACCGGCAGCACGCCGGGCATGCCCAGGTCGATCAGGCTGGCCTGGGTGTTCGGCTCGGAACCGAATGTGGTGGAACTACCGGAAAAGATTTTCGACCGGGTGGTGAGCTGGGTGTGAATCTCCAGCCCGATCACGACTTCCCATTGCATGTGTGTCTCCTCAGAAGCCGGTTGGGGTGCGGGTGTGCCAGTCAGTGTTCAACTGATACTGGTGGGCAACGTTCAACAGGCGACCTTCCTGGAAATACGGAGCGAGCAGTTGCACGCCGACCGGCAGGCCGTCGACGAAACCGGCCGGCATCGACAGGCCCGGCAGGCCCGCGAGGTTGGCGGTGATGGTGTAGACGTCTTCCAGGTAGGCAGCGACCGGGTCGCTGTTCTTGGCGCCGAGTTTCCAGGCCGGGTTTGGCGTGGTCGGGCCGAGGATGATGTCGACTTCATTAAAGGCCGTCATGAAGTCGTTCTTCACCAGGCGACGGATCTTCTGCGCTTTCAGGTAGTAGGCGTCGTAGTAACCGGCGGACAGCGCGTAGGCACCGACCATGATCCGGCGCTGCACTTCGGCACCAAAGCCTTCGCCGCGGGAGCGTTTGTACAGGTCTTCCAGGTTCTTCGGGTCTGCGCAGCGGTGGCCGAAGCGCACGCCGTCGAAACGCGACAGGTTGGACGAGGCTTCCGCCGGTGCGATCACGTAGTACGCAGGAATCGCGTGCTGCATGTTCGGCAGGCTGATTTCCTTGATCACGGCACCGAGCTTCTGCAGCTCTTTGATGCTGTTCTGGATCAGCTCGGCGATACGCGGGTCGAGACCGGCACCGAAGTATTCCTTCGGCACGCCGATGCGCAGGCCTTGCAGCGAGCCATTCAGACCGGCGGCGTAGTCCGGCACCGGTTCATCGATGCTGGTGGAGTCGTTCGGATCGAAGCCAGCCATGCCTTGCAACAAAATCGCGCAGTCTTCGGCCGTGCGAGCCAGAGGCCCGCCCTGATCGAGGCTGGAGGCGTAGGCGATCATGCCCCAACGCGAAACACGACCGTAGGTCGGTTTCAGGCCGGTGAGGTTGGTGAACGCGGCCGGCTGACGGATCGAGCCGCCAGTGTCGGTCGCGGTAGCCGCCGGCAACAGACGAGCAGCAACGGCCGCCGCCGAACCACCGGACGAGCCGCCCGGTACGTGTTCCAGGTTCCACGGGTTTTTCACCGCGCCGTACCAGCTCGACTCGTTGGCCGAACCCATGGCGAATTCGTCCATGTTGGTCTTGCCCAGAGTCACGGTGCCGGCGGCGGCCAGTTTGGCAACCACGGTGGCGTCGTACGGCGCCTTGAAGTTGTCGAGCATCTTCGAGCCGCAGCTGGTGCGGATGCCTTGGGTGCAGAACAGGTCTTTGTGGGCGATCGGCGCA
Organism: Pseudomonas sp. FW215-R2; assembly: GCF_058789255.1. NCBI lineage: Bacteria > Pseudomonadati > Pseudomonadota > Gammaproteobacteria > Pseudomonadales > Pseudomonadaceae > Pseudomonas > Pseudomonas sp. FW215-R2. The sequence goes on from NZ_JBYTBO010000003.1 coordinate 179,823, forward strand.
CCAAGCAGCGCGCCGCTCTCACCGTTGGCCCGGCGCACGTCGGCGGCTTTCGCCTGCTCGAGGGCCAGCTCTTCGGTGAGGCTGATGAAACTGTTGAGCTGCGGGTCGAGCTGGGTAATGCGCGCCAGCAGGACTTTGGTCAGCTCTTCGGAAGAAAACTTTTTATCGGCGAGACCGCGGGCGATCTCGGCCAGAGTCATTTGATGCATTGCAGGCTCTTTCCCTTTAGTCGATGACTTTCGGAACCAGATACAGGCCGTTTTCGACCGCTGGTGCGATGGACTGATAGGCCTCGCGGTTATTCGTCTCGGTCACGACGTCGGCGCGCAGGCGCTGACTGGCTTCCAGCGGGTGGGCCAGCGGCTCGATACCATCGGTATTGACCGCCTGCATTTCGTCGACCAGCCCGAGAATGCTGTTGAGGGCCGAAGTGATTTGTGGAAGATCGGCATCATTAAGGCCAAGGCTGGCCAGATGAGCGATTTTTTCCACGTCGGAGCGTTCTAGCGCCATCGGGTTTCTCCAGTGGAAAACAGGACGGACGGCGTCCGTGTGTTAGATTGTCGGAACACTACCGCACTTCTACGGTCATAAGGCCGCGATTGTGGGGCTTGGTGCACAGAAAAGCGGCCAATTTAACATATTGGCGCCTTGCCCAAAATCCCTGTCGTTGTTAGAGTTTGCCGCACTTTTTTACCCACGCGTTGCCTAGGGTCCCTTTCCCATGTTCAAGAAACTGCGTGGCATGTTTTCCAGCGATCTTTCCATTGACCTGGGCACTGCCAACACCCTTATTTACGTGCGCGAGCGCGGTATCGTCCTGAATGAGCCATCGGTTGTGGCCATTCGGACACACGGTAACCAGAAAAGTGTCGTTGCTGTCGGCACCGAGGCCAAGCGCATGCTCGGCCGTACGCCGGGCAACATTGCTGCCATTCGTCCGATGAAGGACGGTGTCATTGCCGACTTCAGCGTCTGCGAAAAGATGCTGCAATACTTTATCAACAAGGTTCACGAAAACAGCTTCCTGCAGCCTAGCCCTCGTGTGCTGATCTGCGTTCCATGCAAGTCCACCCAGGTTGAGCGTCGTGCCATCCGTGAATCGGCCCTTGGTGCCGGTGCGCGTGAAGTGTTCCTGATCGAAGAGCCGATGGCTGCTGCGATCGGTGCCGGCCTGCCGGTTGAAGAAGCACGCGGCTCGATGGTCGTGGATATCGGTGGTGGTACTACCGAAATCGCGCTGATCTCCCTGAACGGTGTGGTCTACGCCGAATCCGTCCGCGTTGGCGGCGACCGCTTCGACGAAGCGATCATCACTTACGTGCGTCGCAACTACGGCAGCCTGATCGGCGAATCCACCGCCGAGCGCATCAAGCAGGAAATCGGTACGGCCTACCCGGGCGGCGAAGTTCGCGAAGTCGACGTTCGCGGTCGCAACCTGGCCGAAGGCGTTCCACGCGCATTCACCCTGAACTCCAATGAAGTGCTGGAAGCTCTGCAAGAGTCCCTGGCAACTATCGTTCAGGCCGTGAAAAGCGCCTTGGAGCAATCGCCGCCGGAACTGGCTTCCGACATCGCCGAGCGTGGCCTGGTGCTGACCGGTGGTGGCGCGCTGCTGCGTGACCTCGACAAGTTGCTGGCCCAGGAAACCGGTCTGCCGGTGATCGTTGCCGAAGACCCGCTGACCTGTGTTGCTCGCGGCGGTGGCCGTGCATTGGAAATGATGGACAAGCACACCATGGACCTGCTCTCCAGCGAATAAGTCGCGGATTGCATTACATGGGTGAGCGCGCAGGCAGCACTTTGCAGTGCTGCCTGTTGGCGTTTATCTTCTGTCAGTCTTCATCCAGGCCGGTTTGATGCCGTATGAATAAACAGAACATTTGCCTGGGAGGAGCGGCCTATTAAACCGCTTTTCGCCAAGGGCCCCTCACTGGGCGTGCGCTTGTTGGTGCTGGCCGTGCTGTCGGTCGCGCTGATGGTGGTCGATGCCCGTTTCAGCCTGCTCAAGCCTGCCCGCAGCCAGATGTCGCTGGTGCTGATGGATGCTTACTGGATCACTGACCTGCCCGGCAGGCTGTGGGAAGGTGTCGCCAGTCAGTTCGGCAGCCGCACTGAGCTGGTCGCCGAAAACGAAAAACTCAAGACCGAGAACCTGCTGTTGCAGGGCCGCATGCAAAAGCTTGCCGCCCTCACCGAGCAGAACGTCCGTCTGCGCGAGTTGCTCAATTCCTCCGCGCTGGTCAACGAGAAGGTCGAAGTGGCCGAGCTGATCGGCATGGACCCGAATCCCTTCACCCATCGCATCATCATCAATAAAGGTGAGCGCGACGGCGTGGTGCTCGGTCAGCCGGTGCTTGATGCACGCGGCCTGATGGGGCAGGTGGTCGAACTGATGCCGTACACCTCCCGTGTCTTGCTGCTGACCGACTCGACCCACAGCATTCCTGTGCAGGTGAACCGTAACGGTCTGCGGGCGATTGCCAGCGGCACCGGTAACCCTGAGCGTCTGGAACTGCGCCATGTGGCCGATACGGCCGATGTCAAAGAAGGCGATCTGCTGGTCAGCTCCGGCCTGGGCCAGCGCTTCCCGGCCGGCTACCCGGTGGCGACGGTCAAGGAAGTGATCCACGATTCCGGCCAGCCATTCGCCATTGTCCGCGCCGTACCGACGGCTGCGCTGAACCGCAGCCGCTACCTGTTGCTGGTGTTCAGCGACAACCGTACGGCTGAAGAGCGTGCCAACGATGCGGCGCAGGCTCAGGAAAACCTTGATGCGTTTGGTGGTGGCCCGATCATTCCAGCCACTGTGCCGAAAACGGTGAATACACCGGCTCAGGCTCAAGCACCTGCTGCGGCCAGCACACCTGCTGCACCCGCTGCTGCTACGCCAGCCAAACCCGCCGCGAGCAAACCGCCAGCGACGCCGGCCAAACCACCCGCAGCGACGCCGGCAGCCAGCAAGCCGCCAGCCGCTCAGCCTGCCAGCGCACGGCCGGCCGCCAAACCGCCTGTCACTGCGCCGGCTACCACTGGGGGACGAGAATAATGGTCGGTGTCAAAGCCTCCCGAAACGGCTGGATCGTCTGGCTGACGTTTCTGATCGGCATGCTGCTCAGCGTGTCGCCGCTGCCGCAATTCATGGAAATCCTGCGCCCGCTCTGGCTGGCCCTGCTCCTGGCATTCTGGGCCTTGGCCCTGCCGCAGAAGGTCGGCATGGTCACCGCATTTTGCCTCGGGCTTGCTGAAGACGTGCTGTACGGCACGCTGCTGGGACAGAACGCGTTGATCCTGACGCTGATCACGTTCCTGGTGCTGTCGTTGCAGCAACGCCTGCGGATGTTCCCGATGTGGCAGCAGTGCCTGGTCATCCTGGTGATCTTCGGTCTCGCGCAGCTTGTGCAATTGTGGCTCAGTGCCCTGACCGGCAATCGCCAGCCGACCCTGGCGCTGGTGCTGCCGGCACTGGTCAGCGCCTTGCTCTGGCCGTGGGTCAGCTTCGCTTTGCGTGGATTGCGCCGACGCTACAAAATCAACTGATTCGGTCAGGCATGGGCCCGTACCGGTGCCATGAGGCAGGGCACTCAACAGGGAGATGTTTGGATGAAGTCGCTTTACCTCGCCTCTGGATCGCCGCGTCGGCGTGAGCTGCTCACGCAGATCGGCGTTCCGTTCACCGCCATCAGTGCGGACATCGATGAAACCCCTTTAGCCAATGAATCCCCAACGGCCTATGTCGAGCGCCTGGCGCGCGGCAAGGCCGAGGCTGGGCGGTGCTCTGTCGTCTGCGACACGCCATTTTGCGTGCTGGGCGCCGACACTGCCGTGGTGCTGGACGGCAAAATTCTCGGCAAACCGGTGGACGAAGCCGATGCATGCGCCATGCTGATGATGTTGTCCGGCAAGGAGCACGAAGTCCTGACCGCCATCGCCGTGCTCGATGGTGAGCGCTGCGAGTCGCAAGTGGTACGCAGTCTGGTACGGTTCCGGGCGATCAGTCGCGTAGAAGCCGCCGCCTACTGGGCCAGCGGCGAACCTCGGGACAAGGCCGGCGGTTACGGTATTCAGGGGCTGGGCGCAGTGTTTGTCGCCGGTCTCAACGGCAGTTATTCGGCTGTCGTGGGATTGCCGGTGTGCGAAAGCGCAGAACTGCTCGGCCATTTCGGCATACCCTGTTGGCAAAACCTGAGTGCGCAGTAAGCGTCGAACGGAACAAGATGCGGCCATTATCGTGAACATGCCTGAACGAGACCCTGCCATGAGTGAAGAGATTCTGATCAACATCACGCCGATGGAATCGCGCGTGGCGGTGGTCGAAAACGGTGTGCTGCAAGAAGTGCATGTCGAGCGCACGCAAAAACGCGGGATCGTCGGCAACATCTATAAAGGCAAGGTAGTACGGGTATTGCCGGGCATGCAGGCGGCATTCGTCGACATCGGCCTGGACCGTGCGGCGTTCATTCACGCCTCGGAAATCTCCCTGCGCGAAGGCCCGGCAGTGGAAAGCATCAGTGCCCTGGTGCATGAAGGTCAGAGCCTGGTGGTGCAAGTCACCAAGGATCCGATCGGTTCCAAGGGCGCGCGGTTGACCACGCAACTGTCGATCCCGTCGCGCTATCTGGTGTACATGCCGCGCACCGCCCACGTCGGCATCTCCCTGAAGATCGAAGATGAAGCCGAGCGCGAACGCCTGAAACAGGTGGTCAGCGATTGTGTGGCCAAAGAAGGTATCAAGGAGGCCGGTGGTTTTATTCTGCGCACCGCCGCCGAAGGTGCCGGGGCCGATGAGATCCTGATGGACATCCGCTACCTGCGACGCCTGTGGGATCAGATCAGCGAACAGATCAAGACCATCGGCGCGCCGAGCGTGATCTATGAAGACCTCGGTCTGGCATTGCGCACCTTGCGTGATCTGGTCAGCCCGAAAATCGAGAAGATCCGCATCGACTCCCGGGAAACCTTCCAGAAAACCACGCAGTTCGTCGCCGAACTGATGCCGGAAATTGCCGATCGTCTGGAACACTATCCGGGTGAACGGCCGATTTTCGACCTGTACGGCGTCGAAGACGAAATCCAGAAAGCCCTTGAACGCAAGGTGCCGCTGAAGTCCGGCGGTTATCTGGTGGTGGATCCGGCTGAAGCCATGACCACCATCGACGTCAACACCGGTGCGTTCGTCGGGCATCGCAACCTCGAAGAGACCATCTTCAAGACCAACCTCGAAGCGGCCACCGCGATTGCCCGGCAGATGCGCCTGCGCAATCTGGGCGGGATCATCATCATCGACTTCATCGACATGGAAGATGAAGAGCACCAGCGCCAGGTACTGCGTACCCTGGAAAAACAGCTGGAGCGCGATCACGCCAAGACCAACATCATCGGTATCACCGAGCTGGGTCTGGTGCAGATGACTCGCAAGCGTACCCGCGAAAGTCTGGAGCAAGTGCTGTGCGAGCCTTGCAGCAGTTGTCAGGGGCGGGGCAAGCTGAAGACGCCGGAAACCATTTGCTACGAGATTTTCCGGGAGATCCTGCGCGAGGCCCGGGCCTATCAGGCCGAGGGTTATCGTGTGCTGGCGAACCAGAAAGTCGTCGACCGGCTGCTCGATGAAGAGTCCGGTAACGTCGCCGAGCTTGAAGGGTTTATCGGGCGCACCATACGCTTCCAGGTGGAAACCATGTATTCCCAGGAACAATATGACGTGGTGCTGCTCTGATCCCCTGCGTCACCTATTTCCTGAAACGGCTGGCCTCAGCTTTTTGCAGTATTTTTGCCATGGGAGCCAACTGACATGGAACGTCTGACACGCATTCTGGCCGCACTGACTCGTTGGGGTCTGGGCCTGTGCGCGTTGGTTCTGGTGTTGATGGCGTTGTACGTCAGCCTCGGCCGGGAACTCACGCCACTGGTGGCCGAATACCGTACCGACATCGAAGACAAGGCCAGCGCAGCCTTGGGCATGCCGTTGCAGATCGGTGAGCTGGAAGGCAACTGGAGCGGATTTGCGCCGATCCTGCTGGCCCACGACGTGATGGTCGGCGACGGTGCCAATGCGCTGCGCCTGGATCGGGTGCGTGCCGTGCCGGATCTGTGGGCCAGTCTGCTGGCTCGCGAAGTGCGTATCGCGCACCTTGAACTCAATGGTCTGAAGATCAGCCTCAAGGAAGGCGAAGACGGCCAGTGGGCGCTGGAAGGGTTGCCGGTGCAGCAGGATCAGCCCATGGATCCCGAGCAACTGTTCAACCGTATGCAAATGGTCCAGCAACTGTCGGTGCTCGACAGCCAGGTGACCTTGCAACCGCGGGAGCAGGCGCCGCTGACGTTCACTTATGTCGGGCTCAATCTCAAGACCGGTCTCAATCGCCAGCGCCTCGACGCGCGACTGACCTTGCCCGACGGGCAACCCGTTGCACTGAGCCTGCGTACGCGGATTCGTGCCAGCCAGTTGCAGGACAGCGCGGTCGAGGGCTACGTCAGCCTGCCGCAAAGCGACTGGGCCAAATGGCTGCCCGAGCGCCTGACCCAGCAGTGGAATTTCTCCGAGATCAAGGCCGGCGGCGAGTTGTGGGTCAACTGGAGCGAGGGCGCGTTGCAAAGCGCCGCCATTCGCCTCAACGCTCCGCAACTGACTGGTGCCTACGCCGAGCGCAAGCCGATCCAGATCAACAATCTGGCCCTCAACGGTTATTTCCAGCGCAGCGCCGAGGGAGCCATCGTCACCCTTGATTCGCTGGCGATGAATTTTGGCGAGACCCGCTGGGAGTCCCGTGTTCAGGTCAAGCAGACCGCCGCCACCGACAAGGTCGATGAGCTCTGGCATCTGCAGGCCGATCGCCTCGATCTGACGCCGATCACTCCGTTGCTCAATGCATTGGGCCCTCTGCCGCAGGGCTTTGCCACCGTGGTCGAGCATCTGAAAGTAACAGGTGGCTTGCGCAATGTGCTGCTGGATTTCCGGCCCAACGCCACCGACGACAGCAAATTCAGTTTCGCCGCCAACCTCGATCAGGTCGGCTTCGACGCCTATCACGGTGCGCCGGCCGCGCGGAATGTCAGCGGCAGCCTGACCGGCAACCTCGGCGGCGGTGAGTTGCGCATGGACAGCAAGGACTTTGTCCTGCACCTCGATCCGATTTTTGCCAAGCCATGGCAATACATCCAGGCCAATGCCCGACTGACCTGGAAGCTCGATAGCGAAGGTTTCACGCTGATCGCACCGTACCTGAAGGTGCTCGGCGAGGAAGGCAAGATCGCCGGCGACTTCCTGATCCGCCTGCATTTCGACCACACCCAGGAAGACTACATGGACCTGCGGGTCGGGCTGGTGGAAGGCGACGGTCGCTACACCGCCAAGTACTTGCCCGAGGTACTGAGCCCGTCTCTGGACGAATGGCTGCGCACGGCGATTCTCAAAGGGGCGGTGGATCAGGGGTTCTTCCAGTACCAGGGTTCCCTGAACAAAGGCGCCGCAGATGCGGATCGCAGCATCAGCCTGTTTTTCAAGGTGCACGATGCCGAACTCGCATTCCAGCCTGGCTGGCCGCACGTGAGCAAGGTCAGCGGTGATGTGTTCATCGAGGATAGCGGTGTGCGGATCGTCGCCAGCAAAGGCCAGTTGCTCGACACTCAGGTCAGCGACGTCTTCGTCAATATCCCCCACGTGCCGAGCGGCGAGCACAGCCATATGTACCTCGACGGCGGGTTTGCCGGCGGACTGGGCGACGGCTTGAAAATTCTCCAGGAGGCGCCGATCGGCACCGCCGACACCTTCGCCGGCTGGGAAGGCGAGGGCGACCTGCAAGGCAAACTCAAACTGGATGTGCCGTTGGCCAAGGGCGATCAGCCGAAGATCCTCGTGGACTTCAAGACTGCCAATGCGCGACTGAAACTGGCTGAGCCGAAACTGGAGTTGAGCCAGCTCAAGGGTGACTTTCGCTTCGACAGCGCCAAGGGTCTGAGCGGGCAGAACATCAGTGCCCGGGCCTTCGACAAACCGGTCACCGCGCAGATCTTCGCCGATGGCGGCCCCGGCAAGCTCAAGACCCGGGTAGCGGCGTCGGGGCAGGTCGAAGTCAAGAAACTCACCGACTGGCTCAGTGTGACTCAGCCGTTGCCGGTGTCCGGGACGATTCCCTATCAACTGCAAGTGAACCTGGACGGTGCCGACAGCCAATTGATGGTCAGCTCCAACCTGAAGGGTGTGGCGGTGAATCTGCCCGCGCCGTTCGGCATGACCGCCGATGTCGGGCGTGACACGGTGTTCCGCATGACGCTGCAAGGTCAGGAGCGGCGTTACTGGGTCAATTACGATCAACTGGCCAACTTCACCTTCGCCGCGCCACCGAGCAATTTCGCCGATGGCCGTGGCGAGTTGTTCCTGGGTACTGGTGAAGCCGTGTTGCCGGGCAACAAAGGCTTGCGCATACGCGGTGTGCTGTCGGAGCTGGACGTCAAACCCTGGCAGGATCTGGTGGACAAGTACGCCGGTCAGGATCCGGGCGGCAGCGCCAAGCAACTGCTCAGCAGCGCAGATTTCAAGATCGGCAAACTCACCGCCTTCGGCACCACGCTGGATCAGGCGGCGGTGCAACTGGATCGCAAGCCCGGCGCCTGGGCGCTGGCCCTCGACAGTCAACAGGCCAAAGGCACGGTCGGCATTCCCGACGCCAAAAGCGCGCCGATTGTGGTGAACCTTCAATACGTGCGTTTGCCGGCACCGGACCCGACGGTGCAGGCCGACGATAACGCACCTGACCCTCTGGCCTCGGTCGATCCAACCAAGATCCCGGCGCTGGACATCACCATCAATCAGCTGTTCCAGGGACAGGACCTGGTCGGTGGCTGGTCGCTGAAAGTCCGTCCGACCGCCAAGGGTATCGCCCTGAACAACCTCGATCTGGGCCTCAAGGGCATTCTGTTGCAGGGCAGCGGTGGCTGGGAGGGGACGCCCGGTGCCACCAGCAGTTGGTACAAGGGCCGGATTGGCGGCAAGAATCTCGCCGACGTGCTCAAGGGCTGGGGCTTTGCGCCGAGCGTGACCAGCGAAGAATTCCACATGGATGTCGACGGCCGCTGGCCGGGTTCACCGGCGTGGCTGGCGACCAAGCGCTTCTCCGGCACGCTCGATGCGTCGCTGAACAAGGGGCAGTTCGTCGAAGTCGAGGGCGGTGCTCAGGCGCTGCGAGTGTTCGGTCTGCTCAACTTCAACTCCATCGGCCGGCGTCTGCGCCTCGATTTCTCCGACCTGTTCGGCAAAGGTTTGAGCTATGACCGGGTCAAGGGATTACTGGTGGCGAACAACGGTGTCTACGTGACGCAGGAGCCGATCAAATTGACCGGGCCGTCGAGCAATCTTGAGCTCAACGGCACGCTGGATCTGGTCGGCGATCAGGTCGATGCCCGGTTGCTGGTGACCTTGCCGGTGACCAACAACCTGCCGATTGCCGCGTTGATTGTCGGTGCACCGGCGGTCGGCGGGGCGCTGTTCCTGATCGACAAACTGATCGGTGATCGCGTAGCGCGGTTCGCCAGCGTCAAATACACCGTCAAAGGCCCGTGGAAAGAGCCGAAAATCACCTTCGACAAGCCTTTTTGATCAGCCAGGCCGCAAACCGATGGAGTAGCATGGCTGCCTACCTCTTGCGGAGTTCGCCATGTCTTTAGCGGTGATTCAAATGGTCAGCCAGAGCGACGTGCTGGCCAATCTGCGCGATGCCCGACGTTTGCTCGAACAAGCGGCCAACGCTGGCGCGAAGCTGGCGGTGCTGCCGGAAAACTTCGCGGCCATGGGGCGTCGCGACATCGCTGATATCGGCCGTGCCGAAGCACTTGGCGAAGGCCCGATCCTGCCGTGGTTGAAACAGACCGCTCGCGACCTCAAGTTATGGATAGTGGCCGGCACCTTGCCGTTGCCGCCTGTGGGGCAACCCGAGGCGAAGTCCCATGCCTGCTCGTTGTTGGTGGACGATCAGGGCGAAATCGTTGCTCGCTATGACAAGTTGCATCTGTTTGATGTGGATGTTGCGGACAATCGCGGCCGTTACCGCGAATCCGATGACTATGCTTATGGCAGTGGCGTGGTGGTTGCGGACACACCGGTCGGCCGAATCGGCCTGACGGTGTGTTACGACCTGCGATTCCCGGAGCTGTACAGCGAGTTGCGCGCGGCGGGAGCTGAACTGATTACCGCACCGTCGGCCTTCACCGCGGTGACCGGTGCGGCGCACTGGGACGTGTTGATCCGTGCACGGGCGATTGAAACCCAGTGCTACGTGCTGGCGGCGGCCCAGGGCGGGACGCATCCGGGGCCGCGGGAAACCTTTGGCCATGCGGCGATTATCGATCCGTGGGGCCGCGTGCTGGCGCAGCAGGAACAAGGCGAAGCCGTGTTGCTGGCCGAGCGCGACAGTGACGAACAGGCGTCCATCCGGGCGCGAATGCCGGTGACGGGTCATCGGCGGTTTTTTTCGCAGGGCGCACAGCGACCTGCTTCAGAACACGAATTTAAGGCGTAAAACCTATGAGCGAGTTGTTGTCCTCAGTCAGTGATCACCTGTTGGCGCCTGGCGGCGTGACGATCGAGAGCCTGCAAGGCGTGCTCGGTGATCTGGCGGGTCCAGGCATCGATGCGGCCGACCTGTATTTCCAGGGGCAGATTTCCGAGTCCTGGTCGCTGGAAGACGGCATCGTCAAGGAAGGCAGTTTCAACCTCGATCAGGGGGTTGGTGTGCGTGCGCAGTCCGGCGAAAAAACCGGTTTTGCCTACAGCAACGCGATCACCCTCGAAGCCCTTGGCGCGGCGGCCCGTGCGGCCCGTTCGATTTCCCGTGCCGGGCAGAACGGCACGGTGCAGGCGTTCAGCACGCAAGACGTCGCCCAGTTGTACGCGCCGGACAACCCGCTGGAAGTGCTGAGCCGCGCCGAAAAAGTTGAACTGCTCAAACGCATCGATGTTGCCACTCGCGCCCTCGATCCGCGTATCCAGCAGGTCAGCGTGAGCATGGCCGGGGTCTGGGAGCGGATTCTGGTGGCCTCGACCGACGGTGGCCTGGCTGCCGACGTGCGTCCTTTGGTGCGATTCAACGTCAGTGTGATCGTCGAGCAGAACGGTCGTCGCGAACGGGGCGGCCATGGCGGCGGCGGGCGTACCGACTACCGTTATTTCCTCGCCGAAGACCGCGCCATGGGTTACGCCCGTGAAGCGTTGCGTCAGGCGCTGGTGAATCTGGAAGCGATTCCGGCACCGGCCGGCACCTTGCCGGTTGTTCTGGGTTCGGGTTGGTCCGGCGTGCTGCTTCACGAAGCGGTCGGCCACGGTCTGGAAGGCGATTTCAACCGCAAGGGCAGTTCTGCCTACAGCGGGCGCATGGGTGAGATGGTTGCTTCGAAGCTCTGCACCATCGTCGATGACGGCACATTGGCCGGTCGTCGCGGTTCCCTGAGCGTCGATGATGAAGGCACGCCGACCGAGTGCACCACGCTGATCGAAAACGGCGTGCTCAAGGGCTACATGCAGGACAAGCTCAATGCGCGCCTGATGGGCGTGGCCCGCACCGGCAACGGTCGTCGCGAGTCCTACGCGCACTTGCCGATGCCGCGGATGACCAACACTTACATGCTCGGCGGCCAGAGCGATCCGGCGGAAATCATCGCGTCGGTGAAGAAGGGCATCTACTGCGCCAACCTCGGTGGCGGTCAGGTCGACATCACCAGCGGCAAGTTCGTGTTCTCCACCAGCGAGGCTTACCTGATCGAGGACGGCAAGATCACCGCGCCGGTCAAAGGCGCGACGTTGATCGGCAACGGTCCGGAAGCGATGAGTCGGGTGTCGATGGTCGGTAACGATCTGGCGCTGGACAGCGGTGTAGGGACTTGCGGCAAGGATGGGCAATCGGTGCCGGTGGGCGTGGGTCAGCCGACGCTGAAGATCGATGCGATCACCGTGGGTGGCACGGGCGCATAAGAAAGGATGGAGCTTCGGGTGGCGCGCAGTGCGGCCACCCGGTGGCGAATATCAACGCAGACCGCGTTGAGTCTCGTCCAGCTCACGGATGTACTTGAAGATCTTGCGGCTCGAGGCAGGAGGTTTGTTTTGCGCAACCTCATGCTGGGCCTGACGGATCAGGGAACGCAGTTGCTGGCGGTCGGCGTCCGGGTACTCGACGACGAATTTCTCCAGCACGGCATCGTCACCGCCGATCAGGCGGTCACGCCAGCGTTCGAGGTTGTGGAAACGCTCGTTGTACTGACGGGTAGAGGCATCGAGTTGATCGAGCAAGGTGAGAATGGCGTCAGTGTCCTGATCGCGCATCAGTTTGCCGATGAACTGCAAGTGCCGTTTACGCGCGATGTTCGCGGTGTGCTTGGGCGCATCGGCCAGGGCCCGGCGCAAGGCGTCGGTCAATGGCAGTTTCGCCTGCAAGTCGGGCTTGAGCGTTGTAAGGCGCTCGCCAAGGTCAACCAGAGCATGCAGCTCGCGTTTGACCTGGGATTTGCTTTTTTCTCCCGTATCGAGGGAGTCGTCGTAAGAATCAACCATGGTGGCAGTCCGCAAAGAAACGCCGCCATGATAACCAGTCGGGGGCCGCTTGTCCGGCCCGGTCGCTCGAAGGCCCCAGCCGAAAGCAGAATTTGAGTGGAGATGAGCATGAGTGCAGTTGATAGCGTCGGCCCACAGGCATTGCCGGCACTGCAGGAACAGGTCGAGCAGATCATCGCCGAAGCCAAGCGTCAGGGTGCCAGTGCCTGCGAAGTAGCGGTGTCGCTGGAGCAGGGCCTGTCGACGTCGGTGCGTCAACGTGAAGTCGAAACGGTCGAGTTCAACCGCGATCAGGGCTTTGGCATCACCTTGTATGTCGGCCAGCGCAAGGGCTCGGCCAGCACGTCCGCTACCGGGCCGGATGCGATTCGCGAGACCGTCGCTGCGGCGCTGGCGATTGCCAAGCACACCTCCGAAGACGAAGCTTCGGGGCTGGCCGATGCCGCGCTGATGGCCAGGGATATTCAGGATTTCGACCTGTTCCACCAATGGGACATCACCCCGGAACAAGCCATCGAGAAGGCGCTGCTCTGTGAAGCCGCTGCGTTCGACACCGATGCACGGATCAAGAATGCCGATGGCACCACCCTCAGCACTCATCAGGGTTGCCGCGTGTATGGCAACAGCCACGGTTTCATCGGTGGTTACGCCTCGACTCGACACAGCCTGAGCTGCGTGATGATCGCCGAGGCCGATGGCCAGATGCAGCGTGATTACTGGTACGACGTGAACCGCCAAGGCAGTTTGCTGGCTGACCCGGTGAGCATCGGTCAGCGCGCTGCACAGCGAGCGGCGAGCCGACTGGGCGCGCGCCCGGTACCGACTTGCGAAGTGCCGGTGCTGTTTTCCGCCGAGCTGGCGGGTGGGTTGTTTGGCAGTTTCCTGTCGGCGATTTCCGGCGGCAGCCTGTATCGCAAATCGTCCTTCCTTGAAGGGACGCTGGGGCAGAAGCTGTTTCCGGAGTGGCTGACCATCGACGAGCGCCCGCACCTGATGCGCGCCATGGGCAGTGCATCGTACGACGGTGACGGTCTGGCGACCTATGCCAAACCGTTCGTCGAAAAGGGCGAACTGGTGTCGTACATCCTCGGCACTTATTCCGGTCGAAAGCTCGGCATGCCAAGCACCGCCAACGCAGGCGGTGTGCACAACCTGTTCGTCACCCATGGCGATGAAGACCAGGCAGCACTGTTGCGACGTATGGGCCGTGGGTTGCTGGTCACCGAGCTGATGGGCCATGGCCTGAACATGGTCACCGGCGATTACTCGCGTGGTGCGGCAGGTTTCTGGGTTGAAAACGGTGAAATCCAGTTCGCGGTGCAGGAAGTGACCATCGCCGGCAACATGCGCGACATGTTCAAGCAGATCGTCGCGGTCGGTAACGATCTGGAGCTGCGCAGCAACATCCGCACCGGTTCGGTATTGATCGAGAAGATGACCGTCGCGGGCAGTTGAGTAAAAAAGCGCTTAACAGTGTTTGTTCACTGTTAAGCGCTGATTGAATATGCGTAGTTTTCAGTTTTGAAATCTGTCGTCTAAATAAGGAAGTTTAATTTTTGTTTTTTGTGGGGCTTAGAAACGTCACGTTTCGCTCCACTATACCTAATGTTTGAAGTGTGTCGTTGATGGCGTCGAGAACACCAATGTCGGCTGGTGACGCCTTGTTGTTCAGGGTGCGACGAAGAGAAAGATAAAATCCGATCTTGGCGTGAGCAATTTCGTCGCTGATTTCTTTTTTATCGATGATTTTCTGGGCTAGCGTATTTAACTCTGATTCAATAAATGCTGCCAATTCGAGTTGCTTCATGATTACCTCAAATAGTCTTATGGATGTGTGTTATCCAGCGACTTTGAAAATTCCTGGATAAACTGAGCCTTGCGAATCACAAGCGGCGCTTGGCGTTTTCGGCGCCTGAAACGCTGGTTACGCCTCTGGTAAAGGGTGTTCCGGGTTGTCGTTGAAGTAAGCAAGAATGTCCATCGAAGGGGTGAGAATCTTCATTTCTTTAAACGTGCCTTCAATCGTATTCAGCAAGCCAATGTCCGAAGGCTGTGGATTGCCGCGCATCACACGTTGTAGAGCAAGATGAAAGCCGAGTTGAACGTAGGAAACTTCGTCGGCCGCAGGCCCCTTGTCGATAATGCGCTGTGACAATCTGTTTATTTCATTTTCGATGTAAGTATGAATTGGCTTCCGAGGCATTTCCTATCCCTAAGTATTTTTGAATTAAAAGTCCGTTTCACGCGCGGAGTAGCTTAAGGGGTTCTGAGTGATGAGTTAGCGCAGGACTGTTTCAAGTCGTTGTGCAATGTTTCAAAAGTTTTAATCAGGCGATCTGATTGGCAGAGTTGTGATCTTCACTGCCCCCGGAATGTCTGAAATCAGGCGTGGCAACCGTTGGTTGGCGCGCCTTTTTTTTTGTTCACGCGACGGATCCATTGGCAGGAGGCTGTCGGGGGGGGGGCGCAGATTCTGCGCTGCTGAAAGGCCGGGCAATCCGCGATCTTGCGTTGCGTATCATTATCATCTAATAATAAATCTCATTATCGGATGAGCCCAGGATCATGAGTTCTGCCTTGCACGAGCAGCCGTACCTCGAAAGCTGGCGCTGGATGAGTCGCCAGATCCGTTGCGCCATGGATCCCGACGAACCGCGTCTGATCGAACACTACCTGGCCGAAGGCCGGTATCTGGCCTGCTGCACGGCGACCTCGCCCTGGACTGTCGCTGAAACTTCTTTCCGTCTGCTGCTCGACACGGCCACCGACATCGCGTTGCCGTGGCACTGGCGCAGCCTCTGTCTCGATCAAGCCTGGCGTCCATTGCGTGAAATGGAGCGCCTGTCCCTGTGCAAATGCCGGCTCAAACGCTGGCAAAGCTACACCTGGCAGCTCGCCACTTGCGAGTTGCAACCCTCGATTCCTCTCATTGAATTAGTCCAAGGATTTACCGATGACCAAGACACGTATTGAGCGCGACAGCATGGGCGAACTGCAGGTGCCGGTGGACGCTCTCTACGGCGCGCAAACCCAGCGCGCAGTGGACAATTTCCCGATCAGCGGCAAGCCGATGCCGACCCAGTTCATTCGCGCCCTGATTCTGGCCAAGGCCGCTGCAGCCCGGGCCAACGTCGAACTCAACCAGATCAGCGCTGCGCAAGGCAAAGCCATCAGCGACGCGGCCCAGGGTCTGCTTGAAGGCGACTTCATGCAGCATTTTCCGGTGGATATCTTCCAGACCGGTTCCGGCACCAGCTCCAACATGAACGCCAACGAAGTGATCGCCACGCTGGCCAGCCGCCTGCTCGACGAGCCGGTGAACGCCAACGATCACGTCAACTGCGGGCAAAGCAGCAACGACATCATCCCGACCACCATCCACGTCAGCGCCGCGCTGGCCCTGCATGAACAACTGCTGCCGGCGCTGCTGCACCTGGTGCAAGTGATCGAACGCAAGTCTGAACAAGTCCACCACCACGTCAAAACCGGTCGCACCCACCTGATGGACGCCATGCCGGTGCGCATGAGTCAGGTGCTCAATGGCTGGGCGCAGCAGCTCAAGGCCAACATCGGTCACCTGCAGGACTTGTTGCCAAGCCTGCAATCCCTGGCTCAGGGTGGCACGGCGGTCGGCACGGGGATCAATGCACATCCGGAATTCGCCGCGCGATTCAGCCGCCAGTTGAGTCAATTGACCAACGTGCAATTCACCCCCGGCAAGGATCTGTTCGCGCTGATCGGCTCGCAGGACACCGCCGTGGCCGTGTCGGGTCAGCTCAAGGCCACCGCCGTGTCGCTGATGAAAATCGCCAATGACCTGCGCTGGATGAACTCCGGCCCGCTCGCCGGCCTCGGAGAAATCGAGCTGGAAGGCCTACAGCCGGGCTCATCGATCATGCCAGGCAAGGTCAACCCGGTGATTCCGGAAGCCACCGCCATGGTTGCCGCGCAAGTGATCGGCAACGACTCGGTGATCACCATCGCCGGTCAGTCGGGCAATTTCGAACTGAACGTGATGCTGCCGATCATCGCCCAGAACCTGTTGAGCAGCATCGAGTTGCTGGCCAACTCCAGCCGTCTGCTGGGTGACAAGGCGATTGCCAGCTTCAAGGTCAACGAGTCGCGCCTCAAGGAAGCGCTGTCGCGCAACCCGATTCTGGTCACCGCACTCAACCCGATCATCGGTTACCAGAAGGCTGCCGAAATCGCCAAGCAGGCCTACAAACAGGGCCGTCCGGTGATTGACGTTGCGCTGGAACACACCGACCTGTCGCGCAGCCAACTGGAAGAGTTGCTCAATCCCGAGAAACTCACCGCCGGCGGCGTGTAAACACCGCAACCGCTTTGGAGACTCATCATGGAGCACTGGAAACGCACGATCGAACGGGCCAATCGCTGCTTCATGCTGGGCGAGCTGATCGACGCCCGCGAGGCCTATCTGCAAGCGCTGGCCCTGGCTCAAGTGCTGTTCGAGCGCTGGGCCGATGCCGACGAAGCGGTGGCGGCCTGCGTCATCTCCCATCACAACCTGGCCGACCTGCATCTGCGCCTGAACCAGCCGGAGGAGAGCGCCGAATATCTGTGCGCGATCCACCAGCGCCTGTTGCAGACCATGCAGAACGAGCGCCTGCGCCCGGCCCTGCGTGAGGCGGCGTTGCGCCAGAGCAGCAAGACCTATGTCGAACTGCTCAATTTCATCAGCGAACACGGCGAATACCCGCGCACCCAGCGTCTGCTGCACCCGGATACCGGCAATGCGCGTCGCGTGCCTGCCCAACATCACCATGGAGTCCACTGAAATGGCTTTTACCCTGCCAGCCTTGCCTTACGCCTACGATGCACTGGAACCGCACATCGATGCGCAGACCATGGAGATCCACTACACCAAGCATCACCAGACCTATATCAACAACCTGAACGCCGCGGTCGAGGGCACGGAGTACGCCGAATGGCCGGTGGAAAAACTGGTGGCCAGCGTCCAGCAACTGCCTGAAAAACTGCGCGCGGCGGTAATCAATCAGGGCGGCGGTCACGCCAACCATTCGCTGTTCTGGGAAGTGATGGTGCCAGGCGGTGGCGGCAAGCCGGACGGCGCGCTGGCCAGGGCGATCGATGAGCAACTGGGCGGCCTCGACAGCTTCAAGGATGCTTTCACCAAAGCCGCGCTGACCCGTTTCGGCAGCGGCTGGGCCTGGCTCAGCGTGACCCCGGACAAAAAACTGGTGGTGGAAAGCAGCGGCAACCAGGACAGCCCGCTGATGGGCGGCAATACGCCGATTCTCGGACTCGATGTGTGGGAACACGCCTACTACCTGCGTTATCAGAACCGCCGCCCGGAATACATCAGCGCGTTCTACAACGTGATCAATTGGCCTGAAGTCGCTGCGCGTTATCAGGCTGCACTGGTTTAAGTCTCCTATAAAAACAATCCAAGGCTGACTATGGGCACTGAAACACTGGCGATCGGAAGTGGGCGTATGTTTCGTTACGCATTCGGGTCGCTGCTGCTGTTGGCGGGTATGACCTTGCTGGTGGCTCACGGACTCGAATGGCTGGACCTGGAGCCGAAACTGTCCCGGGCATTGCAGGGCGGTGCAATCTGCGCGCTCGGCACGGCACTCGGGGCGGTTCCGGTGCTGGTGATCCGCAACATGCCTCAGGCATTGGGCGACACGCTGCTGGGGTTTGGTGCCGGCGTGATGCTGGCGGCGACCGCGTTTTCGCTGATCGTGCCGGGTATTGCCGCCGCCGAAAGCCTGGGGCTGAGCCCTTGGGGCGCCAGTGGCTTGATCTGTTTCGGCATCATGCTCGGTGCTTTCGGTCTGTATCTGGTGGACCGCAAGGTGTCCGGCGCTTCACCGGAAATGCTCATCGGCACCGTCGAGCACCCGGTGATTCCCCCGCGGATCTGGCTGTTCGTGTTTGCCATCATTGCCCATAACATCCCGGAAGGCATGGCCGTCGGCGTCTCCGCGGGCGGCGGCATGCCGGACGCTGACAGCCTGGCGATGGGCATCGCCTTGCAGGATGTGCCGGAAGGGTTGGTGATTGCGCTGGTGCTGGCCGGAGCAGGGATGTCGCGGGTCAAGGCGTTTCTGATCGGGGCGGCATCGGGGCTGGTCGAACCGGTGTTTGCACTGCTCTGTGCATGGCTGGTCAGCCTGGCGGAGTTGCTGTTGCCCCTCGGATTGGCGCTGGCGGCCGGGGCGATGTTGCTGGTGGTAACCCACGAAGTAATCCCGGAGTCGCGACGCAATGGTCACGACAAACTGGCGAGCCTGGGATTGTTGATCGGGTTCTGTCTGATGATGGTGATGGACACGGCGTTGGGATGAGAGGGGGGAGGGAAGCTTGCTCCCTCGCCACCAAAGGCTTTCAACCGCCTTCGTCGAAGTAGTTGTTGATCAGTGCCACCAAGGCATCCAGGGCTTCCTGTTCCTGATGCCCCTCGGTGCTCAGGAAGATTTTGGTGCCCTTGCCGGCAGCGAGCATCATCATCGCCATGATGCTTTTGCCATCTACCGTGGTTTCCGGGGTGCGACCCACTCTGATCGTGCAGTCGGGATACTGCCCCGCCACGCCAACGAACTTTGCCGACGCCCGGGCATGCAGGCCCAGCTTGTTGATGATTTCGATTTCCAGAGCAGGCATCGCGGTGTGAATCCTTTAGCTGAGGTCGCGGTGGCGAACCTGGACGTTCTTCAGGGTTTTCTGCAGGGCCTGACCCAGGCGTTCGGTCAGGTAGACGGAACGGTGATGTCCGCCGGTGCAGCCAATGGCAATGGTGACGTAGGCGCGATTGCTTGCAGCGAAGCGCGGCAGCCATTTGAACAGATACGCATAGATGTCCTGGAACATCTCTTCGACTTCCGGCTGTGCCGCCAGGTACTCGGCTACCGGCTCATCGAGCCCCGATTGCGCGCGTAGTTCCGGTTTCCAGTACGGGTTGGGCAGGCAGCGTACATCGAACACCAGATCCGCATCCACCGGCATGCCGCGTTTGAAACCGAACGACTCCACCAGAAACGCCGTGCCCGGCTCCGGCTGGTTCAGCAGCCGCAGCTTGATGGTGTCGCGCAACTGGTACAGGTTCAGATTGGTGGTGTTGACCTTCAGGTCGGCCAGATCGGCGATCGGGCCCAGCAGGGCCGTTTCATCGTTGATGGCTTCTGCCAGCGAACGATTGGCGCTGCTCAGCGGGTGGCGACGACGGGTTTCCGAAAAGCGCTTGAGCAGGGTTTCTTCATCGGCGTCCAGATACAGGACGTCGCACTGGATGTGCCGGCTGCGGACCTCTTCAAGCAACTCCGGAAAGCGCGAGAGATGACTGGGCAGATTGCGCGCATCGATCGATACCGCGACCAGTGGCTGAGACAGTTCCGTATGAATCAGTGCGCGCTCCGCCAGTTCCGGGAGCAGGCCGGCCGGCAAATTGTCGATGCAGTAGTAGCCGTTGTCCTCGAGGACATCCAGAGCGGTACTTTTGCCCGAGCCGGAGCGGCCACTGACGATGATCAAGCGCATGTTTAGTGCCCGTTTTGCTCGTCCAGGACAACCTGATACAAGGCTTCGTTGGTGGTGGCGCGACGCAATTTTTCGCGTACGTCCTTGCGGTCGAGCATGCTGGCGATCTGGCGCAGCAGTTCCAGGTGCGCATCGGTGGCGGCTTCCGGGACCAGCAGCACGAACAGCAGGTCGACCGGTGCACCATCGATGGCGTCGAAATCGATGGGCGCTTCAAGGTGCATCAAGGCGCTGATGGGGGATTCGCAACCCTTGAGGCGGCAATGGGGAATGGCGATGCCGTTGCCAAAACCGGTCGAGCCGAGTTTTTCACGGGCAATCAGTGCCTCGAAGACATCTTGCATCTCCAGATCCGGTACTTCCCGGGCGATCAGGTTGGCAATTTGTTCGAGGGCTTTCTTTTTGCTGCCGCCCGGCACGTTCACGAGGGAACGGCCGGGGGTCAGGATGCTTTCAAGTCGGATCATGGGGGTGGGGGTTATCGACCGGTAGCGCCCTGAAGCAGGCTCTGGGTCTTTTCCTTATGCTTTTTGAGTTGTTTATCAAGCTTGTCGGTCAGCGCGTCGATCGCTGCGTACATATCGGTATGTTCCGCGTTTGCGACGACCTCGTTACCGGGAATATGCAGCGTGGCTTCGATTTTCTGCTTCAGCTTCTCGACGCACATCGTGACTTGCACGTTGGTGATCTTGTCGAAATGCCCCTCAAGCCTCTTGAGCTTTTGCTCAACGTACTCACGGAGAGGTTGGGTAACTTCCAGTTGGTGTCCACTGATGTTGACTTGCATACAGCTTCTCCTTCGTTGCCAGTGCATAAAGCGGCAGGCCGAAGAGCCTGCCACTGGAACGCTGTAACGTGGCTTACATCAACCGCTTGCGTTCGCTCGAAGGCGCGATCCCGAGGGATTCGCGGTACTTGGCGACGGTGCGGCGAGCCACCTGAATGCCTTGTGCCTCCAGTAAACCAGCGATCTTGCTGTCACTCAACGGCTTTTTCTGATTTTCCGCGGCAACCAGTTTCTTGATGATCGCGCGGATCGCCGTGGACGAGCATTCGCCGCCTTCGGAGGTGCTGACGTGGCTGGAGAAAAAGTATTTCAGTTCATAAATGCCCCGGGGGGTATGCATGAATTTTTGCGTGGTCACCCGGGAAATCGTCGACTCGTGCATGCCCACCGCTTCGGCGATGTCATGCAGCACGAGAGGCTTCATGGCTTCGTCGCCGTATTCAAGAAAGCCGCGCTGATGCTCGACGATCTGGGTGGCCACTTTCATCAGGGTTTCGTTGCGGCTCTGCAGGCTCTTGATGAACCAGCGGGCTTCCTGCAACTGATTGCGCATGAAGGTGTTGTCGGCGCTGGTGTCGGCGCGGCGCACGAAACCGGCGTACTGGGCGTTGACCCGCAGGCGCGGCACCGATTCCTGGTTCAGTTCGACCAGCCAGCGCTCGTTGTCCTTGCGCACGATGACGTCAGGCACCACGTACTCGGCTTCGGTGGACTCGATCTGCGAACCGGGGCGCGGGTTGAGGCTCTGCACCAGTTCGATGACCTGGCGCAGTTCATCTTCCTTGAGCTTCATGCGGCGCATCAGCTGGCTGTAGTCGCGGCTGCCGAGCAGGTCGATGTAATCGGTGACCAGACGCTTGGCTTCCGCCAGCCAAGGAGTCTTGGCCGACAGCTGGCGCAATTGCAGCAGCAGGCATTCGCCCAGGTTGCGTGCGCCGATGCCGGCAGGTTCGAATTGCTGGATGCGGTGCAGGACGGCTTCGATCTCGTCCAGCTCGATGTCGAGCTCCGGATCGAAGGCGTCGAGAATTTCTTCGAGGGTTTCGTCGAGGTAGCCCTGATTGTTGATGCAGTCGATCAGGGTGACGGCGATCAGGCGATCGGTGTCGGACATCGGCGCCAGGTTCAGTTGCCACAGCAGGTGGCTTTGCAGGCTCTCGCCGGCGGAGGTACGGGTGGTGAAGTCCCACTCGTCGTCATCGCTGCTCGGCAGGCTGCTGGCACTGGTCTGGTAGACGTCTTCCCAGGCGGTGTCGACGGGGAGTTCGTTGGGGATTCGCTCGTTCCATTCGCCATCCTCTAGATTGTCGACCGTCGGTGCGGTCTCCTGATAGGAGGGTTCCTGGATCTCGGTGTTGGGCTTCTGTTCGGCGTTGTCGGCCATGGGATCGGAGTTGTCGAAGTCGTCGCCGTCTTCCTGGCGTTCGAGCATCGGATTGGATTCCAGAGCCTCCTGGATTTCCTGTTGCAGATCCAGGGTCGACAATTGGAGCAGGCGGATGGCCTGTTGCAGCTGCGGTGTCATCGTCAGCTGCTGGCCCATTCTCAAGACTAGCGATGGTTTCATGGCAGGGGCTTAACACCTTATTCGCCGGCGCTATGCGCCATCCACTACAGGGCGCCGAAGCGCCAAACTTAAGCAAATTATATGCCTGAAACTGTCGTGTTTGCCTAGAGCGCTGTAACAATAAAAGCGTATAAAAGTGCGCTTCAACGTTACAGCACCCGGACGGCTGGTCGAATGCTGTCGCGCTTACAGGCGGAACTCGTGACCCAGATACACTTCCTTCACCAGATCGTTGGCGAGGATGGTCGCGGAGTCGCCTTCGGCGATCAGTTGGCCGTCATTGACGATGTAGGCCGTTTCGCAGATATCCAGCGTCTCGCGGACGTTGTGGTCGGTGATCAGTACACCGATGCCCTTGGCCTTGAGGTGGTGAATGATCTGCTTGATGTCACCCACGGAGATCGGGTCGACACCGGCGAACGGTTCGTCGAGCAGAATGAACTTCGGTGCAGTGGCCAGTGCGCGGGCGATTTCCACCCGGCGACGCTCACCACCGGACAGGCTCATGCCGAGGTTGTCGCGGATGTGGCTGATGTGGAACTCCTGCAGCAGGCTTTCCAGCTCCTTGCGACGACCGGCCTTGTCGAGCTCCTGACGGGTCTCGAGGATGGCCATGATGTTGTCGGCCACCGAAAGTTTGCGAAAGATCGACGCTTCCTGTGGCAGATAGCCGATACCGGCCTTGGCGCGACCGTGCATCGGCTGGTGGCTGACATCCAGGTCGTCGATCAGCACGCGACCCTGATCGGCCTGCACCAGGCCGACGATCATGTAGAAGCAGGTGGTCTTGCCGGCGCCGTTGGGGCCGAGCAGGCCGACGATCTGACCGCTGTCGATCGACAGGCTGACATCGCGCACGACCTGGCGGCTTTTATAGGCCTTGGCCAGGTGCTGAGCTTTCAGAGTTGCCATTACTGGGATTTCTCGTCGGTTTTCTTCTTCGGCTGGATCACCATGTCAATGCGCGGACGCGCTTCGGTGACCTTGTTGCCGGTGGCACGACCCGCGCTGGCCAGCTTTTTCACCGTGTCATAGACGATTTTCTCGCCCTGAGTGGTGTTGTTGTCCTTGTCGACGACTTTCGCCTTGTCGATCAGCACAACGCGGTTTTGCGCGGCGTGGTACTGGATGGTCACGCCCCAGCCCTGTACAGGCTTGGTGTCGCCAGCCGTCTGCAACTGCTCGAAGTAGGCAAGGTTGCCCACCGAGGTCACGACGTCGATATCGCCGGTCGGGGTGCGGGTGATGGTCACGGTGTTGCCTTTGACGATCATCGAACCCTGAGTGATGATCACGTCACCTTTATAGGTGGCAACGCCATTCTTGTCGTCCAGCTGGGCATCGTCGGCCTGAATGCGGATTGGCTGCTCTTGATCGTTCGGCAGAGCCCAGGCGCTCACGCTTCCCAGTGCTGCGCCCAGACTGAGCAAAATAGGGAGGGTTTTAACGAGCCTCATACTGTCCTCTTACGTTCGATAGCAGGTGTATCCTGCTTTCCTTCAAATACGCTTTCATTCCCACGCCGGTCGATACACCGCCAGCGCCGTCGATTCTAACGGGTTGCTGGGTCTGCGCATATTGTTGCTGCGGGAACACTGTCATGCGAGTGGAGGTGATCAGGGTGTCGCGGTTCTTTTCATCGGTGCGCTTGACGCGAACCGAGTCGATCAGCTCGACCTCGGTGCCACCGGAATTCACTTCACCGCGCTCGCTGGTCACGTGCCACGGGAAGTCGGTGCCGCGATACATGTTCAGGTCGGGCTTGGTGACCAGTGTAATGTCGGTCGCCTTGACGTGCTCGGCCTTGTCGGAAGTCATTTCGTACTGCACCTTGCCGTCTTCCAGGTATTGCAAGGTGTGGGTGTTGGTCGCATACCAGTCGATCGGGCTCTCTTCTGCCGAGACAGGAGGCTTGTCGAGGAAGCGTTCCGGGCTGATGTTCCAGTAGCCGACCGCGCCGAAAATGGCCGCGATGCAACCGAACAGCAGTATGTTGCGAAACTTTTTGCTAAACATGGTTTGACTCACAAATACGCGTTATTGGCGGCATCGAGGCTGCCCTGGGCGCGCAGGATCAGTTCGCAGAATTCGCGGGCGGCACCCTCGCCACCACGGGCCTGAGTGACGCCATGGGCGTGCTCGCGCACAAAAGCGGCAGCGTTGGCCACCGCCATCCCCAGCCCCACCCGGCGAATCACCGGCAGGTCGGGCAGATCGTCGCCGAGATAGGCGACCTGTTCATAGCTTAGGCCCAGTTGATCGAGAAGGCCGTCGAGGACGACGAGTTTGTCTTCACGACCCTGAAACAGGTGCGGAATGCCCAGGTTTTTCGCCCGGCGTTCGACCACCGGGGTCTTGCGACCACTGATGATGGCCGTTTGCACGCCGGCGTTCATCAACATCTTGATGCCCTGGCCGTCGAGCGTATTGAAGGTCTTGAACTCGCTGCCGTCTTCAAGGAAGTACAGGCGCCCGTCGGTGAGGACGCCGTCGACGTCGAAAACCGCCAGTTTGATGGCTTTGCCGCGTTGCAGCAGATCGGTGCTCATTTACATCACTCCTGCGCGCAGCAGGTCGGAGAGGTTGAAGGCGCCGATCGGGCGATCGTCCTCATCCACGACGACAAGCGCGTTGATTCGATGGTCTTCCATGATTTTCAGGGCCTCGGCGGCGAGCATTTCGGCGCGGGCGGTCTTGCCGTGCACGGTCATCACCTGGTCGATGGTGGCGCTGCGTATATCAATGCTTCGATCCAGCGTACGGCGCAAGTCGCCGTCGGTGAAGATCCCGGCAAGCTTGCCGTCGGCTTCAAGAATCACGGTCATGCCCAGACCCTTGCGGGTCATTTCCATCAGTGCGTCCTTGAGCAGCGTGCCGCGTTGTACCTGCGGCAGCTCCTGGCCGGCGTGCATGACGTTTTCCACTTTCAGCAGCAGGCGTCGGCCCAGTGCGCCACCCGGGTGGGAAAAGGCGAAATCTTCGGCGGTGAAGCCGCGGGCTTCCAGCAGCGCCACGGCCAGGGCATCGCCCATGACCAGTGCGGCGGTGGTCGAGGAGGTCGGTGCCAGGTTCAGCGGGCAGGCTTCGTGCTCGACGTGAACGTTGAGATTGACCTCGGCCGCTTTTGCCAGAGGCGATTGCGGGTTGCCGGTCACGCTGATCAGCTGGATGCCCAGGCGCTTGATCAGCGGCAGCAGGGTGACGATTTCGTTGGTGGAGCCGGAGTTCGACAGGGCCAGGATCACGTCGTCACGGGTGATCATGCCCATGTCGCCATGGCTGGCTTCGGCCGGGTGCACGAAAAATGCCGGGGTGCCGGTGCTGGCCAGGGTCGCGGCAATCTTGTTGCCGATGTGCCCGGACTTGCCCATGCCGACCACGACGACACGGCCCTTGCTGGCCAGAATCATCTCGCAAGCGCGTACGAAATCGGCGTCGATATGGGGCAACAAGCCTTGTACGGCTTCCACTTCGAGGCGGATGGTGCGTTGTGCCGATTGAATCAGGTCGCTGGTTTGGCTCATGTCAGAAATCGTATAGCCCGATGAAAAGGCGGCGATTATAGCGGTTATGTTGAAAAGCCTCACGCAAGTTCGTCGTGCTTTGTCATTCCTCGTTACCAAAACCCTCTAACAGAAGCATCGGGCCTGTCATATCGCTGAACGTGGCCGGGGAGAGGCCTTGGGCGCTAGGCCTTTGCAGTGATATAGTTCGCCGCCAGTTCGGCCTGCCCGGGATGTAGGGGCTTTCTTCAGAAAGCCAGGCGTCCGAGTGAGAGGCTGCATCGCAAGGAGTTTAGATGAGTGCCGATAACGCCTACGCGGTCGAGCTGAAGGGAGTCTCCTTCAAGCGCGGTGCGCGGAGCATTTTCAATAACGTCGATATCCGCATCCCGCGCGGCAAGGTCACCGGCATCATGGGGCCTTCCGGGTGTGGCAAGACCACGCTGTTGCGCTTGATGGGCGCCCAGTTGCGGCCTTCGCAGGGTGAGGTCTGGGTCAACGGCCAGAACCTGCCGAAGCTGTCGCGCAGCGATCTGTTCGATGCACGCAAGCACATGGGTGTGCTGTTTCAGAGCGGCGCGCTGTTCACCGATCTCGACGTGTTCGAGAACGTCGCCTTTCCCCTGCGCGTTCACACCGAATTGCCGGACGAGATGATCCGCGACATCGTTCTGCTCAAATTGCAGGCAGTCGGCCTGCGCGGCGCCATCGAATTGATGCCCGACGAGCTGTCCGGCGGCATGAAACGTCGTGTGGCGCTGGCCCGGGCGATTGCGCTGGATCCGCAGATTCTCATGTACGACGAACCGTTCGTCGGCCAGGACCCGATCGCCATGGGCGTTCTGGTGCGCCTGATCCGTCTGCTCAACGACGCGCTGGGGATCACCAGCATCGTGGTTTCCCACGATCTGGCGGAAACCGCGAGCATCGCCGACTACATCTATGTCGTAGGTGATGGCCAGGTGCTGGGGCAGGGTACGCCGGACGAGTTGATGAACTCGGACGAGCCGCGTATCCGTCAGTTCATGACCGGCAACCCCGATGGCCCGGTTCCGTATCACTTTCCAGCGACGGATTACCGCGCAGATCTTCTGGGGAAGCGCTGATGCGCAGAATTTCATTAATAGAACGCGTGCGTCGATTCGGCGAGTCAGCCATCGACGCTGTCGCGGTATTCGGTCGGGCGACCCTGTTCCTGTTCCATGCCCTGCTGGGCCGGGGCGGCATCAGCGGTGGTTTCGGCCTGCTGGTCAAGCAATTGCATTCAGTCGGCGTCATGTCGCTGGTGATCATCGTGGTGTCCGGGATCTTCATCGGCATGGTGCTGGCGCTGCAAGGCTTCAGTATTCTGTCGAGCTATGGTTCGGAGCAGGCGGTGGGGCAGATGGTTGCATTGACCCTGCTGCGTGAACTGGGTCCGGTGGTGACGGCGCTGCTGTTCGCCGGTCGTGCCGGTTCGGCGCTGACGGCGGAAATCGGCAACATGAAGTCCACCGAGCAGTTGTCCAGCCTGGAAATGATCGGTGTGGACCCGCTCAAGTACATCATTGCCCCGCGTCTGTGGGCCGGTTTCATTTCCCTGCCGGTGCTGGCGATGATCTTCAGCGTGGTCGGCATCTGGGGCGGTTCCTGGGTCGCGGTCGACTGGCTGGGCGTCTATGAAGGCTCCTACTGGGCGAACATGCAGAACAGCGTGAACTTCTCCAGCGATGTGCTCAATGGCGTGATCAAAAGTATCGTTTTCGCCTTTGTCGTGACCTGGATCGCCGTATTCCAAGGCTATGACTGTGAGCCCACTTCCGAGGGGATCAGTCGTGCCACCACCAAGACCGTAGTGTTTGCCTCGCTGGCAGTGCTCGGCCTGGACTTTATTCTGACCGCTTTGATGTTTGGAGATTTCTGATGCAAAACCGCACCCTGGAAATCGGTGTCGGCCTGTTCCTGCTGGCAGGGATCCTGGCCTTGTTGCTGCTGGCCCTGCGGGTCAGTGGCCTGTCTCCGACGTCCACCACCGACAGCTATAAACTTTACGCGTACTTCGACAATATCGCCGGTTTGACGGTCAGAGCCAAAGTGACCATGGCCGGTGTGACCATCGGCAAGGTCACGGCGATCGATCTGGACCGCGACAGTTTCACCGGTCGGGTAACGTTGCTGGTGGACAAGAAGGTCGACAACCTGCCGACTGACTCCACAGCGTCTATCCTCACCGCTGGCCTGTTGGGCGAGAAGTACATCGGTATCAGCGTGGGCGGAGAAGAAACCCGCCTCAAGGATGGTGGAACCATCCACGACACGCAGTCGTCACTGGTACTGGAAGACCTGATCGGTAAATTCCTGCTCAATACCGTTAGCAAAGACGCCAAATGAGGAGCTTTTGAATGATCTCTACCTTGCGACGTGGCCTGTTGGTGTTGCTGGCGGCACTGCCGCTGGTGGCTAACGCCGTGGCGGCGCCTTCGGCGCACGACCTGGTTCAGGACACCACCAAACGGATGTTGGCCGATCTGGCCGCCAATAAAGAGAAGTACAAGCAGGACCCGAATGACTTCTACGCGGCGCTGAACAGCATCGTCGGACCGGTCGTGGATGCCGAGGGCATTTCCAAGAGCATCATGACGGTCAAGTATTCGCGCAAGGCAACACCGGCGCAGATGAAGACTTTCGAGGAAAACTTCAAGAAAGGCCTGTTCCAGTTCTATGGCAACGCCTTGCTCGAATACAACAACCAGGGCATCACCGTTGATCCGGCCAAGGACGAGTCGGGCGATCGCACCAGCGTCGGCATGACCGTCAAGGGCAGCAACGGCGCGATCTACCCGGTGTCGTACACGCTCGAGAAGATCAATGGCGAGTGGAAACTGCGCAACGTGATCATCAACGGCATCAACATCGGCAAGCTGTTCCGCGATCAGTTCGCCGATGCAATGCAGCGCAACGGCAACGACCTGGACAAGACCATCAACGGTTGGGCCGGGGAAGTGGCCAAGGCCAAGCAGTCGGCTGAACAGAACGGAAAGCCTGCCCAATGACCGAGTCGGCCATTCGTCTGGACGCCGCCAGTGAGCTGCAACTCACTGGCGTGCTGGATTACCGCACCGGTCCCGGCCTTCGGGAGCAGGGCCGGGCGCTGATCAAATCGTGCAATGCCCCGGCATTGGTGATCGATTGCTCGGCGGTGGAAAAGTCCAGCAGCGTCGGCCTGTCGTTGCTGCTGTGCTTCATTCGTGATGCGAAAGCCGCCGGCAAGGCCGTCAGCATCCGCGGGATGCCCGAAGACATGCGTGAAATTGCTCAGGTCAGCGAGCTGACCGAGCTGTTGGCGCAACCCTGAACCCGCATCTGTAAAGAAGCCCCCCGTCAGAGTCCTGCGCAGCGGGGTTCGCAGGCGCGGGGCTTTTTTGTATGATGTCCGACCCGTGCGCACAGGGCGCCGATTGAGGTTGAGCATGCAGGCCGTAGAAGTGAAGAGCTTCCTTGAAGCAAATCTGCCCGGAACCCGGGTGGAAGTTGAAGGCGAAGGCTGCAACTTTCAGCTGAACGTGATTAGCGATGAACTGGCGGCGTTGAGCCCGGTCAAGCGTCAGCAAAGCATCTATGCCCATTTGAACCCATGGATCGCCGATGGCAGCATCCACGCGGTCACTATGAAATTTTTCAGCAGCGCGGCCTGGGCCGAGCGCACCTGAGCCCTAGGGCGTCGAGATTGTTATGGATAAATTGATTATTACCGGTGGCGCTCGTCTTGATGGCGAGATCCGCATTTCCGGGGCGAAGAACTCCGCCCTGCCGATCCTGGCTGCCACCTTGCTGTGCGATGGCCCGGTCACCGTCGGCAACCTGCCGCACCTGCACGACATCACCACCATGATCGAGCTGTTCGGTCGCATGGGCATCGAGCCTGTGATCGACGAGAAGCTCAGCGTCGAAATCGACCCGCGCACCATCAAGACCCTGATCGCCCCGTACGAACTGGTGAAAACCATGCGTGCGTCGATCCTGGTGCTGGGCCCGATGGTTGCCCGTTTCGGTGAAGCCGAAGTGGCTCTGCCTGGCGGTTGCGCGATTGGTTCGCGTCCGGTCGATCTGCACATCCGTGGCCTGGAAGCCATGGGTGCGATCATCGACGTCGAAGGCGGCTACATCAAGGCCAAGGCCCCTGAAGGCGGCCTGCGCGGTGCACACTTCTTCTTCGATACCGTCAGTGTGACCGGTACCGAGAACATCATGATGGCCGCTGCTCTGGCCAAGGGCCGCAGCGTGCTGCAGAACGCCGCCCGCGAGCCTGAAGTGGTCGACCTGGCGAACTTCCTGAACGCCATGGGCGCCAAGGTTTCCGGCGCTGGCACCGACACCATCACCATCGATGGCGTCGAGCGTCTGGGTTCTGCCTTCTACAAGGTCATGCCTGACCGTATCGAAACCGGTACCTACCTGGTGGCCGCCGCGGTTACCGGTGGCCGCGTGAAGGTCAAGGACACCGATCCGACCATTCTCGAAGCCGTTCTGGAAAAACTTCGCGAAGCCGGTGCAGAAGTCACCACCGGTGAAGACTGGATCGAGCTGAACATGCACGGCAAGCGCCCGAAAGCGGTCAACGTGCGCACTGCGCCGTACCCGGCGTTCCCGACCGACATGCAGGCGCAGTTCATCTCGCTCAACGCCATTGCCGAAGGCACTGGTGCCGTGATCGAGACGATCTTCGAAAACCGTTTCATGCACGTGTACGAGCTGCACCGCATGGGCGCCAAGATCCAGGTCGAAGGCAACACGGCGATCGTGACCGGCACTGAAATCCTCAAGGGCGCGCCAGTGATGGCAACCGACCTGCGAGCGTCGGCCAGCCTGGTGATCTCGGCCCTGATGGCCGAAGGCGATACCCTGATCGACCGCATCTACCACATCGACCGTGGTTACGAGTGCATCGAGGAAAAACTGCAGATGCTGGGCGCCAAGATCCGTCGCGTTCCGGGCTAGTCGCTGCATCTGGACACAGGGAAGTGTCCGTTGAATTCGTTTTGATCGGGGGTGGTAACGCCCTCGATGTATGTCCGGCGCCGATTGCGACCGGACATGAGTACCTTGATAAGGACTGACGTTTCCCATGTTGACCATCGCACTGTCCAAGGGCCGCATCCTTGACGACACCCTGCCGCTTCTCGCCGAAGCGGGCATCGTGCCGACCGAGAATCCGGACAAGAGCCGCAAGCTGATCATTCCCACGACTCAGGAAGACGTACGCCTGTTGATCGTGCGCGCCACCGACGTGCCGACCTATGTCGAGCATGGCGCGGCCGACCTCGGCGTTGCCGGTAAAGACGTGCTGATGGAATACACCGGGCAAGGCCTGTACGAGCCGCTGGACCTGCAGATCGCCCAGTGCAAGCTGATGACCGCCGGCAAGATCGGTGCTGTCGAGCCCAAGGGCCGTCTGCGCGTTGCGACCAAGTTCGTCAACGTTGCCAAGCGTTACTACGCCGAGCAGGGCCGTCAGGTCGACATCATCAAGCTGTATGGCTCGATGGAGCTGGCACCGCTGATCGGTCTGGCCGACAAGATCATCGACGTGGTCGACACCGGCAACACTCTGCGTGCCAACGGTCTGGAACCCCAGGAACTGATCGCCACGATCAGCTCGCGTCTGGTGGTCAATAAAGCTTCGATGAAAATGCAACACGCCCGAATCCAGGCGTTGATCGACACCCTGCGCAAGGCAGTGGAGTCTCGACACCGCGGCTGATGTACCTGCGCGACCTTGAGTCGCGCCCGTCTATCCGCCTCATAGCCAGAATCTCAGGTGCCCAAGCGGAAACGACTGCTAAGTTAGGGCGCCTGAGTTTTTGCCATTCCTATGAGGCTCTCGCTATGACCGCACCGACTGCAATTCGCCGACTCAACGCTGCTGACCCGGATTTCGCGCATCATCTGGATCATCTGCTGAGCTGGGAAAGTGTGTCTGACGACTCGGTCAATCAGCGGGTGCTGGACATCATCAAGGCTGTGCGCGAGCGCGGTGACGCGGCGCTGGTCGAGTTCACCCAGAAGTTTGACGGCCTCGAAGTCGCCTCGATGGCGGACCTGATCCTGCCGCGCGAGCGCCTGGAACTGGCCCTGACGCGCATCACCGCACCGCAACGCGAAGCGTTGGAGAAAGCCGCCGCCCGCGTTCGCAGCTATCACGAAAAACAGAAGCAGGATTCCTGGAGCTACACCGAAGCCGACGGCACGGTGCTGGGCCAGAAAGTCACGCCACTGGATCGCGCTGGTCTGTACGTGCCGGGCGGCAAGGCGTCGTATCCGTCGTCGGTATTGATGAACGCGATTCCGGCCAAGGTTGCCGGCGTGACCGAAGTGGTCATGGTGGTGCCGACCCCGCGTGGCGAGGTCAACGAGCTAGTGCTGGCGGCAGCGTGCATCGCCGGCGTCGACCGGGTGTTCACCATCGGCGGCGCACAAGCCGTTGCGGCGCTGGCCTACGGTACTGAAAGCGTGCCGCAGGTGGACAAGGTCGTCGGCCCGGGCAACATCTATGTGGCCACCGCCAAGCGTCACGTATTCGGTCAGGTCGGCATCGACATGATCGCCGGCCCGTCGGAAATCCTTGTGGTGTGCGACGGCCAGACCGATCCGGACTGGATCGCCATGGACCTGTTTTCCCAGGCCGAGCACGACGAAGACGCCCAGGCGATTCTGGTCAGCCCGGACGCCGAGTTCCTCGACAAGGTGGCGGCCAGCATCGACAAACTGCTGCCGACCATGGATCGCGCCACCATCATCGAAACTTCGATCAATGGTCGCGGTGCACTGATCCACGTGCGCGACATGGCCCAGGCCATTGAAGTCGCCAACCGCATCGCCCCGGAACACCTTGAACTGTCGGTCGCCGACCCGCAGGCCTGGCTGCCGCAGATTCGCCACGCTGGCGCGATCTTCATGGGCCGCCACACCTCCGAAGCGCTGGGCGACTACTGCGCAGGTCCGAACCACGTGTTGCCGACCTCCGGTACCGCACGTTTCTCTTCGCCGCTGGGTGTGTACGACTTCCAGAAACGCTCGTCGATCATCTTTTGCTCCGAGGCCGGTGCTTCGGAACTGGGCAAGACTGCATCGATCCTGGCCCGTGGCGAATCGCTGAGCGCCCACGCTCGCAGCGCCGAGTACCGCATCAAAGACGAAGTGAAGGGGAACTGAACATGAGTAAATTCTGGAGCCCGTTCGTCAAGGATCTGGTGCCATATGTGCCGGGCGAGCAGCCGAAGCTGACCCGCCTGGTCAAACTCAACACCAACGAAAACCCGTACGGCCCGTCGCCAAAAGCCCTGGCGGCGATGCAGACCGAACTCAACGACAACCTGCGCCTGTACCCGGATCCGAACAGCGACCTGCTGAAAAACGCCGTCGCCAAATACTACGGCGTGCAGAGCAATCAGGTGTTCCTCGGCAACGGTTCGGACGAAGTGCTGGCGCACATCTTCCACGGTTTGCTGCAACACGATCAGCCGCTGCTGTTCCCGGACATCAGCTACAGCTTCTATCCGGTCTACTGCGGCCTTTACGGCATCATGTTCGATGCAGTGGCGCTGGACGCGCAGTTCCGGATCAACCCGGCCGACTACGCCAAACCGAACGGCGGGATCATCTTCCCCAACCCGAACGCGCCGACCGGTTGCCTGCTGGCACTGGAAGCGGTCGAGCAGATCCTCAAGGCCAGCCCGGATTCAGTGGTGGTGGTCGATGAGGCCTACATCGACTTCGGCGGCGAAACCGCGATCAGTCTGGTGGACCGTTATCCGAACCTGCTGGTGACTCAGACCTTGTCCAAGTCCCGTTCGCTGGCAGGCCTGCGGGTCGGTCTGGCGGTCGGGCATCCGGACCTGATCGAGGCGCTGGAGCGGATCAAGAACAGCTTCAACTCCTACCCGATCGATCGCATGGCGAATGTCGGCGCGGCGGCAGCGTTCGAGGATCGCGAATACTTCGACAAGACCTGTGCACTGGTCATCGAAAGTCGCGAATGGGTGGTTGCCCAGTTGCAGGCCAAAGGCTTTGAAGTGCTGCCGTCAGCGGCAAACTTCATCTTCGCCCGGCATCCGCAACACGATGCGGCGGGGCTGGCGGCCAAACTGCGAGAGCAGGGTGTGATCGTGCGCCACTTCAAGCAGGAACGGATTGCCCAGTTCCTGCGGATCTCGATCGGCACGCCGGAGCAGAATCAGGCGTTGATCGACGGTCTCGGCGAGCTCTGAAACGACGCTGATCCCTGTGGGTTCCGTCCCGCAGGGATCAGCGTTGATTCATTCGTGATGCGGTTCACCCAGGAACGTCAACGAACTGAACAACCCCCGACTGCTCACCTCTGCACAGCCCTTCACCGGCACTTCCACCTGCGCCGCAATCACATTCAATCCCTCATTACGCACCAGTACCTGTGCGCGACCGTCCTTGTCGGTTTCGGAGCTCAAGGTATTCGGTGCGCTGCGGTAGTCACCGATCAACTTCACGCCCGCTGCCGGTTTGCCATCCAGCAACACCCGCACCGGCAATGATTTCCCCGGCCCTACGGTCAGTGGATCGACCTCCGGCAAAATCAGCAATTTGATCTGGTCCAGTTTGGGCAGCTTCGCTCCCGACTGATAAATCGCCAGGCTGTACTTGAGGGTCTCGGTCGACTCGATGGCTCCCGGGACTTTGCTGCGCCCCTCGTTGATCCATTTCTTGTCGGCGGTTTGCGACCACATGCCGTTGTTCAGCGCCACGGCCAACACCGCTGGCGGTTTCAACGGTTGCAGGCGGGCGTGATCTGCAAGGCGCTGCACACTGACGGGAATCATCTTGCCGCCCGCGTCAAAGGCCCACGCCCCGCTGACTTTCTGCGGTTTGAACGCATTGTCTTCGGCACCGTGGCCGTAGATGACTTCGATATTGCCGCGC
Organism: Pseudomonas sp. FW215-R2; assembly: GCF_058789255.1. NCBI lineage: Bacteria > Pseudomonadati > Pseudomonadota > Gammaproteobacteria > Pseudomonadales > Pseudomonadaceae > Pseudomonas > Pseudomonas sp. FW215-R2. The sequence continues at coordinate 214,673 of NZ_JBYTBO010000003.1, forward strand.
CGTTGTTCGGTCCATAAACCATGGGCCGAAGCGTGAGTGGCGAACAGCGCGGCGATGAGCAGCAGGGATTTGCCGTATTGCATGGTGACGTCCTTTTACAGGTTAAGTGTCAGGCTGATCGTGAAATTGCGCGGCTCGCCGGGGTTGACCCAGTAATTGCTGTACGAGCGCTCGTAGTACTTTTCGTCGAACAGGTTGTTCAGGTTCAGGCCGACGGTGATGTTGTCGCTGGCCTTGTAATGGGCCAGCAGGTCGATGGTGTGATAGGCCGGCAGTTCGAAATCGCTGCCGGACTCACCCGAGCGGTCACCGACGTAGGTGAACGCCGCGCCGAAATCCGAGCCGCGCAAGCGGCCGTCCTGAAACTCGTAAACTCCCAACAGACTGCCGCTGCGTTTGGCCACCCCGAGGATGCGGCTACCAGCAGGAATCGCGGCATCACCCTTGGTGACTTCGGCGTCAATCCAGGCGAAGGCGCCGATCACCTTGACGGCGTCGGTCACTTGCCCGGTGACTTGCAGATCGAAACCCCGACTGCGGGCCTTGCCCATGGCGCGGCTGGTGTCGGTGTCCGGGTCGAGGGCGAGGACGTTTTCCTTGTCGATATGGAAGAAGGCGAGGGTGCTGCTTAAACGTTCGTCGAACAGCTCGTTCTTGATGCCGATTTCGTAACCCACGCCTTCTTCCGGATCGAAGGGTTTGCCAGCCGCATCGAGGCCGTTGTTCGGTTTGAATGAGGTCGAGGCGTTGGCGAACAGGCCGGTGTCCGGGGTCAGTTGATAGAGCAGGCCTGCACGTTGAGTGAGCGCGTCGTGGGTCTGGCGGCTGGTGGTGTTGCGGCTGTGGTCATCGATGTTTTGCTCAAAGTGCTCGAATCGCACACCGAGCATCCCGCGCAGTTTTTCGTTGAAGACGATTTGATCCTGCAGGTTCAGCGCATGGCTTTCGACGTGTTCGAAGAAGTCTGTGCCGGAGCGTGCACCGTCGGGCTTGGGCTGGCCGTACACAGGGTTATAGATATCGATGGCGTAGGGGCCGCCGGCGATGGTGGTGACGCGTTCGTTCTTGCGGAAGTTCTCGTATTCGCTGCCGATCAGGAGTTCGTGTTGCCAACTGCCGAGGTCGAACAGGCCGCGCAGTTCCAGTTGGGTGATGCTGTCGTGCCAGTTGGTATCGCGTTCGCGATAGCGGCGGTTGACGGTGTGGCCATCGGCGTTCAGCGGGCGGTTTTCGGAGGCGAACCCCCAGAGTTTGCCTTCCTTGTAATGGCTGGCCAGGCGCAGTTTCCAGGCATCGTTGAGGTGGCGTTCAAGCGTGGTTTGCAGCTTGTTGTTGTGGTTGTCGATGTTGCCGTCGTTGGGCTCGCCGAGGAACGTTGAGCGCGAAACACCGCTCCATTTATTGTTTGGCGCAACGATGCCGCGATCGAAGGTCGAGCTATGGCGCACGAACTCGCTCTCCACCAGCAGACTGGTGTCCGGGCTCAGTTGCCAGCTGAAGGAGGGGGCGACGAAGACGCGTTTGCTGTCGACGTGGTCGCGAAAACTGTTGTTGTCCTCGACCGCGAGGTTGATTCGCGACAGAACGTTACCCTGCTCATCGAGTGGTGTGTTGACGTCCAGTGCCGTGCGGTAGCGATCCCGACTGCCGGCGCTGGTTTGCAGGGTGGTGAAGGCCTCGGGCTGCGGTTTTTTGGTGACGATGTTCACCGTGCCACCCGGATCGCCTCGGCCGTACAGGCTGGCGGCCGGTCCCTTGAGCACTTCGATGCGCTCGATGTTGGCGGTGTCCGGTGTGCTCGGGTAACCACGGTTGGCGCTGAAACCGTCCTGGTAAAACTCGGAGGTGGTGAAACCGCGCACGCTGTATTCGTAAAGCGTCAGGCCACCGAAGTTGTTTTGCTTCGACACGCCACCGGCGAAATCCAGCGCACGTTCGACGCTGGTGCTGCCCAGATCCTTGAGCACGTTGGCGGGCACCACACTGATGGCCTGCGGGATATCGCGGATCGCGGTATCGGTTTTGGTGGCGCTGGACGAGCGGGTGGCGCGATAGCCCTTGACCGGCCCGGTAGGGGATTCGTAGTCAGAAGTGACGCTGATGGCGTCGAGTTCGAGCGTTTGCGGTTCATCGGCAAACGCGGGATCGCCCAGCAGCCCAAGGGTCAGGCCGAGGAGGGAGGCCTTTTTTCGAGACGACATGTTATGTTGTTCCAATGCATTAATTGAAACAATATAACATGCCTGTTGAGAATGTCTGTTATTCGCGCCATTGGCGCGAACAAAGTCTTACTCTTCTTTTTCCTGCACCGGCGCGGGTGGCGGACGCAGACCAATTTCAGCGGTCAGCTTCAACTCCTTGCCATTGCGCATCACCTGAATCGTGACCTTGTCGGTCGGTTTGATCCGCGCCACCTGGTTCATCGACTTGCGGCCATCGCCCGCAGGCTCGCCATCAATGCTCAGAATCACGTCACCCAGTTGCAGGCCGGCCTTCTGCGCCGGGCCGTCGCGGAAAATCCCCGCCACCACAATCCCTGGACGCCCCGACAGACCGAACGACTCCGCCAGTTCCTGAGTCAGCGGCTGTACTTCGATCCCCAGCCAGCCACGAATCACCTGACCGTGCTCGATGATCGACTTCATCACTTCCATCGCCAGCTTCACCGGGATCGCAAAACCGATGCCTTGCGAGCCGCCGGACTTGGAGAAAATCGCGGTGTTGATGCCGGTGAGGTTGCCGTTGGCATCCACCAGTGCGCCGCCGGAGTTGCCCGGGTTGATCGCCGCGTCGGTCTGGATGAAGTCTTCGTAGTTGTTCAGGCCGAGCTGGTTACGGCCGGTGGCACTGATGATGCCCATGGTCACGGTCTGGCCGACGCCGAACGGGTTGCCGATGGCGAGGGCGACGTCGCCGATGCGGATGTTGTCGGAACGGCCAACGGTGATCGACGGCAGGGTTTTCAGGTCGATCTTCAAGACGGCGAGGTCGGTTTCCGGGTCGCTGCCGATCACGCGGGCCAGGGTTTCACGACCGTCCTTGAGCGCCACGACAATCTGGTCGGCGCCGGTGGTGACGTGGTTGTTGGTCAGGATGTAGCCTTCCGGGCTCATGATCACGCCGGAACCGAGGCTCGACTCCATGCGTTTCTGCTTCGGCGAGTTGTCCCCGAAGAAACGACGGAACTGCGGGTCTTCGAACAGCGGATGGCTCGGCTTGTTGATGACTTTGGTGGTGTAGAGGTTGACCACCGACGGCGCGGCGATGACCACGGCGTCGGCATAGGACACCGGCCCCTGCTGCGTGCTGGTGGTCTGCGGGGCTTGGTGCAGGTTGACGTCGAGGCTCGGAAGCCCGACCCACTGCGGGTAACGCTGAATAATCAACAGAGCGATAAGCACGCCGGCCAACAGCGGCCAGCCGAAAAAACGCAGCGCCTTGAGCATTAAGCACGTCCTGGAAAAGTTGCAGGCGGGGTCAGACCGCCCATAATGTCGCGCATTATACGAGGCCGCGCGTGCCTCTGAACGGGATATTTAGGAGTCTTTCATGGCCGTCGCCCTGAGCACCCTGGTCGAAGAAGCCGACCGTTACCTCGGCAGTGCGAAAATTGCCGATTATTGCCCCAACGGCCTGCAGGTCGAGGGTCGCCCGCAAGTGATGCGCATCGTCAGCGGCGTCACGGCCAGCCAGGCGCTGCTCGATGCCGCCGTCGAAGCCGAGGCTGATCTGGTGCTGGTGCATCATGGTTACTTCTGGAAGGGCGAGAACCCGTGCGTCACCGGCATGAAGCAGCGGCGCCTGAAAACCTTGCTCAAACACGACATCAGTCTGCTGGCGTATCACCTGCCGCTGGATCTGCACCCGGACGTCGGCAACAACGTGCAACTGGCCCGGCAGCTCGACATTACCGTCGAAGGGCCGCTGGATCCGGACAACCTGAAGATCGTCGGCCTGGTCGGTTCGCTGGACGAACCGGTGACCGCCCGCGACTTCGCCCGTCGTGTACAGGAACGCATGGGCCGTGAGCCGTTGCTGGTCGAGGGCAGCGCGATGATCCGTCGGGTCGGCTGGTGCACCGGCGGCGGTCAGGGCTACATCGACAACGCCATCGCTGCCGGCGTCGATCTGTTCCTCAGCGGTGAAGCCTCCGAGCAGACGTTCCACAGCGCCCGGGAAAACGACATCAGCTTCATCGCCGCCGGCCACCACGCCACCGAACGCTACGGCGTGCAGGCGCTGGGCGACTATCTGGCGAAGCGGTTTGCCCTGGAACACATCTTCATCGACTGCCCGAATCCGATCTGACTTTTCCCTGAAAAGCACCCGAACGAGCGGGCATATTCATATGCCCTTTCGATCTAGTTGGCGTCCTGATTAGAAGGGGTCGCTGTGCTAGGATTCCCCGCTCGAACACGGCCCGCTGGCCGTTCATAAGAAAGCTTTCGTGAGTAGCCATGGTCGACAAACTGACGCATCTGAAACAGCTGGAGGCGGAAAGCATCCACATCATCCGCGAGGTGGCCGCCGAGTTCGACAACCCGGTGATGCTGTACTCCATCGGTAAAGACTCCGCCGTGATGCTGCATCTGGCACGCAAGGCGTTCTTCCCGGGCAAACTGCCGTTTCCGGTGATGCACGTCGACACGCAGTGGAAATTCCAGGAAATGTACAAGTTTCGCGACAAGATGGTCGAAGAGCTTGGCCTGGACCTGATCACCCACGTCAACCCGGATGGCGTTGCGCAGGGCATCAACCCGTTCACCCACGGCAGCGCCAAACACACCGACATCATGAAGACCGAGGGCCTGAAGCAGGCACTCGACAAGCATGGTTTCGACGCCGCCTTCGGCGGTGCCCGTCGCGATGAAGAGAAGTCCCGCGCCAAGGAGCGCGTCTACTCGTTCCGCGACAGCAAACACCGCTGGGACCCGAAGAACCAGCGTCCGGAGCTGTGGAACGTCTACAACGGCAAGGTCAACAAGGGCGAATCCATTCGTGTGTTCCCGCTGTCGAACTGGACCGAGCTGGACATCTGGCAGTACATCTATCTCGAAGGCATCCCGATCGTTCCGCTGTACTTCGCCGCCGAGCGCGAAGTGATCGAGAAGAATGGCACGCTGATCATGATCGATGACGAGCGCATCCTCGAACACCTGTCCGATGAGGACAAGGCGCGCATCGTCAAAAAGAAAGTGCGTTTCCGTACCCTTGGCTGCTACCCGTTGACGGGCGCGGTGGAGTCCGAGGCCGAAAGCCTGACGGACATCATTCAGGAAATGCTCCTGACGCGAACTTCCGAGCGCCAGGGCCGGGTCATCGACCACGATGGCGCAGGCTCGATGGAAGATAAAAAACGTCAGGGTTATTTCTAAGGGGTTGTCATGTCTCACCAGTCTGATTTGATCAGCGAGGACATCCTCGCCTACCTGGGCCAGCACGAACGTAAAGAGCTGCTGCGCTTTTTGACCTGCGGTAACGTCGACGACGGCAAGAGCACCCTGATCGGGCGCCTGCTGCACGACTCGAAGATGATCTACGAAGATCACCTCGAAGCCATCACCCGCGATTCGAAGAAAGTCGGCACCACCGGTGACGACATCGACCTGGCATTGCTGGTCGACGGCCTGCAGGCCGAGCGCGAGCAGGGCATCACCATCGATGTCGCGTACCGCTATTTCTCCACCGCCAAGCGCAAATTCATCATCGCCGACACCCCCGGCCATGAGCAGTACACCCGCAACATGGCCACCGGTGCATCCACCTGTGACCTGGCGATCATTCTGGTCGACGCCCGTTACGGCGTGCAGACCCAGACCCGTCGCCACAGCTTCATCGCATCCCTGCTGGGCATCAAGCACATCGTTGTCGCCATCAACAAGATGGACCTCAAAGGCTTCGATCAGGGCGTGTTCGAGTCGATCAAGGCCGACTACCTGAAGTTCGCCGAAGGCTTGAAGATGAAGCCGACGAGCATGCACTTCGTGCCGATGTCCGCTCTGAAGGGCGACAACGTGGTGAACAAGTCCGAGCGCTCGCCGTGGTATACCGGCCAGTCGTTGATGGAAATCCTCGAGACCGTGGAAGTGGCGGGCGACCGCAACTTCACCGATCTGCGTTTCCCGGTGCAGTACGTCAACCGTCCGAACCTGAACTTCCGCGGTTTCGCCGGCACCCTGGCCAGCGGCATCGTCAAGAAGGGCGACGAAGTCGTGGTCCTGCCGTCGGGCAAGAGCAGCCGCGTGAAATCCATCGTCACCTTCGAAGGTGAACTGGAACACGCAGGTCCTGGCCAGGCCGTGACGCTGACCATGGAAGACGAAATCGACATCTCCCGTGGCGACCTGCTGGTACACGCCGACAACGTACCGCCGGTGACCGACAGCTTCGAAGCGATGCTGGTGTGGATGGCTGAAGAGCCGATGCTGCCGGGCAAGAAATACGACATCAAGCGCGCCACCAGTTACGTGCCGGGCTCCATCGCCAGCATCGTCAACAAGGTCGACGTCAACACCCTCGAAGAAGGCCCGGCGAGCGCGTTGCAGCTCAACGAAATCGGCAAGGTCAGGATCGCGCTCGATGCGCCGATCGCCCTCGACGGTTACGACAGCAACCGCACCACCGGCGCGTTCATCATCATTGACCGTTTGACCAACGGCACCGTTGGCGCCGGCATGATCGTCGCGCAGCCGGTGACTCATGGCACGGCTACGCACCACGGCAAGCTGGCTCATGTAGCGACCGAAGAGCGCGCTCAGCGTTTCGGTCAACAACCGGCGACCGTGCTGTTCAGCGGCCTGTCCGGCGCGGGCAAGAGCACTTTGGCGTACGCGGTCGAGCGCAAACTGTTCGACCTCGGTCGTGCGGTGTTTGTGCTGGACGGCCAGAACCTGCGTCACGACCTCAACAAAGGTCTGCCGCAGGATCGCGCCGGTCGTACCGAGAACTGGCGTCGTGCCGCTCACGTGGCGCGTCAGTTCAACGAAGCGGGTCTGCTGACGCTTGCTGCGTTCGTGGCGCCGAGTGCTGAAGGTCGTGAACAAGCGAAAGATCTGATCGGCAAGGAGCGTTTGCTGACGGTCTATGTCCAGGCTTCGCCGACTGTTTGCGCAGAGCGTGATCCGCAAGGGTTGTACGCTGCGGGTGGCGATAATATTCCGGGTGAGTCTTTCCCGTATGACGTGCCGTTGGATGCTGATCTGGTGATCGATACTCAGTCGTTGTCGCTGGATGAAAGTGTGAAGCAGGTGTTGGATCTGTTGCGTAAGCGTGGCGCGATTTAAGCGTTAGCTGCTGATAAAAAGCCCGCCGGTGAGTGATTATCGGTGGGCTTTTTTTTGGCTTTTTTGGGGTGAATATCCGTTTTTGCGGGTGCTGCGGCTGGCGGTTTCGCCCTTACGGCGAGTCCCTTTTGCAAACGCCCAAAAGGAACCAAAACGCTGGGCCCCGGCGTTCGGCACCTCGCTTTGGCTCGGTGTTCCTTCGTTCCGGGATTCATCCGGGGGCATCGCCTACGGTTTGCTTCGCTGCACCTCCTCTCGATGTGTTTGGCTTCGCCAAACGGCGCTGCGCGCCCACCCCCGGATGAATCCCTCCACTCAGCCTTCCGATGGGGCCGGCACGTCAAAAGCCTTACTCGAGCTAACGCTCATCGTGTTGAGTGGTGGGAAGCGAGAAGCGAATTGCTTTCCTGTGGGAGCCAGCCTGACGGCCGGCCTGTTTCTGTCGGGGGCTCCCTCAGGGGGATCAGCGTTGGTTCGGATATTCGCGATGCATCTGCTCCAGCAGCGCATCCTTGTCTTGCCACAGCTGGTTGATCCAGCCCTGGAATTGCAGGCGGTATTCGCCGTCCTGGTCGTAGTTCTTGCCGATGAACTGCGCAGGGATTTTCAGTTCTTCAAAGTGCACCACTACATCCCGCACGTTGCCGCACAGCAGGTCCCAGAAGCCTGGACGCCCGCCCGGGTAGTGGATGGTCACGTTGACGATCGATTCCAGCTGTTCGCCCATTGCATCCAGCACGAACGCAATGCCGCCGGCCTTGGGTTTGAGCAGGTATTTGAACGGTGACTGTTGCTGCACGTGCTTGCCTTCGGTGAACCGTGTGCCTTCGACGAAGTTGAAGATGCCCACCGGGTTGTCGCGAAATTTCGCGCAGGTCTTGCGGGTGGTTTCCAGGTCTTTGCCTTTCTTTTCCGGGTGCTTTTCCAGGTACGCTTTCGAGTAGCGTTTCATGAACGGAAAGCCCAGCGTCCACCACGCCAGACCGATCACCGGCACCCAGATCAGTTCCTGCTTGAGGAAGAACTTCAGCGGCTGGATGCGTCGGTTGAGCACGTATTGCAGCACCAGGATGTCGACCCAGCTCTGGTGGTTACTGGTGATCAGGTACGAATGCTGGTAGTCCAGGCCTTGCAGGCCGCTGAGGTGCCAGCGGGTGCGGCGGACCAGATTCATCCAGCCTTTGTTGTTACTGATCCAGGCTTCGTGGGTGTGGCTCATCAGCCAGCGCGAGGCACGGCGTGCGAGGTCGAACGGCAGCACTTTGATCAGCGCCACGAGAAACAGGAACGAGCACAGCAGGATCGTGTTCAGCGCCAGCAGCAGCGCGGCGATCACGCCGCGCAGGGTGGCAGGGAGAAAAGCCAGCATCGGGTCAGATATCCAAGGGTCGGTTGGCAGCTTGAATCGCGGTCAGGGCGATGGTGTAGACGATGTCGTCGACCTGCGCGCCGCGCGGCAGGTCGTTCACCGGTTTGCGCAGGCCTTGCAGCATCGGGCCGAGGCTGACGCAATCGGCGCTGCGCTGCACGGCTTTGTGCGTGGTGTTGCCGGTGTTCAGGTCGGGGAACACGAATACCGTGGCGCGACCGGCCACCTGGCTGTTCGGCGCCAGTTGCCGGGCCACGGTTTCGTTGGCGGCGGCGTCGTACTGCAACGGCCCGTCGATCAGCAGCGAGTGCTGTTGTTCGTGGGCGAGCAGGGTGGCTTCGCGGACTTTCTCGACGTCCTCGCCAGTGGCCGATTCGCCGCTGGAGTAGCTGATCATCGCCACGCGCGGGGTGATGCCGAATGCGGCGGCCGAGTCGGCGCTTTGCAGGGCGATCTCGGCCAGTTCGCTGGCGCTCGGGTGCGGGTTCATCACGCAGTCGCCGTAGACCAGCACTTCTTCGGGGAACAGCATGAAGAACACCGACGACACCAGCGTGCAGCCCGGAGCCGTCTTGATCAGTTGCAAGGCCGGGCGGATGGTGTTGGCGGTGGTGTTGATGATGCCGGAGACCAGTCCGTCGACTTCATCCAGCGCCAGCATCATGGTGCCGATCACCACCGTGTCTTCGAGTTGCTGCTCGGCCATCGGCGCGTTGAGGCTTTTGCTCTTGCGCAGGGCGACCATCGGTTCGACGTAGCGCTCGCGGATCAGGTCCGGATCGAGAATTTCCAGCCCCGGCGGCAACACGATGCCCTGGGCCCGGGCCACGGCTTCGACGTCTGCCGGTTTGGCCAGCAACACACAGCGGGCAATCCCGCGTTCCTGACAGATCGCCGCCGCTTGCACGGTGAACGGCTCGCTGCCTTCGGGCAGCACGATGCGCTTGTTGGCGGCCTGTGCGCGTTGAATCAATTGATAGCGGAACACCGCCGGTGACAGGCGCATTTCTCGCGGCGTGCCGCAGCGCTGGTGCAGCCAGTTGGCATCCAGATGACTGGCGACGAAATCGGTGATGATCTCCGCGCGCTCGCGGTCGTCGACGGGGATTTCCTTGTTCAGGCCGTTGAGCAGGTTGGCGGTGTCGTAGGAACCAGTGCTCACCGACAACACCGGCAAGCCAGCCTGCAACGCGCCACGGCACAGGTCCATGATGCGCGGGTCCGGCAGGGTGTCGCTGGTCAGCAGCAGGCCGGCCAGCGGTACGCCGTTGATGGCGGCGAGGCTGACGGCGAGGATGATGTCGTCGCGATCGCCGGGGGTCACTACCAATACGCCGGGCTTGAGCAGGTCCACGGTGTTGCGCATGGTGCGTGCACAAATGATGGTCTTGGTCATGCGCCGGGTTTCGTAGTCGCCGGCGTTGAGCACCTGGGCGCCCATCAGGTCGGCGACGTCGCGGGTGCGCGGGGCATTGAGTTCGGGCTGGAACGGAATGCAGCCGAGCAGGCGGAAATCACCACTGCGCAGCAACGGCGAATGCTCTTTCAGACGCGCGGCGAAGGCGTCCATGCTTTCGTCGGTCTTGACCTTGTTGAGGATCACGCCGAGGACTTTCGGGTCTTTCGGGCCGCCGAACAGTTGCGCCTGCAACTCGACGCGGCCGGAGAGTTCGGTCAGCACTTCGTTTTCCGGCGCCGAAACCAGAATCACCTCGGCGTCCAGGCTCTTGGCCAGGTGCAGGTTGACCCGTGCGGCATAGCTGGCGCTGCGGGTCGGCACCATGCCTTCGACGACCAGCACGTCTTTGCCGATGGCCGCCTGCTGGTAGAGAGCGATGATTTCTTCAAGCAGCTCGTCGAGCTGACCGTCGCCGAGCATCCGCTCGACGTGGGCCAGGCCCAGTGGCTGCGGCGGCTTCAGGCCGTGGGTGCGGGCCACCAGCTCGGTGGAGCGCTCAGGGCCGGTGTCGCCCGGATGCGGCTGGGCAATCGGTTTGAAAAAGCCGACTTTCAGCCCGGCCCGTTCCAGCGTACGCACCAGCCCGAGGCTGATGGAGGTCAGACCCACACCAAAATCGGTGGGTGCGATAAAAAAAGTTTGCATGCGGATTCTCTAAGGGTGCATGGCAAGGGCGTCGGCCTATGGCTGGCCTTCCACCGGTTTTTCAGGCGTCAAGGTTAGCGCTAACCGAGTCTTGAGCGCACCAACCGCAAGCAAAGGGTTGGCCTATTTTTTCAATACGTTGCGTTGCGTCCAGCACCCATGCCCGTGACTGCCACGGCGGCTGGTGACGCAGGTGCTGGGTATGGCCGCAGGAAAGTTCGGCCACCCAGTGACCGTCCTCGTCCTGATGGAAGCCTGTGATCGTCGAATCCCGTTTGTCAGGGTTGTGTTCGCTTTCGAGCGATTGCTTCGCTAAACTTGGCCTTTCTATATTCTTATGCAAAAGGTCTCGCCCCATGCTGATCGCCGCCAATAAGGCTGTCTCCATCGACTATACCCTGACCAACGACGCTGGTGAGGTCATCGACAGCTCCGCCGGCGGCGCTCCGCTGGTTTACCTGCATGGCGCAGGCAACATCATCCCGGGCCTGGAAAAAGCCCTGGAAGGTAAAACCGTTGGTGACGACCTGCAAGTTGCAGTCGAGCCGGAAGATGCCTACGGCGAATACGCTGCCGAACTGGTCAGCACCCTGAGCCGCAGCATGTTCGAAGGCGTTGACGAGCTGGAAGTCGGCATGCAGTTCCACGCTTCGGCGCCGGACGGCCAGATGCAGATCGTCACCATTCGTGACCTGGACGGCGACGACGTCACCGTCGACGGCAACCACCCGCTGGCCGGTCAGCGCCTGAACTTCAAAGTGAAGGTCGTTGCCATCCGTGACGCCAGCCAGGAAGAAATCGCTCATGGTCACGTCCATGGCGAAGGTGGCCATCACCACTGATTTTCTGCGCTAAGCTCAGAGAACTGGAGAGGCGCCCGAGGGCGCCTTTTTAGTCCGCGGCTGTCCTTGGTGGCCTCGCCAAGTGGCTGTTTCGAGTAGAAAACGGGAATCTGGAGTTCGTCATGAGTGCTTTTCACGACCTTAAGTTGACAGCCCTGGATGGTCAGGAGCTACCGCTGGCACCCTTCAAGGGCCAAGTCGTGCTGGTGGTCAACGTCGCCTCCAAATGCGGCTTGACCCCACAGTACGCGGCGCTGGAAAACCTCTATCAGCAATACAAAGGCAAAGGCTTCAGTGTGCTGGGCCTGCCGTGCAACCAGTTTGCCGGTCAGGAACCGGGCAGCGAGCAGGAGATTCAGGAATTCTGCAGCCTCAACTATGGCGTGAGTTTTCCGTTGTCGAAAAAGCTCGAAGTCAACGGTCACGATCGCCATCAGCTGTACCGCCTGCTGGCGGGCGAGGGTGCCGAATTTCCCGGTGACATCACCTGGAATTTCGAGAAATTCCTGCTCGGCAAGGATGGTCGTGTACTGGCCCGCTTCTCGCCGCGCACGGCGCCGGATGATCCTTCGGTGATTACGGCGATTGAAAAAGCCCTGAGCTGAAACGCGAAAATCGCAGCCATCGAGCTGCGATTTTTTTTTGCCTGTCTTTTGACCCTTAATCATTCAGATCAATAATGCTTTCGGCTGGTTGAAACTCCGCATATTATCGCTGTCATATTAATCACCTGCCCGTCGATGACCTTTTCGTGGAGCCTCCCATGCCTGTTCAAGCCTTGTTCAAACCGTTCCAGCTCGGTGCCCTCGAACTGCCGACCCGTGTGGTCATGGCGCCGATGACCCGTTCGTTTTCTCCGGGTGGCGTACCCAATTCCAAAGTGATCGAGTACTACCGTCGTCGTGCGGCGGCCGGTGTCGGCCTGATCATCACCGAGGGCACCACCGTCGGCCACCAAGCCTCCAACGGTTACCCGAATGTGCCGCAGTTCTTCGGCGAAGCGGCACTGGCCGGCTGGAAGAAAGTTGTCGACGCGGTGCACGCCGAGGGCGGCAAGATCGTCCCGCAACTGTGGCACGTCGGCAGCGTTCGTCGCATCGGTACCGAGCCGGATGCCAGCGTGCCGGGCTACGGCCCGACGGAGAAACTCAAGGACGGTCAGGTCGTGGTGCACGGCATGACCAAGCAGGATATCCAGGACGTGATCGCAGCCTTCGCCCAGGCCGCCAAAGATGCCCAGAGCATCGGCATGGACGGCGTGGAAATCCACGGCGCCCACGGTTACCTGATCGACCAGTTCTTCTGGGAAGGCAGCAACCAGCGCACCGACGAATACGGCGGTAGCCTGGCCAACCGTTCGCGTTTCGCCATCGAGCTGATCCAGGCCGTGCGCGCTGCGGTAGGTGAAGGCTTCCCGATCATCTTCCGTTTCTCGCAATGGAAGCAGCAGGACTACACCGCACGTCTGGTGCAAACCCCGGAGGCGCTGGGCGAGTTCCTCAAGCCGTTGTCCGACGCTGGCGTGGACATTTTCCACTGCTCGACGCGTCGTTTCTGGGAACCGGAATTCGACGGTTCCGAACTGAACCTGGCCGGCTGGACGCGCAAACTGACCGGCAAACCGACCATCACTGTCGGCAGTGTCGGCCTGGATGGCGAGTTCCTGCAGTTCATGGTCAACACCGACAAGGTCGCACAACCGGCCAGTCTGGAAAAACTGCTGGAGCGTCTGAACAATGACGAGTTCGATCTGGTGGCGGTAGGTCGCGCGCTGCTGGTGGACCCGGACTGGGCGCAGAAAGTGCGCGAAGGCCGCGAGCAGGACATTCTGCCGTTCAGCCGTGAGGCGTTGATGACGCTGGTTTGATTGCAGTGGGGGGCTTGTCGCGCAGGTCGCGGCAAGCTCCCTGCAAATGGTTTTCAAACTGCTCGATGATGGCCGCCCAGCCTTGGCGACTGGCATGCTGGCGGGCGTTCAATCTGACGCAACGCAAGGTTTCATCCTCTTCCAGCAGCCACTGCGCTGCATCGCAAAACGCCTCTTCATCCCCCGGCATCGCCAACACGCCGTTGTAGCCGTGGCGAATATGCTGCGCAGCCGCTGCCTGATCGTAGGCCACCACGCCAAGACCCGAGGCCAGCGCCTCCAGCACGACGTTGCCGAACGTCTCGGTCATGCTCGGAAACAGGAACAGATCGCCAGACGCATAGTGCGCTGCCAGCGCTTCGCCGCGTTGTGAGCCGCAGAAAATCGCCCCGGGCAATTCTTTTTCCAGGGCCACCCGCTGCGGTCCGTCCCCGACGATGATCAGCTTCAGATTGCGCTGTGGATAAGCACTGGCGAGCTTGTCGAAGCAGCGCTTGAGCAGGCCGAGATTCTTTTCTGGCGCCAGGCGTCCTACGTGAATCACCGCGATGTCCTGCTCGCTCAGTCCCCATTGCTCACGCAGGGCGTTCAGGCGTTTGGTTGGGTGGAACAACTGACTGTCGACCCCTCGGGACAGCAGTGCGAGACGATCGAAATGTCGTCGTTCCAGTTCCAGACGCTGGCTGACGCTCGGCACCAGGGTCAGCGCCGACCGATTGTGGAACCAGCGCAGATAGTGGGTCAGCAATCGCGTCAGCAGGCCGAGGCCGTACTGGTTGGTGTACTGCTGGAAATTGGTGTGGAAGCCGCTGACCACGGCGATGCCCAGGCGGCGCGCGGCTCGCAGTGCCGACAACCCGAGCGGGCCTTCGGTGGCGATGTACAACACATCCGGGCGTTGGCGTGTCCAGCGGCGCAGCAACTTGTGCATCGACGACTGACCCCACTGCAACCCCGGATAACCCGGCAGCGGCCAGCCTCGGCACAACAGCAGCGCATCGTCTTCACTGCGCTGCGGATCGTCACCCTGACGTGGCCGCACCAGTTCCACCCGATGCCCGCGCGCGCGCAAACCGTCGCACAAGCGGCCAAGGGTATTGGCCACCCCGTTGATTTCCGGTGGGAAGGTTTCGCTGATCAGAGTGATGTGTAGAGCTGTCGTCATGGCCTCAGTGTCGGCTGAGGCCATGTCGTGGTTGTGACGTTCGGATGATGGATTTGTGAACGCGACTTCAGCGTTGCGTCACGAGGTTTTCGGCACCGCGCTCGCGCACCCAGAACAACGTAGCCCCGGCCACCGCCGCCGGCATCATCAGGATGTTGACCACTGGAATCAGCAACGCCAGGTAAACGATCCCGCCAAAGCTCATGCTCTGCCAGCGCTTCTGCCGCAGCCAGGCCAGCATCTCGTTCCAGCCCAGCTTGTGGTTGTCCGCCGGGTAGTCGATGTACTGGATCGCCATCATCCACACGCCGAACAGCAGCCACAGCGGTGCGGCGACGATGTTTACCACCGGGATGAACGAGAGGATGAACAGGCCGATGGCGCGCGGCAGGAAGTAGCCCAGTTTGCGCATTTCACGGGCGAGGGTGCGCGGGATCATGGCGATCAGTTCGCCCCAGCTGAAGGCCGGGAAGTCGTCGGTGCCGCGCACCACGACTTCGACTTTTTCTGCGAGAAAACCATTGAACGGCGCCGCGATCACGTTGGCCAGCATGGTGAAGGTGAAAAACACCATCAATGCCACCAGCACCACGAACAGCGGCCACAGGATGTAGCTCAGAAAGCTCAGCCAGTCGGGGAGCGACGGCATCAGGGTATCGACCCACAGGCTGAACTGGTGGCCGGCGAAATAGATCAATCCGACGAACAGCACCAGGTTGATGGCCAGCGGCAGCAGCACAAAAAGGCGCAGGCCAGGGCTCAAGACCAGTTTGAGGCCTTCACGCAGGTATTGCGGGCCAGACATGACAGGGGCGGGCATAAGGTGCTCCGAGCAAGGGAAATCGCGCCGACCTTACCGACTTTGCATAACCTGTGAAAGCGCGGCAGCGGGATCGACATTCACTGTAACAAAGACGTCCATCTCGTCAGTGTGTCGGCATAGAGACCACCTATGAGCTGGATTGTTAAACCGTATTTCCTTAATCTTGCCCCCCTCGATACGCTGCACCCAACTTTTTACAGGACTGTCGAGCTCATGCCTTCCCCAAGGTTATCCACAGTCCTTTTTTATTCTCGCCGGCAGTCCGGCGTCCGCGCCTGATGTATTGGCCGGTCAACAGGAGACAGGTTCATGTCTGAAGTCCGTCATTCGCGAGTGATCATCCTCGGTTCCGGCCCTGCCGGTTACAGCGCTGCTGTCTACGCTGCCCGTGCCAACCTCAAGCCGCTGCTGATCACCGGCATGCAGGCCGGCGGTCAACTGACCACCACCACCGAAGTCGACAACTGGCCGGGCGACGTCCACGGTCTGACCGGTCCGGTGCTGATGGAGCGTATGCGTGAGCACGCCGAGCGTTTTGAAACCGAGATCGTGTTCGATCACATCAACGCGGTGGACTTCGCTTCCAAACCGTACAGCCTGACTGGCGACAGCGGCACCTACACCTGCGACGCCCTGATCATCGCCACCGGCGCCAGCGCTCGTTACCTGGGCCTGCCGTCGGAAGAAGCGTTCATGGGCAAAGGCGTTTCGGCCTGCGCGACCTGCGACGGTTTCTTCTATCGCAACAAACCGGTTGCCGTGGTCGGTGGCGGCAACACCGCTGTCGAAGAAGCCCTGTACCTGGCCAACATCGCCAGCAAGGTCACCCTGATCCACCGTCGCGAAACCTTCCGCGCCGAGAAGATCCTGATCGACAAGCTCAACGCCCGTGTGGCCGAAGGCAAGATCGAGCTGAAACTGAACGCGACCCTGGACGAAGTGCTGGGCGACAACATGGGCGTGACCGGTGCACGTCTGAAGAACAACGACGGCAGCTTCGACGAAATCAAGGTCGACGGCGTGTTCATCGCGATCGGCCACACCCCGAACACCTCGCTGTTCGAAGGTCAGCTGGAATTGAAAGACGGCTACCTGGTGGTTCAGGGCGGCCGTGAAGGCAACGCCACTGCGACCAGCGTCGAAGGCATCTTTGCTGCCGGCGACGTGGCCGACCACGTTTACCGTCAGGCCATCACCTCGGCCGGCGCCGGCTGCATGGCGGCACTGGACACCGAGCGTTACCTGGACGATCTGCAGAACGCTTCGTTCTAAGATCGCAGGTACAAAAAAAACCGGCCAATTGGCCGGTTTTTTCATGCTCGCGATTCGCTCGGAATCAACGGCGCGTCAGCGGCTGCGCTTCGAACTTCACGCCCGCCAGACCGTGCTGGATCAGCGCACGGATATTGCCGTGATCGCTGCCTTCAGGCGTCGCCACGACCGAACGGTAGTGTTCGCCGAATGCCAGCAGCGCTTCTTCGTCGTTCAAGCCTTCCAGCAGCGCCAGACCCAGCGTCTTGCACGAACCTTCATTCTGCCCGGCCGCGTTTTCCACGCCGCCGTTGTTGAACGCCTGAGGCTGGTAGTCGTAACCGGCGGCGACAAACGCCAGGGTGTCGGCAAAAACGTGTTCGCCGCTCTTGAGGCTGGCGCGCAGGGTGTTCAGATCACTCATTGGGTTTTCCTTTGGCGAACGCCGCTTGTTGTTCGGCGCTGGCTTCTTGCTGATATTGGGCTTTCCACTCGGCGTACGGCATGCCGTAAACCACTTCGCGGGCATCGTCGAGGCTGACGTCGATCTGGCGCTCGTCGGCGGCGGCCTTGTACCACTTGGACAGGCAATTGCGGCAGAACCCGGAGAGGTTCATCAGGTCGATGTTCTGCACATCCTTGCGGCTGTCCAGGTGGGCGACCAGCCGGCGGAAGGCGGCGGCTTCGAGTTCGAGGCGTTGTTGCTCGGTCATGATGGGCTCTGTGCAGTCAAATCGTGGCGCGGATGATAAAAGTCTGACGCTTGAAGCGCCAGACGCACTCAGCGGCTCGCGGCGAGGGTGATCGACACCGACTCGGCAAAACGCAACGCGTGCGGCTTGTCGACTTCGACCTCGGCGTACAGCACCGATTCGTTGACCATCACCAGATCCAGCAATTCCTGGGTCAGGCGTTCGAGCAGCGCGAAGCGGTTGCCTTCCACGTGGGCGATGATCGCCTTGGTGATGGTGCGGTAGTTCAGCGCGTGGTCGATGTCGTTGTCGCGCACCGCTTCCTGCGCGGCGTACAGGATGGTCAGGTTGATCAGCACATCCTGCTTGTTGAGGATTTCGTCCTCGTTGATCCCGATAAAGGTGCGCAGGCGCAGATCCTTGACCCGGATGCGCGCCATTCCCGGTTGAAGTTGTGGCATTTACTTGCTCCGTCCAATCAATTGCAGGAACTCCTGGCGGGTGTTGCTCGACTCGCGGAAGGCGCCGAGCATGACCGAGGTGTTCATGGTCGAATTCTGTTTCTCGACACCGCGCATCATCATGCACATGTGCCGGGCTTCGATGACCACCGCGACACCGGCGGCATCGGTGACTTGCTGGACCGCCTCGGCGATCTGCCGGGTGAGGTTTTCCTGGATCTGCAGGCGGCGGGCGAACATGTCCACCAGCCGTGCGATCTTCGACAGCCCCAGCACCTTGCCCGTCGGAATATAAGCCACATGGGCCTTGCCGATGAAGGGCAGCAGGTGATGTTCGCACAACGAGTAGAGCTCGATGTCCGCGACGATGATCATCTCGTCGGTGTCGGAAGCAAACAGCGCACCATTGACGATCTCGTCGACGCTCTGTTCGTAGCCGTGACACAGATACTGCATGGCCTTGGCCGCCCGCACCGGTGTGTCGAGCAAGCCTTCACGGTCGGGATCTTCACCGAGGCCGATCAGGATCTCGCGGTAGTTTTCGGGCAGGGAACGGGTCATGGAGCATCCTCGCGGGGGCGTTTTACTTGACGTGCCGCCCGCCGTTGACGGTCAGGGTCGTGCCGGTGACATAAGGGTTGTCGAGCAGGTAGCGCAGGCTCTGATAGATCACTTCGCTGCCGGGTTCGATGCCCAGCGCGGACTTGGCCAGCGCCTTGGCGCGGTATGCCGCGTCGTCGTCGGGATTGAACAATAGCAGGGCCGGCGCGATGCCGTTGACCTTGATTGACGGGGCGTAGCGCGCGGCGAAGGACAGCGTGAGACTGTCGAGCCCGGCCTTGCTGGCGCAATAGCCGATGTGTTTGCTGCTGCCCTTGCGGGTGACGTCGTCGCTGATGTGGATGATGTCGGCGGGGTTCGAGCGTCGCAGCAGGTCGGCGCAATGCAGATTGATCAGGTACGGCGCCAGCATGTGGATGTTGAACATGCGGGTGAAGGCTTCGGCTTCGTCGTCCCCGTTTTCCGCCAGCCACTCGGAGGCGTTGTGGACGATGGCTCGCAGGCTGTCGGTGTGGGTTTTCAGTTCGGCGATGAACGCCAGGATGGAAGCTTCACTGGAAAAGTCCGCGAACACGCCGATCGCGCCCAGGTCCTTCAGCGTCTTCACGCCCGGACGTTCGCTACGGTAAGTGAAGATGACCCGGTGACCGTCCTCCAGCAACCGCTGCGCACAATGCAGCCCGACGCGCTGGCCGGCACCAGTGATGAGAATGGGAGCTGCAAAAGAGGTCATGAACGGCTCGCGTCGAGGTTAGAGCAAAAACTATAACAGCGACGCGAGCGATGGTTTCAGCGATTTTGCGTGGACGCCGCGCCAGGCAGTGGACGGGGTGGGGAACTGTTGAGCCAGCCGGCCAGCAGGCGTGTCGACAGTGGAATGAAGAAATAGACCATCAACGGCGTCAGGCACAGTGTGCTGATGAACACGCGGGGCAACAGGCTCATTTCACCGAGCAGCGGACCGAGCACGAAGTTGAACAGCAGGGAAACCGGGAAAAACGCCAGCCAGATGGCCACGGCCTGTTTCCAGCGCGGAGGACGCACGCCGGCTGCACCGAACCAGCCTTCGATGCCGCTGACCCGATGTTCGGTCGGGTGGGCAAACAGATCACTGCCACGGGCAAGCCACGCGGTGCGCGAGGCCGAGTGCTCCCAGGCGTGCAGGGTCTGTTCGTCGACAAAGCGGAAAATGATCTGGAACTCATCGTCGCCGGGAGGCGGAGCCAATACGCCGGAACCCAGGTAGCCGGGAAAGTCGGTGGCCAGTTGTTCGCCTTCGCGCAGCCAGGCGATCAGGTCCTGATAGCGGCCATCGGCGACGCGACGCGCGACCATCAGCGTGACGGGGGAAGTAGACATCGTGTATCTCCGTATTACGTTTGCGTCGTTCCGGGTAGGAACTTCGCCTGACGCAGCGCCGGGGTAGAGGGCTGCGCTTTTCGACAAGCAAGGATTATTCCTGATTATTGTGACGAAACCAGAGAGTTTCGTCCCGTTTCATCGCTTGAACCGACAAGGGGCATCCGGAGTAGAATGGGATCCAACTACGCTAACAACGCCAACAAGGACGTGCCCGCACACATGCCTGTCATTACAGACGTTCGCCCTGCTTCGCAGGCATCTGTTGCGCTTGAGCGCGAGGAGCTTTTCCCCATACGTGAAGTGGCGCGTCTGACCGGAGTGAACCCGGTCACGCTGCGCGCATGGGAGCGACGTTATGGTTTGATCCAGCCGACACGCACCGAAAGTGGGCACCGGCTGTATTCGATGACCGATATCGAGCGCGTTCGCAGCATCGTCGACTGGATTGATCGTGGTGTGTCGGTGAGCAAGGTCGGCAGGATCCTGGCCAAGACCGAGCCGATGAAAGCGCTGGCGCACATCATTCCCGATGACATGGTGCAGGCCGACTATCTGCAATGGCAGGATCAGGTCCAGCGCGCGGTCAGTTCATTCGATGACCAGGAACTGGATCGGGTCTACGGGCAGATTTTCTCTTCCTACACGCTGCCTGTGGTGTTCCAGGACATCCTCATGCCGCTGTGGCTGCGCTTGTTGCAGCGCCAGGATTCATTCGGGCAAACCAGCGAGTGGCTGTTCCTTGATGGTTTCCTGAGGGCGCGGGTGCTGCAGCGCATTGTCGTGTTGCGTGGCTCGCATCCGCGCAAGGTGATTGTCAGCGCCCTGGCCGGGCAATGCCGTGAACTCGAATTGCTGGTGGCGGCGCTGTTTCTCAGTGGCAATGACACGGGCGTTCGTGTGTTGACCACCGGCCAGCCGTTCGATGAGCTGACGCTGGTTTGCGAAAAAATCAAACCGCAGGCGCTGGTGCTGTTTTCCAATCACGCCCCGACTACCGAATTGCCCCGGCGTCTGAACCGCCTGGCCCTGAGCCTGGATTGTCAGTTGATGCTGGCAGGCGATGCGTCGGATCTGGCACAGGACAGCCTGGCCGGTTCATCGGTGGGCTGTCTGGGCAATGAAGGTTCGACCATGCGCCAGCGCCTGAACCAGTTTCTCGCGGGGACGCTGGATACCTGAGACTCAGGTGTGCAGGGCAGGGTGAGTCAGGCGATGTTGCTGAAGGATGAACTGGCGCAGGCGCTCGGTCTCGTCGGCGTCGCTCTGGCTCAAGTCGTAGGCGTAGAAACCACCTTCGGTTTCCCGTTCGAAGGTGCCGCGCAGGGAAATCCGCTCATAGCCTGAAGGGCTGAACCACAGGGCGAAATGCTTCGGTGGCTTGGTCTTGTTGCGCACTTCCAGCAACACGCCTTTGTGCGAAACCTCGTGAACCCACAGCATGCCCGGTTGGCCCTTGGCATTCTCCAGCGCTACCGGTTCTTCAAGGGCCAGACGCCATGGGCGCACCATCGGCCCGTCTTCATAAATGCTTGGCACACCCAGGCGCAAATGCAGGGCGTGGAATTCGTCTTCCACCAGATGCAGCGGAAAGGTCATCTGCTGGTTTTCGAAGTTGGCCTGGATGGTGACTTGCTCATGGGCCGCCAGGCGCGTGAGCAGATCACGGATTTGCGAACCACCATTGACCAACAGGCTCGACGTCGCATCCCGCACATTGAGCTGCGGGTTGTGTTGCATGGTCTGGATAAAATCCAGCTCGTCCTGGGTCAGGAGGGCGTCGCGTTGCATGGCTAGCTCGAAATAAATAATTACAAAGTCATTGGTGATTGTAGTTAATGACACTTAGTTCGCTGTTTTGTTTGCGCCGTTCGTCGCTTTGATGGCCGCCAGCTCTGCCTCGAGTGCCGCGACCTGGGCTTCCAGCTGCGCCACTCGCTGCTGCGCCTTGACCTGAACGGTCACGTCCTTTTGCACGCCGACGAAGTAAGTCTGTCCATCGTCAGCGTTTTTTACCGTCGACAGCGACAGCTCGTTCCAGAACGGTGTGCCGTCCTTGCGGTAGTTACGCAGAATTTCGCGGCACGAGCCGTTATTGCGCAGGGTCTCTCGAATGAGGGGCAGGTTGTCCTGGTCCCGGTCTCCGGCCTGCAGAAAACGGCAATCCTGATACAGGATCTCTTCACTGGTGTAACCCGTCAGGCGTTCGAAAGCCGGGTTCACGTAAATCAGGATGTTGTCCTCTTTACCTTCCCGTTCGGCCACCACGATTCCATCGTTCGACGCGTTGATCACCATCTGCAGCAGGCTGGCATTGATCATCTTTGAATCCTTTCAAGGGTGTCGGTGGCAGGCATTCTAGAAGATCAATCGGCGCTGTCTACTGGCCATCAGCGCTTATCGAGAGCCAATCGCAACATTGCGCCGCCGGCTGTTACTATCGCCGCTCTTTTTTTCAGTTTCAGGATCAGATTGATGAAAGTCGCCATCCTCTCCGGCTCGGTGTACGGCACGGCCGAAGAAGTCGCCCGCCACGCCCAGAGCCTGTTGAAAGCCGCCGGTTTTGAAACCTTCTACAACTCGCGTGCCAGCCTCGCCGACCTCCAGGCCTTTGGCCCTGAAGCCTTGCTCGCCGTGACCTCGACCACGGGCATGGGCGAGTTGCCGGACAACCTGCAACCCTTGTACTCGACCCTCCGCGATCAGCTGCCGGCGGCCTGGCGTGGCTTGCCTGGCGCGGTGATCGCATTGGGCGACGCCAGTTACGGCGACACCTTCTGCGGTGGCGGCGAGCAGATGCGTGAGCTGTTCGGCGAACTCGGCGTGCGTGAAGTGCAGGACATGCTGCGCATCGACGCCAGCGAAAGCGTCACCCCGGAAACCGACGCCGAGCCTTGGCTGGAACAGTTGATCGCCACGCTCAAGGGCTGATCCCGCGTTCGCGCAACAGCGCGAGCCAGGCTTGTGCAGCCTTCGACAGATACGCGCCCCGGCGCCAGATGAAGGCGATGTCCCAGCGCAGGTAATCCGGTGCGTTCAAGGTCAGGCGAACCACGCCTGGCCGCACCAGCCCGCGCGCCACTACGCTCGGCAGCAGCACCACGCCTTGCCCGGCGGCCACCAGCGCCGCGAGAAAATCCGCCTGGCCGCTACGGCCACCTTCTTTCGGGGTGAAGCCCATCTGCTGGCACGCCTGAAGCAAACGATCGTTGAGCACGAAACTGCGCTGATACAAAAGGAACGGCGTCTCAGCCAATTCCTCCAGAGCGATCTCGCCTTTTGCCGCCAGCGGGTGATCCACCGGCAGCAGCGCATCGAGCGGTTCATCGCAGAAGGGCTGGAAGTCGAACTGTGGGTCTTTCGGCCGCAGACTGCCGCCCAGTTCCAGTTCACCGCTCAATACCGCCTGTTCGATATTGCGGCTGCCACCTTCGAGCAACTGCACGCTGATGTTCGGGTAACGCCGCCGGTACTCGGCGAACAGCCCGGCAAACAGTGCATCGCTGCCCAGCAAGGGCAAACCGAGACGCAGCTCGCCGCGCGCCAGTTGGCTGAGGTCATCCAGTTCACTGAGCAATTCATTGCGCAGGCGCAGCATGCCTTCAGCCCGTTGCAACACCACGCTGCCGGCGGCGGTCAGGCGTAGCTGCGAGCCCAGTCGTTCGAGCAGCGGCGTGCCCAGGCTCTGTTCGAGCTGAGCGATCTGCTTGCTCACGGCGGACTGACTGATGTGCAGGGTTTTTGCCGCCTGAGTGAAACCGCCCTGATGCATGACTTCGACGAAGCTTTTGAGCTGTTTGAATTCCATGGCCTGATTCCAGATTGGAATGGCTTTGAGTCTAACAATTCGCTTTGGGGATGGCAGTCCGGTTCGTAAAATAGGCCCCTGAAAGGAGCCCAACCATGAACGCCTCAACACTCAAATATCTCTCTCGCCTGCTGGCCGAACTGGCCGTGCTGCTCGGTCTCTATCTGCTCGGCTGCCAACTGGCTGTGTGGCTGGCATGGCCGATCCCCGGCGGCGTGATCGGCATGGCGTTGCTGCTGTTGGCTTTTGCGTTCGGCTGGGTCAAGCCGGCGGCGCTGCAAATGGGCGCGGGACTGCTGATGGCCGAGATGCTGCTGTTCTTCATTCCGGCCTTGATGAGCCTGCTGGATTACGGTGCATTGCTGCGTGACGACGGCTGGCGAATCCTGTTGGTGATCGCCGCCAGTACGCTGATGGTGATGCTGGTGACGGCGTTCACCGTGGAACTGGCCGTGCGTCTGAGGCGGTCCCATGAAGCTTGAACTGATGCCGATGTTCTGGCTGGCACTCACGCTGCTGGCCTACTTGTTCAGTCGCTGGCTGTATCGTCGGACCGGTCGCTACGTGCTGTCGCCACTGATTCTGGTCCCCGCATTATTGCTGGCCCTCGCCGTGCCGCTGCATACCGCCTACGCCGAATACTCCAGCAACACCCATTGGCTGATGCTGGTGCTCGGCCCGGTCACCGTCGCGTTTGCGGTGCCGATCTGGCAACAGCGGCGCCTGCTGGTGCGACATTGGTCGGCGTTGCTGCTGGGTATGCTCGCCGGCAGTACGGCGTCGATCGCGACTTCGTTTGGCCTGGCCAGGGCCTTGGCGCTGGACAGTTCGGTAACGCTGTCATTGGTGCCGCGCTCGATCACCACGCCGTTTGCCATGCCGCTGGCGCAGGATCTGGGCGGTGTGCCCGAACTGACGGCGGTGTTCGTGATGTTCACCGGGGTGTTCGGCGCGATGCTGGGCGGGGTGCTACTCAAGTGGCTGCCGCTGCGCAGTGCCCTGGCGCGCGGCGCCCTGTTTGGCGTGGGCGCTCATGGTGCGGGCGTCAGTCGCGCCCATGAAGTGGGGGGCGAAGAAGGTTCGGTGGCGGGGCTGGTCATGGTGCTCACCGGACTGCTCAATCTGTTCGCCGCGCCTTTGTTGGCGTCGTTGCTTTGACATGGATCCAAGCGGCTGGCGTGGCTGACTCGTTCAGTCATCAAGCTGGCTGCCAATGCAACTACGCGATCCCCCGGGGCTGACTAGACTGCTGACACCTGCCGAAAAAAACAAAAACAGAGGTGCATACAGTGAGCGTAGCCCCCGTCCCTTCTTCCTTGAATGTCAAAGACCAGGTCAGTGCTGCGGAGTGGCAGACCCGGGTCGATCTCGCCGCCTGTTATCGACTGGTCGCCCTGCATGGCTGGGACGATCTGATCTTCACCCACATCTCGGCCAAGGTGCCGGGCACCGAAGACTTCCTGATCAACCCGTTCGGCCTGATGTTCCATGAGATCACCGCGTCCAGTCTGGTGAAGGTCGACCAGGCCGGCAACAAGCTCATGGACAGCCCTTACGAGATCAACCCCGCCGGTTACACCATTCACAGTGCCGTCCACGAAGTGCGGCATGACGTGGCCTGCGTGCTGCATACCCACACCGCTTCCGGCGTTGCGGTGTCGGCGCAGAAACAGGGCGTGTTGCCGATCAGTCAGCAATCGTTGTTCGTGCTGTCGAGCCTGGCCTTTCACGCTTATGAAGGCGTGGCACTCAATCACGAAGAGAAGGCCCGGTTGCAGGCCGACCTCGGCGAAAACAATTTCTTGATGCTGCACAACCACGGCTTGCTGACCTGCGGCGGCACCATCGCCGACACGTTCCTGATGATGTTCACCTTTCAGCGTGCCTGTGACATCCAGGTCATGGCGCAAACCGGCGGTGCCGAACTGATCGCCATCGAACCGCAGATTCTGGCAGGTGCCAAGGCGATGATCGCTGGCGTCACCAAAAGTGCTCAAGGGATGGGCGGCGCACTGGCCTGGCCGGCACTGCTGCGCAAACTCGATAAACAAGACCCGGGGTATAAACTGTAATGCCTCTCGCCGAGATTCCTCTGAGTGCCTGGCGCAAACGCAGCCAGACGTTTGTCTTCCGTGGCCAGCCGATCCGTTACTGGACGGCCGGGCAGGGCGAGCCGCTGCTGCTGATCCATGGTTTTCCGACGGCCAGTTGGGACTGGCATTACCTGTGGCAGCCGCTGTCCCAGCGCTACCGGGTGATTGCCTGCGACATGCTCGGCTTCGGCGACTCTGCCAAACCGCTGAATCACACCTACAGCCTGCTGGAGCAGGCCGATCTGCAACAGGCCTTGCTCGCGCATCTGCAGGTCGAGCAACCAGTGCACATTCTGGCTCACGACTATGGCGACAGCGTTGCCCAGGAATTGCTGGCCCGGCATTACGATGACCTGATCGAGGTCGCCAGTTGCGTGTTCCTCAACGGTGGTCTGTTTCCGGAAACCCATCGGCCATTGTTGACGCAAAAACTGTTGCTCAGCCCGTTGGGCTGGATGATCGGACGCGCGTTTACCCGCGATGCGCTGGTGAAGAGTTTCCATCAGATCTTCGGCCCGGACACCCGGCCCAGTGAAAGTGAGATGGATGATTTCTGGAGCCTGATCGAGTGCAATCGCGGGCCGCGAATCATGCACAAACTGATCACCTACATCCCCGAACGCCGGGTGCAGCGTGATCGTTGGGTCGCGGCGATGCAGCGCGGCGAGGTGCCGTTGCGGGTGATCGATGGCGAAGTCGATCCGATCTCCGGTGCACACATGGTCGAGCGTTATCGCGAGCTGATTCCCGACGCGGACACCGTGCTGTTGCCGGGCATCGGTCATTACCCGCAAAGCGAAGCGCCGGTGCAGGTGCTCAAGCACTACCTCGAATTTCGCGATCACTTCGTGTTGCCGCCGCGCAAGGTGGCGTGTTCCTGATCGCAGGGCGGAGGCGCTTTGCGCCTCTGCACGGTTTCATCATCCCCCAGCCTTATCGCGCACCATTCAGCCTCAGCCGTGTTCGTTGTGACCGCACGCTCTGTACCTGACACTCAGGGACACTGTCCCTCAGGCCTGCTGGAGTTGCCTCGATGAATGAGTCTGTGCGTTTCGAAGATAAAGTCGTGATCGTCACCGGAGCCGGCGGTGGCCTGGGACGCGCACATGCTTTGCTGTTCGCCAAACAGGGCGCCAAAGTGCTGGTCAACGACCTCGGCGGCTCGACCCAGGGCGAAGGCGCCAACGCCTCGGCCGCCGACCGCGTGGTGGCGGAAATCCGCGAGGCCGGCGGCATCGCCGAAGCCAACCATGACTCGGTCACCGACGGCGACAAACTGGTGCAGAACGCCCTCGATGTATTCGGCCGCGTCGACGTGGTGGTCAACAACGCCGGGATCCTGCGCGACAAGACCTTCCACAAAATGGAAGACGCCGACTGGGATCTGGTCTACCGCGTCCACGTCGAAGGCGCCTATAAAGTGACCCGCGCCGCATGGCCACACCTGCGCGAGCAAAACTATGGCCGGGTGATCTTCACCGCATCGACCTCGGGCATCTACGGCAACTTCGGCCAGTCCAACTATGGCATGGCCAAACTCGGTCTTTACGGTCTGACCCGCACCCTGGCCATCGAAGGTCGCAAGAACAACATCCTGGTCAACGCCATCGCCCCCACTGGCGGCACGCGCATGACCGAAGGCCTGATCCCGCCGCAAGTGTTCGAACAACTCAAACCGGAACTGGTCAGCCCGCTGGTGGTGTACCTGGCCAGCGAACAATGCCAGGAAACCTCGGGACTGTTCGAAGTCGGCGGCGGCTGGATGGGCAAGGTGCGCTGGGAGCGCAGCCTGGGCGCCGGGTTCGATCCGCG
Organism: Pseudomonas sp. FW215-R2; assembly: GCF_058789255.1. NCBI lineage: Bacteria > Pseudomonadati > Pseudomonadota > Gammaproteobacteria > Pseudomonadales > Pseudomonadaceae > Pseudomonas > Pseudomonas sp. FW215-R2. Next base: position 242,163 of record NZ_JBYTBO010000003.1, read on the forward strand.
CGTGGGGTTCTCACCGGAAGAGGTGGCGGCGCACTGGCAGCAGATCTGTGATTTCGAAGGGGCGGCGCATCCGAAGGACAACATTGAGGCGCTGAAGGAAATGATGGCGAATTTGCAGAAGTATTCGCTTTAAGTAGTTCGGCCACCCGATGTAAGTCGTAGTCGGGTGGTTTTCTGTGTTTTATTCGTAGCGTTTATCTGTCATGAATGCCGGCGGTGTCCAATTAGGGCCCTTGATGGTTTTTCCATTTTCATCGTGAGCCAATACCCCGTCTCTTAAGAGCGACTTGTATATTTCTAAAAAGACAAAGTGGGGGGTGTCCTTTTGATACCTTGCATACATTTGATCGATGCGCATGGGGTGAAATGCTAGTGCGAAGACAGAAATAACATCTGCCATCGGCTCGGTTTTTATAATTTTCTCGACAGTACTCATTGGTCGAAGCTCCTCAGGTCGTGTTGATATTCTCGTTCATCTTGAGTATTCATTGGATTCATTGCCTGTTCGTTGTAGAGGAGAGTTAATTCGCTGTCGAGTTTGTAGTCCTTAAGGGGTGGCGAATCTGCAGAAGTATTCGCTTTGAAAGGCGTTTAAAGCGAGCAGGTAGTGGATACACTGCTCGCTGTCGTTTTCTTATCCCTCAGCTTTAAAGCCTGGCTTCCCGTTGGCTGCCCGCCATTGCTTTATAGCATTCAGCGCTCCGCTGGCGCTGTCTTCGACACCTTCCTCTGGGTAATACAAAATATCGGTGCCATCAGGGTGTTCGGAAGTTGCTACGATATTTTCAACGATTGCGTCATGCTCCATTTCTGATGAGTAATCTCCTTCAAATAAACGAATTATGAGAGCTGAATATTCCAGCTCTGTGTAGTCTTCGAATTTTTTCTTGAATTCAATCATCACTGTTCTCTTTTTTTGAGTGTTTAGCAATGTGCTGCTTTGGAGTTAATAGTGTCAGGTTGGCCAAGTCGTAAACAGCCCCGCCCTCATTGATCGGTTTTATATGATGGATTTCAAGTTTCCTCCTTCTGCCGACCTGCTCTATGAAGCGCGTGCTGGGAGACAGACCTTTTCTGATATCAACCTTGTTGATTTCAGTAAATTGATCTGCCAGTAACTTTTCCTTCGCTATAGCCCTCCAGAATGCCCGGCGAAACGCATTGAAACTTGAAAACTCCCTTCCTCTGAGTCTATCCGCAATCTGCTCAGGAATCGGCGCGCCATGGGGTTTCGCCGCCTCCCCCAACCAACTGTCTGACGCCGGTTTCCCCACCCCGAAGACAACTCCGGGTTCCTGCCGCCGATCCCTGAACATGGTAAAGGTGGGCGGTATACCCGACTCAATCGGAAAAACCGTGATAAACCCACCCAACTCATACCGATCCAGTTCAGGAAACGGATCAATCCGTCCCTCTCCGGGAATCACTTCAGCTCCGTCGTAAACCGGCAGATCCGTATCGGCCTGCGGTAAATCCGTCGAAGGATTCAGTGGATTGACCAATGGCGTCCAGGTCAGCGTGGGGCCGTTGGCGTCGCTGGCAGTGGAAACGTAGGTGTTGGTGCGAGCGTCGAAGTGGGCGGCCCTGACGGGCACATTGGCAGGGACAGTCAGACCATCCGTGGTGACAACAACGAACTCGATTTTGTCGCCCATCGTCGACGAACCGAGCCTGACCGGCAGATTGACTTCCCCTCCAATGGCGGCCAACTGATACAGCTCATCGCTGCTCAAGTCGGGTGCGAGGTCTGACAGTGGAACGCTGGCAGAGTAAAGATCGCCATTGCCCAGTTTCGAGGGGGCGAGCAAAGCGGCGAATCCGACGATCACTGGTGCCGCCGCTGTGGAGATGGCCGCCAGCGCCAGGGACACCGCCGTTCGCAGCGACGTTCTGAGTGCCAGCGTGGTTGCCGGGTTGTTGCCAAAAACACCGAGCGGCCCGGTAAAGGTCGGGCCGAATGCGGCCATCGATCCGGCATTGGCAAAGACGGCAGATTGTCCGCTCAGGGCGTTTTCTGCTTGCCTTCGGGCTTGTTCCCTGGCGTTCTTGCGCGCTTTTTTACGGCGTCTTTTCTGTGCCTTTCGCAGCGCTTTCTGTTGTTTTTCCTGCCGTGTTTTTTCAGCCAGCAGCCGGCGCTCTTCATTGCGGCGCTGAGCATCGGCTTGCGCTTGCAGACGTGCCTGTTCGGCAGCAATCTGTTGCGCGGCAGCGTCGGCGGCGATTTGCGCCTGCTCAGCGGCGAGCCGTTGTGCTTCAGCCAGCGCTGCAAGGCGCGCCTCTTCACGAGCCTGGATTTCCTCTTGTTCCTTTTGCTGCCGTGCCGCCTCTGCGAGTGCTTGCTGACGGTGTTGTTCGGCGGCAACGCGCTCTCGCTCGGCCACTACGCGTGCAGCTTGTGCCAGCGCTTCAAGTCGAGCTTGTTCATTGATCCGCGCCAGTTCGGCAGCAGCTCTCTGCGCTTGTTGCTCTGCAGCGATTCGTGCTTGATCGTTGGCCTGAACGGTCGCCAGCCAGTTGAGCACATTGACTTGCTGCTGGTTGAGCAACTGCAACGATTGCGACAACAGCCTCGCTTCGTGAGCGGCCCGGTATGAGAACGACCAGGTCTGAAAGGCAATGCCATCAGGCTTGAGAGGGCGCTCCATCGTTCGCGCTCGCGCGGTGAAATCGTTCAACGGCCGGTTCAGGGGATCGCTGCCATAAAACGTGTTGCCCAAGGCGGTCTGGCGATGAAACTCGGCAGTCTTGCGCGCCATCAGCGTATTGCGAACACCGAGCTCGCGAATGATTGCCTCGGCGGGCGGCAGAGGGTGAGTTGAAACTTCAAGTCTGGCGGCGGCAAGTTCATGTTCGAGGGTTTGTGCAAGTTGACTGGCTCTGGCCTGAAACTCCTGATCCAGAACTTGAGCGGTGCCTTTCACGATATGTACGTTGCCCGCAAAAGCAGGCGGCCTTTGAAAGGCGCCGCTGCTGCTGATATCGAATGTCGTTGCCGGTAACGGGTTGTAGCCGGGAGGCGCTGGTGCTGTCGTGTGGACAGGTTCGGTCAGCTCCCATGCTGGAGGCCTTTGCATATTCATATCCTTTTGAATGTGCGCTGTTTAAAAGTGATGAGTTGTTCTGCCATTAGAAGTTACAGGTGAAACCTCGGGTGCGGGTCCGAGAGTCCTGTAGGCAGTTACAGAAGAGTGCGGCAGAAAACTCGGTGATAAATAACGAATAGAAGTTGTTCGTTATTTCAATAAGGAAGTTTCCGAAAAGGATTCAGGAAGCATCTGACAGTGGCGGGGGGAGTGACTGATTGCTGACTCGGCGCGATAAACCATCGCCCATAAAAAAGGCCGCTGCAAACGCAGCGGCCAAGGTAAGACGTTGGATCAAGGAGCTACAAATCAACGTCAGTGAACACGGGGGCGATGGAGCGAAAAACGCTTCGGTCCATCAGAAATCGGTTGCCGACGACTCGGTCGCGGGCTTTGTGCTTCGTGGCGGTCTGCCGTGAAAGCCCGCTCAGAATAAGGGCTTGAAGCCAAAGGAAAAATAGCGATTCCGGACATGCACTGTTACGGGGCATGTAACAGTGCTGCGTCTTGAGGTGGGCATCATCCGTTGAATTGATCATGGGTTATCCAGCTTGCCCATGCCTCGCGGCAAGCCCCGTTCCAGGCGGGGATTCATCCTTTCGGGCGACAGCGCGAATACCTCCTTGGTGCGCTTATCGTCCCCGTGTGGCGGCAGTAGGGTGGGGCCTTCTGTCACTCACCGGGGAAGACGCATGACAAAAACAACAATGCGCGCCATCTTCAAACCGCAGGCGCTGGCGGCTGCGGTCGCCTTGGGTTGCTGTGCCCAGGCCCATGCGATCGATTTCAACATCGGCGAAATCGAAGGCACGTTCGACTCATCGCTGTCGGTCGGCGCGAGCTGGGGCATGCGCGATGCAGACAAGTCGCTGGTCGGCACGGTCAATGGCGGTACGGGCCAGTCTTCGACCGGTGATGACGGGCGCTTGAACTTCAAGAAGGGCGAGACCTTTTCCAAGATCTTCAAGGGCATCCACGACCTTGAGTTGAAGTACGGCGACACCGGTGTGTTCGTACGTGGCAAGTACTGGTACGACTTCGAACTCAAGGACGAAGACCGCGAGTTCAAGCCCATCAGCGACAAGGGCCGCAAGGAAGGCGCCAAGTCTTCCGGCGGGCAGATTCTTGATGCGTTCGTCTATCACAACTATTCCATCGCCGATCTGCCGGGCACCGTGCGTGCCGGCAAGCAGGTGGTGAGCTGGGGCGAAAGTACCTTCATCGGCAACTCGATCAACAGCATCAACCCGATCGACGTTTCGGCGTTCCGTCGGCCCGGTGCGGAGATCAAGGAAGGCCTGATTCCGGTGAACATGCTGTTCGGCTCGCAAAGCCTGACTGACAAGCTCTCGGTCGAAGGCTTCTATCAACTGGAGTGGGACCAGACCGTTCTCGACAACTGCGGCACCTTCTTCGGTGTCGACGTCGCGGCGGATGGTTGCAACCATGGTTACACCGTCGCCAATCCGGCGATCGCCCCGCTGGCACCGGTGGCCGCCGCTTTCGGACAACCCATTGAAGTCACGCGCGAAGGCGTCGTCGTGCCCCGTGGCGGTGATCGCGATGCACGGGATTCCGGGCAGTGGGGTACGGCGCTGCGCTGGCTCGGCGACGATACCGAATATGGCCTCTATTTCCTCAACTACCACAGCCGTACGCCCACGGTGGGCACCACCACGGCGGGCCTGTCGACTCTGGCGGCGCTGCCGGGGATGGTCAGCACCGCCAATCGCCTGGCCCCCGGCAGCGGTTCCGGGCTGGCGCAAAGCGTGATGCTCGGACGCGGTCAGTATTACCTCGAATACCCGGAAGACATCCGTCTGTATGGCGCGAGTTTCGCCACCACATTGCCCACTGGCACTGCGTGGACCGGCGAGCTCAGCTACCGCCCCAACGCCCCGGTGCAGGTCAACACCAACGACCTGACGCTGGCGCTGCTCAACCCGATCGCTGGCGGCGCGGCATCCCCGTTGACCACCTCGCCGGGCGCCGACAACAAGGGTTATCGGCGCAAGGAAGTGACGCAACTGCAGAGCACCCTCACGCACTTCTTCGATCAGGTGCTGGGCGCCGAACGCCTGACCGTGGTCGGTGAGGCGGCGGTGGTCCGGGTCGGTGGTCTGGAGTCGCGCAGCAAGCTGCGTTACGGCCGCGATTCGGTGTACGGCCAGTACGGTTTCGGTGGTGACACCGGCGGGTTCGTCACGTCGACCTCCTGGGGCTATCGCGCCCGGGCCATCCTCGACTACGCCAACGTGATCGGCGGGATCAACCTCAAGCCTAACCTGTCCTGGTCCCACGACGTCTCCGGTTACGGCCCCAACGGGCTGTTCAACGAAGGCGCCAAGGCAATCAGCGTCGGGGTCGATGCCGACTACCGCAACACCTACACCGCGAGCCTCAGTTACACCGACTTTTTCGGCGGCGATTACAACGTCCTCACCGACCGTGACTTCGTGGCCCTGAGCTTCGGCGTGAACTTCTGATCTGCCCGAGAAGGATGAAATCAATGCGCAAGATGATTCTGCAATGCGGTGTCCTGGCCTTGAGTCTGCTGGCCGCCAACGTGATCGCGGCGGTGTCGCCGCAAGAGGCCGAGAAACTCGGCACCAGCCTGACGCCGCTGGGCGCCGAAAAGGCGGGTAACGCCGATGGCTCGATTCCGGCCTGGACCGGAGGCATCCCGAAAAACGCCGGGGCGGTGGACAGCAAAGGTTTTCTCGCCGACCCGTTCGCCAGCGAAAAACCACTGTTCACCATCACCGCGGTCAACGTCGACCAGTACAAGGCCAAGCTTTCCGAAGGCCAGGTGGCGATGTTCAAACGCTATCCCGACACCTACAAAATTCCGGTCTACCCGACCCACCGCACCGTCGCCGTGCCGCCGGAAATCTACGAGTCGGCCAAGCGCAGCGCACTGAACGTGACCTCGATCAACGACGGCAACGGCCTGGCCAATTTCACCGGCAATCGCTACTACGCCTTCCCGATTCCGAAGAACGGTGTCGAGGTGCTGTGGAACCACATCACCCGTTACCACGGTGGCAACCTGCGCCGGATCATCACCCAGGTGACCCCGCAGACCAACGGCAGCTACACACCGATCCGCTTCGAGGAAGAGATCGCCGTGCCGCAGTTGATGAAGGAGCTGGATCCGGAGCAGGCGGCCAACGTGCTGACCTTCTTCAAGCAGTCCGTGACTGCCCCGGCACGTCTGGCCGGCAACGTATTGCTGGTGCACGAAACCCTCGACCAGGTGAAAGAACCGCGTCTGGCGTGGATCTACAACGCCGGTCAGCGCCGGGTTCGCCGTGCGCCGCAAGTCGCCTACGACGGCCCGGGTACCGCCGCCGATGGCCTGCGTACGTCGGACAACTTCGACATGTTCTCCGGCGCGCCGGATCGTTACGACTGGAAACTGGTTGGCAAGAAGGAAATGTACATTCCGTACAACAGCTACAAACTCGATTCGCCGAAGCTCAAGTACGACGACATCGTCAAGGCCGGGCACATCAATCAGGACCTGACCCGTTACGAACTGCACCGGGTCTGGGAAGTGATCGGCACGGTCAAACCAAGCGAGCGGCACATCTACGCCAAGCGTCACATGTACATCGACGAGGACAGCTGGCAAGTGGCGCTGGCCGATCACTACGACGGTCGCGGACAGTTGTGGCGGGTGGCCGAAGGTCATGCCCAGTACTACTACGATCACCAGGCCCAGGCCTACACCCTGGAAGCGCTCTACGACATCATTGCCGGTCGCTACATTGCCCTGGGCATGAAGAACGAGGAGAAGCACAGCTTCGAATTCGGCTTCGAAGCCAAGGCGGCCGACTTCACTCCTTCGGCCCTGCGCGCCGAGGGCGTCCGGTAAGGGGAGCGATACACTCGCGAGACAAAAGGCGACCGGTTGGTCGCCTTTTTTATGGGCAGCAATCAGCGTACTGAATACTCGTCAACAAGCATCGGGGAGAGGGCTAGGGTGAACGCACAACGATAAAAAGGCGCACCCGATGACCGCCATGACACCCCGTCTGGATCGAGCAGATTTTTTTCCGAGACTTTCTTCCCATCACCTGCCACGTCCGCGACTTTGCGATGCACTGCTTGAGTCGACGGCACGGGTCAAACTGATCTGCGCGCCGGCCGGCAGCGGCAAAACCGCGCTGCTCACCGAATGCCTGCTGCAGGCACCCGTCAATTGCACCGTCTGTTGGTTGCCGCTGGCAGGTGCATCCTTGAACGCTGGCGAATTTTGCGAACGACTCGCGCAAGCAATGGGGCTGACAACCTCGGACGAAGCGTCACTGCTGTATGAACTGGCGCGACGGTCTACGGTGACCTGGGTGCTGATCGACGATTACTGCCGATCCCCGGAGCCGGCGCTGGATGCATTGCTCGACCGGATGCTGGCGATCAGCAGTCCGGCCGTGACGTGGTGGATCGGCACGCGACGGCGCCCATCCTGCAATTGGCCGCGCCTGCTGCTCGATGACGCCTTGTACGAATGTGAAGGCGCGGCGTTGGCACTGACTCGGGATGAAATCGCAGGAGTGCTGCGTCATTTGCCTCCCGCCCAGGCCGACAGTGTGGCGGGGCGTATCTTTCAGCGCAGTGGCGGCTGGTGTGCCGGGGTGCGGATGCTGTTGATGCAAAAATGCGACTGGTCGCAAAAGACCTTGCCGCAGCAACGCATGGACACCTTGCTGGACTACCTGCAACACGAACTGTTCAGTGGTTTGAGCCCGGAACTGGCCGAGGCCTGGCGGGTGCTGGCGCATTTGCCGCGGTTCAATGCCGGCCTTTGCGACCATCTGTTCGGTGCTGGCGACGGGGCGCAATGGATGCGCAGTCTGCAAACCCTCGGGTGTTTTATCGAGCCCTGGCAAGGGGCGCCGGACTGGTTGCAGGTGTGTGCCCCGCTGTCGCGTTTGATGCGCGACGAACCCTGGCCTGCCGGACGTTCCTGGCATCGCCGGGCCTGTCAGTGGTTTGCTGCCGGACAGCATTGGAAATGTGCGTTCGAGCAGGCGTTGCTGGCCGAAGAGTACGAGGTTGCGGTGAGCCTGTTGCAGCACTTCACTTTCGAGCATCTGTTCGAGGAGCAGACGGTTGTGCTGTTGCTGCGTCTTTATGAGCAACGCGGTGAAGAACTGCTGCTGAGCTCTGCGCAATTGGTCGGTTTGATCACGGCGGCGTTGCTGTTCGCCGGGCGATTTGCGCAGGCTGCAGATTGCATCGGGCAACTTTCGCGCTTTTTGCCGCCACCGTCGGCTGACCAGCAACGGCAATTGATCGCCCGCTGGCAGGCTCAGCAAGGCTGGCTGTCGCATCTGCAAGGACGGATGGAGGAAGCACGCGATCACTTCGAGCAAGCCTTGAACGATCTGTCGCCGCAGGCCTGGACGGCACGCCTGCTTTGTCTATCGGGCCGCACTCAGCAGGCGTTGCTGTGCGGTGATCTGGAGTTGGCTCATTCGATCAATCGTGAAGCACTGTGCCTGGCCCGGGCTGAGGGTTCTCTGTTGTTCGAAGCGTTGCTGGAGCTTGATCATGCCCAGCTGCTGGAGCAACGAGGGGCATCGGCCAGAGCCGAAGAACTGCTGTCCGGCCTTTGCGAAATGCTTGGTTCGTCCGTCGAGCGACCGACGCCGCTGCTGGGGCGGATCGCCCTGCGCCGGGGGCGGCTGGCATTGAGCATGGGGCAACCAGGCCCGGCGGCCGAATTTTTCCAGCAAGGGCTCGACGACTGCCTGTGCAGCTTTGACAAGCGAGTGCTTTACGGATTTCTCGGTCAGGCGCAACTGGCCGCCAATCAGGGCGATTACGCTCAAGCCTTCATGCGACTGCGGGACGCCGAACGGTTGATGCAACAGCGACAGATTCCGGACACGGTCTATCGCGGTGTGCTGTTGCAGGTCAGCAGCGAATTCTGGTTGCAACAAGGACGCCCCGAACTGGCTCACGAGGCATTGAGCCGGGTGCTCAGACATTATCGTGGCCCACATGCACGGCAGGCACCGCCGGCGACGCTTGAGCTGATTCCACGCATCGAATGTTTGCTGGTTCTGGCCGAGACCCGATTGGATCAGATGCAAACGCCTCTGATCCGGTTGGGTGCCTTGCTGGCGTCGGCTCAGGCTCTCGGGCTGACCAGGCTGGAGGCCGAGTTGCTGTTGACACTGACCGAAGTGGCGCTGGTTCTCGGCGAGCCGGCCCAAGCCAGAAAGTTCTTCGAACAGGGCTGCCAGATCATCAAGCGTTGCAACCTGCAGCAAATGTTGGCCGAGCTCTACGCCCGGTGCGCGGAGATTCCCTTGCACTGGCGCGCTGTTGAAACAGCGGTACCTGTGGAAGAACAAAGTACGCCGCTCAATCCCCTCAGTCAGCGAGAACTTAAAGTCCTGGAGTTGATTGCCTTCGGTGATTCCAATCAGCAAATTTCCGAGAAGTTGTTCATTTCATTGCATACAGTTAAAACTCATGTGCGACGCATACATGGGAAATTAGGCGTTGAACGCCGGACTCAAGCAGTGGCCAGGGCGAAGTTGCTAAATTTATGTTGAGTAATTAAGGCTGGGTGTTGCTGTATAGATATGTTGAAATAAGCAGCGTCTTTAGATTTTAAATCAGATGAGTAATCGTTGGTCCTGTAAGGAAGTGGCATGAGGCTATTTCCACATAGACGAATTTACAGGATGTATCCAATGGGTGTGATGTTCAAAAGTTCAACGGCCGACGCCGTTCTGAAAAATGCGGATGGTCAGGTAGCGCTGGAGAACGTACAGCGTGCGGGGGATGAATTGAGAGCGGTGCTGGAACGTTCTCCGTCCTTGAGGGATATCTTGCGGAAAAGACTCTCGGAACGATTCGAACGACTGGGAAAGTCTATTGATGTAGAACGTCTATATATTAATTCCGGTGATGATCCGTATGATATTTTGAACAGGCCGTCCGGTTCGATACTTGATGTTTTTTTTGATTGTCTGGGGCGCGGTGCTTATACGTCTTATGTACTTGGTCTTGATTTTGTCTATTCGCGCCCGGATACAACAGATGCGCGCTTGAGAGTCGGAAATGTCAAGATTTCAGATGTCGAGGATGTTTTGATTCAGGCGTTGCAGCAGGTGGCAACTGATCAGGCGAGTGCACTCCGTCAGTACTGGAACAGTCCGGCCCGCAGCGAATCCGGGGAATCGACAACTCAAAAGGCATTGTTGGAAGTTGCCTTTTCCGAAGCATTGCAGGCCGAGTTGGCCCTGACGGAAGTGGCGGGTTCGCTTAAAAGCTTCCAGGCTCTGCGCGCTAACGAGTTGCTGAAGGCGAAGTTATCCGGGGCCTACAAAATCAGTCTCCGTCAGGCGTCTGGCATTGAGCGGGATCTGGTATCCGGTTTTGTCATGCCCTATTCGAGCATCACAACTTCCGAAATCAAGTTGTCCGGCGACGCTTACGGCTGGTTCCTTTACACGCCGGACAACGGTTTCGAATACTTCTCCAGCAGTGCCGACCTGCATGCAGCAATGTGCAGCCGGCTGGCAGTTGCTCCTGATGCAATCAGGTATCCGGCATTGTCGGTCAGCGTGTTCTCGCACTGTGTGGGCAGCCGACTCAGGGATCAGGAGGCACAATTTGCTGCGCGCATCAGATCCGGTGAGCCACGCAAAGAGGGATTTGTCCGCGAGCTGGAGAATATTCATCAGGTTTTTCCGATGCACTCTGACCTGTACCAGCGGATCAGGGCGTTGCGCATACTGGTCAAACGCCTGGAGTGGCCAGACTGGTTAAAGTCGGCCGGTGAGGCGATACGCGATACCTACGAATCCCTTGAAACTTCGAAAGAGGGATATGAGTTCGAATATGCCCAAGTATCCGATCGGCTGTTTTCGCTACACGACTATGCCGTAGAGCACTTCGGTCGCTGGTGTGACAGCGCTTTGGGAATGCGGCCTGACCCGGATGCAATCAAGGTCCATAGCCTGTACCGGATAGAAGTCGGCGGACGTACGATCCAGCAGGAAGATATTCGCACGTTAACCGAGTTCATGGTTATCGGCCTGCATGATGCTGGCAACCGCGCGACCCTGCGTATCGAAGGCGCTCCGGCGGACAGCGGGTTGACCGTTGCCAAACTGGAAGGTTGGTTGGCCAATCGGGATCTGCGTGTGGAGTTCAGCAGGTCCCTGCCTTCCAGTACTCCGCAGGAGTTTCGCGAGGCTTATTTCAACTATCTGCGTAGTCAGGCGGAGTTCGCGCTGTTCGTTGCCCAACACTCTGCACGTTTCAATGCCACAGACGTTGCGTTGATCCAACGCACCTTGAAAGGTGATCCCTCCGTGGAAATACGGGGAGTGAAACTGAAATACCGGCCAGTGGTATTGCAAAACGTGCTGCTGTTCATGCCGCGCACAGCAACAACTCGTTATGCACTGATGAAGATGCCCCACGGCCAATTCGACTATGTGAAGTTCGCCGACATCTACCAGTTCAATCGTTGGATGGAGTCCATGCTTTCCGATAATCGTGCTTATGCCGAATCGTTGATCCCGCCTGACGATCTGGCTGCTGTCGGTGTATTGAGGGGGGGAGGAACTACGCCGTTACACTACATGTATGAATTGGATTTGGTGCCGGGACTCATGGCGTTGAATGCCGGTGAGCCGTTGTTCAGTCATAGTGAAGTGGCTTACGCGGGTGAGGCCGCTCGTGTCCGAGTGTTGGCGCCGGCTGCCTACTTCTCTGCCGGATCACTGGCGCGGCAAAGATACGCCCGCCTCAGTACTGAACTGAAAGCATTGTCGATGGTGGATTCCCGGGAGAACGGCTATCCGACTTTCGAGCAGTTTTCCCGTGATCTGATCAAGCAGCGAATTGAAGAAGTGTTGTTGTCACGTGGTCAGAGGGTTCAGGTCGATCCCGACAAAATCATGATTCAGACCGACGATTTCCATCTGGATCTGACCACTGTCCTGATTGAGGGCCGCCACTTTGAAGTCCCGGCGACGCCTGGCCGGTCGATTGATGAGAATCCGAAGTTCTACGTGACGGGTGGGCATCCGTCGATTGAAAAACTGGATATCAGGGATCTTTCCAGTTGGTCGAAAACCTTGCGTCCCGGGGACCACTACACCCGGTTTTTACAAAGCGATTACCTGGATCGCAATCACCCGGGCTATGAGTTCAAGCGGGCGGTGCATGCCACGAAAGTCCGCTGTGAGATGCACTACGACGCCTGTCATCAGTATTTCTCCGGGCAGCTTTCTACGGACGTTTTCAAAGGGATTCAACGCCTGGTCGACAACCTGAGTGAGACCGCAGGCAATGACGCTTCTCCTTTTCCATCGAATACAAACGAGGGGATCTACAAGTTCCGCCTGCAGAGCCGTCGAATTGTCGAAGGAGTCTATATTTTCCGGATGTCCATTTATGGGAAATTTCTTGACTATCTTTACACGCCCAACGCGCCTGACGATGTGGCTTTCCGCTCGGTCGACGAGTTTGTCGGTTCCATTCGTTTCCGCTACGGGCCGTTCCGCGATTACTACATGGCGCGAGTGAAGATTGATGATCGCAAGGTTGTGAATGATTACTTCGACAATCTGGTTGCCACGGTCAACACCGTCGCCCCCCCTCAACCGGAAGGCGCTGTGCGGATGCTGGGCTTCTCTATGCTTCATGACGACAGGATCTATCGCATTCTCAGCGACATCGACGCACGGACCACAAGTCTGAATGAGGTGATAGCCGGTCTGGTTTATGACAACGTGATTTTTGCCGCCAACATCATCAGTCTGGTGATTCCTCCGATCGGCATAGCCGTCACCGCCGTGGAGGTGTTCAAGAGCCTTTACGACGGTGCGAGAGCGTATGAGCGGGGTAATTACTCTGCCGCCCTTGATCATGGAAAATCCGCGCTGATCGGACTGGTGAGTCTCGGAAAAGCAGCCGCAGCCGGCAAGCCGGTCAAGGTTACGCCTGCTCAAAAGACCTTGTTTGACCTGGGCAAGGATGCCAGAACTGTGGTGGGCTGGATGTCCCAGGCCACGGGGCAGACGCTGGGAGAAAAGCGTCTGGTCGAAATCATCGAGCAATTGATGAAGGATAATCAGAGCCGCAGTAGTCAGACCACAGTGCACTGATAAGGCGATCGAGCCTCAAGCGTTCAGGCTTGAGGCTCATGGCCCATCCGCCAACTCACGGCCCGTGTCGCCGCCAGCAACCGCTGCGCCGCCGGGCCGTTTTCGTCGGCGTGGAACAGCGAGGTCGGGCCGACGATGGTCAACACTGCCGCGATCTGCCCGAGGGCGTTGAACACCGGTGCCGACAGGGCATCGACGCCGGGCATCAGCAAACCGTGCACATGATGCAGACCGCGTTCGCGGATCTGTTCGCATAACGCCGTATAGGCTTTTTCGTCCGCCAGCGGATGGCCGCCACTGGCGATTTCCTGTTCGCGCAATTCGTCGGTTTCCCGGTGCGGCAGGTAGGTGCTGAACACCAGACCGGTGGATGAACTGAGCAGCGGCAACACCGAGCCCAGTTGCGTCACGACCGTCACCGCGCGCACCGCCGGTTCGATGTGCACAACGGTTGCGCCCTGATTGCCCCACACCGCGAGGAAACAGGTTTCGTTGAGTTCGTCGCGCAGTTCGGCCAGCGGCAGGGCGGCGACTTTCAGCACGTCCATACTGTTGAGTGCGGCCAGGCCCACGCGCAGCGCTTCACGGCCGAGACCGTAATGGTTGGTGGCGGTGTTCTGCTCGGCGAAACCGCTGGCGATCAAGGCCTGCAGATAGCGGTGAACCTTGCTCGCCGGCATCTGCACATGTTCGGCCAGGCGCGACAGCGAAGTGGAGGGCGACAACTCGGCCAGGGCCTTGAGGATGTCGGTGCCGACTTCGGCGGAGCGGACTTTCTGTTTGCCGTTGCTGTCGCTGGTTTTTTCCATGGTGCTGCCGTGTCCCGGAACGAATGGGCGTCTTTATAGCTTGACGCTGGATAGCGAGCAAATTACGTTATGCGTAATTGAATTACGATAAAAATAACCCCGGCGTGCCAAGACCTCTGATCCAGAGCGTCCGGCCATGCCGACTCCCTGTTCAGGAGGCTCCATGAACCTCGATTCAGCCCTGGCTTACCAGTCCGGTTTCGGCAACGAATTCAGCTCCGAAGCGTTGCCCGGCGCACTGCCCGTCGGCCAGAACTCCCCGCAGAAAGCCCCGTACGGTCTCTACACCGAACTGTTCTCCGGCACTGCGTTCACCATGACCCGCAGCGAAGCGCGGCGTACCTGGATGTACCGGATCCAGCCGTCGGCCAATCACCCGGCATTCGTCAAACTGGAGCGGCAACTGGCGGGCGGCCCGTTGGGTGAAGTGACCCCCAATCGCCTGCGCTGGAACCCGCTGGAGATCCCGGCCGAACCGACCGATTTCATCGACGGTCTGGTGAGCATGGCGGCCAATTCCGCTGCCGAGAAACCGGCCGGCATCAGCATTTATCACTACTGCGCCAACCGTTCGATGGAACGTGTGTTCTTCAACGCCGACGGCGAGCTGCTGCTGGTGCCGCAACTGGGGCGTCTGCGCATCGCAACCGAGCTGGGTGTGCTGGAAGTGGCGCCGCTGGAAATCGCCGTGTTGCCACGGGGCCTGAAATTCCGCGTCGAACTGCTCGACCCGCAGGCGCGCGGTTACGTCGCCGAGAACCATGGCGCGCCGCTGCGCCTGCCGGATCTGGGGCCGATCGGCAGCAACGGCCTGGCCAATCCACGGGACTTCCTGACCCCGGTCGCCGCCTACGAAAACCTGCAACAACCGACCACCCTGGTGCAGAAATTCCTCGGCCAGTTGTGGGGCACCGAACTCAATCACTCGCCGCTGAATGTGGTCGCCTGGCACGGCAACAACGTGCCGTACAAATATGACCTGCGCCGTTTCAACACTATCGGCACCGTCAGTTTCGATCACCCGGACCCGTCGATCTTCACCGTGCTCACGTCGCCGACCAGCGTCCACGGTCTGGCCAACCTCGACTTCGTGATCTTCCCGCCGCGCTGGATGGTGGCCGAGAACACCTTCCGTCCACCGTGGTTCCACCGCAACCTGATGAACGAGTTCATGGGCCTGATCCAGGGCGAATACGACGCCAAGGCCGAAGGTTTCGTGCCCGGCGGCGCGTCGCTGCACAGCTGCATGAGCGCCCACGGCCCGGACGGCGAGACCTGCACCAAAGCCATCAACGCGGACCTGAAACCGGCCAAGATCGACAACACCATGGCTTTCATGTTCGAGACCAGCCAGGTGCTGCGCCCAAGCCGCTTTGCCCTCGACTGTCCGCAACTGCAATCCACTTACGACGCCTGCTGGGCCACGCTGCCCGCCACGTTCGACCCGACCCGGAGATAACCCATGACTCAGAATTCCATCACCCGCAGTTGGGTCGCTTCGGCCAACGGCCACACCGATTTCCCGTTGCAGAACCTGCCGCTGGGCGTGTTCAGCCTCAACGGCTCGGCGCCGCGCGCGGGCGTGGCGATTGGTGAACACATCTTCGATCTGCAAGTGGCGCTGGAGGCCGGGTTGTTCGACGGCGTCGCGCGCAATGCAGTCGAGGCCATGCGCGGCGGTCAGTTGAACGCCTTCTTCGAGCTCGGCCGCGACGCTCGCGTTGCCCTGCGCGAACGTCTGCTGGAACTGTTCAGCGAAGGCAGCACCCATCGCGACAATATTGAAGCCCAGGGCGCAAAACTGCTGCCGCTGGCCGCCGATTGCCAGATGCATTTGCCGGCGCGCATCAGTGACTACACCGACTTCTACGTCGGCATCGAGCATGCGCAGAACGTCGGCAAGCTGTTCCGTCCGGACAACCCGTTGCTGCCGAACTACAAACACGTGCCGATCGGCTACCACGGTCGTGCCTCCACCGTGCGTGCTTCCGGCACCGACGTGCGTCGCCCGAAAGGCCAGACCCTGCCGGCCGGTGCGACCGAGCCGACCTTCGGCCCGTGTGCGCGTCTGGACTATGAGCTGGAGCTGGGGATCTGGATCGGTCAGGGCAACGAGATGGGCGAGTCGATCGCCATCGGCGATGCCGCTGAACACATTGCCGGTTTCTGCCTGCTCAACGACTGGTCGGCCCGTGACATCCAGGCCTGGGAATACCAGCCGCTCGGCCCGTTCCTCTCCAAAAGCTTCATCACCAGCGTCTCGCCATGGGTGGTGACCGCCGAAGCGCTGGCGCCATTCCGCACCGCGCAACCGGCGCGCCCGGAAGGTGATCCGCAGCCATTGCCGTACCTGTTCGACAAGCGCGATCAGGATGGCGGTGGTTTCGATATCGAGCTGGAAGTGCTGCTGCTCACCGAGAAAATGCGCGAGCAGAACCTGCCGGCCCATCGCCTGACTCTGAGCAACACCCGCTACATGTACTGGACCGTCGCGCAAATGGTCGCGCACCACAGCGTCAACGGCTGCCAGTTGCAGGCCGGTGACCTGTTCGGTTCGGGCACTTTGTCCGGCCCTGAAAACGGCCAGTTCGGCAGCCTGCTGGAAATTACCGAGGGTGGCAAAAAGCCAATCGAGCTGGCTTCCGGTGAGGTGCGCAAATTCCTTGAAGACGGCGACGAAATCATCCTGCGCGCTCGCTGCGCCCGCGAAGGTTTTGCCTCGATCGGTTTCGGCGAATGCCGTGGCATTGTGCTGGCGGCGCGCTGACAGGAGCGGCTCATGGATCTCTATACCTATTACCGTTCCACCTCGTCGTATCGGGTGCGGATCGCGCTGGCGCTCAAGGGGCTCGACTATCAGGCGTTGCCAGTCAATTTGATCGCGCCGCCCGGCGGCGAGCATCGGCAACCGGCGTACCTGGCGATCAATCCCCAGGGCCGGGTGCCGGCGCTGCGTACCGATGACGGCAAGTTGCTGATTCAGTCGCCGGCCATCATCGAGTACCTGGAGGAACGTTATCCACAGGTGCCGCTGCTGCCCGAGGACCTCGTTGCCCGTGCACAAGTGCGCGGCGTGGCGGCGGTGATCGGCTGCGACGTGCATCCGCTGCACAACGTCAGCGTGCTCAATCGCCTGCGCGGTCTGGGTCATGACGAGCCGCAGGTCAACGAGTGGATCGCTCACTGGATCGGTCAGGGGCTGGCGACGGTGGAGCAGTTGATCGGCGACAGCGGCTTCTGTTTCGGCGAGTGGCCGTGCGTGGCAGACGTGTACCTCATCCCGCAGTTGTACGCGGCCGAGCGTTTCAACGTTTCGCTTGAGGCGTATCCACGGATCCGTCGGGTGGCCGCGTTGGCCGCTGAACATCCTGCGTTCATTGCGGCGCATCCGGCGAATCAGCCGGACACGCCGAAGTAGCATTTGATGGCTCCCGTGCAGCGCACGGGAGCCATTCCGGTTACCCGCAAAAAACATAAAAACAAAACAGGTACCTTGCGATGCATAACCAGATTGCCAGCTTCCGGGCGGCACTCGACGCCCGTCCTGTGTCCCGCTTTCAGTGGTTGCTCCTGATCCTTCTCGCCTTGTTGCTGGTCACCGACGGCTACGACGCCCAGGTGCTCGGCTATGTGGTGCCGGCGCTGGCGCAGGACTGGGGCCTGGAGAAATCGGCGTTCGGCCCGGTGTTCAGCGCCAACCTGTTGGGCCTGACTCTAGGCTCGCTCGCCGTGACGCCGCTGGCCGACCGTTTCGGCGTACGGCGGATTCTGCTCGCCTGTGTGCTGATCTACGCCAGCCTCACGGTGCTGATGGTATTCGCCGATTCCCTGAATACCTTGATGATCGCGCGCTTCATTTGCGGCATCGGCATGGGCGGCGCAATGCCCAGCGCCATGGCGTTGATGTCGGAATACTCACCGCCACGGCTGCGTACGTTGATGGTGACGCTGGCGGCCTGCGGCTTTTCCTTCGGTGGTGCGGCGGGTGGTTTTGTTGCGGCCGGGTTCATCGATCGATTCGGCTGGCAAGCGGTGTTCCTCGCTGGCGGCGTTACGCCGTTGCTGCTGTTTCCGTTTCTCTGGTGGATGCTGCCGGAATCCCTGCCACGCCTGCTGCGCGATGCGCCACCGTATGCGCGGCTGCGCAAGGTTACCGCGCGGATGCTGCCGGACTGGCAACCGCCCGCTGCGTCGGTCGAGCAGAACGAACGCGAGCAGGGCAGCAAACTGACGGTGGTGGAACTGTTCCGCAATGGTTATGCACGCCCGACCTTGCTGATCTGGGCGACCTTTTTCGTCAGCCTGATCCTGCTGTATTTCATGATCAGCTGGCTGCCGTCGCTGCTGCTGGAAAGTGGCCTGAAACTCAATGAAGCGAATCTGGTGACGTCGATGTTCCTGTTCGCCGGCACCTTGGGCGCCATCTGCATGGCGTGGTTCGCTGATCGTCTGAAGCGCAAGGTACGGTTGCTGTCCGGTGTGCTGGCCGGCGCGGCGGTCTGCACGATCCTGCTGGGCCTGAATCACGACAACCCACGCTATCTGGTGGCCTGTGTGTTTGCGGCGGGCTTCTGCATCATTGGCGGGCAACTGACGCTCAATGCGTTTGCCAGCAATTTCTATCCGGCGCACGTGCGCGCCACCGGCACCGGTTGGGCGTTGGGAGTGGGGCGTTTCGGCTCGATTTTCGGGCCGCTGTTCGGCAGCCTGCTGCTGGCGATGCACATTCCGGTGGAGCAGATTTTCTTCTTCTGCGCGATTCCGGCAGTGATTGCGGCGTTGTTGATCATTCAGGTGCGTTCGCCTGCTGCGGCGTCAGTCAGTGCACCACCGAATTGGGCGGCAGATGCCCCAGTCGTTCAGTCAGGCGAAGCCGCTGAATCGGGTCGTCACTGAGCAGCAGCGCGTGCTCAAGATCGAAGCGCTCGGCGTTCGGGCAGTCGAGACGCTGGTACAGGCTGGCCCGGGCCAGGTAGTCGGCGGCGCTGGCATCGCCCATTTCGAGTACGCGTTCGGCATCGATCAGCGCGGCGATGAAGTCATCGTGGGTCAGGTGCAACTGGCGCAGGTTGCGCGACAGGCGTTGAAGCATCTGTAGCGGTGTGGCAGCCAGCAGGTGGTCGGCGTTGAGTTGCATCTGGTGGCCGTATTGGCGATGCAGCAGTTCGCGGCAATCGTTCGGATACAGGCGCCGCCCACCGCACGGATCGAGCAAGTGATCAGCCCCGGGCACCTTCAGCAGGAAATGTCCGGGGAAGTTCACGCCCACCAGCGGGATCTCCAGGCCTCGGGCCAGTTCCAGCGCGATCAGCGCCAGGGCCAACGGTTGGCCGCGTCGGGTCTGCAACACCTTGTTGACCATCGCGGCCTGCGGGCGCAACGGCGCAAAATCATCCTGTGCAAAACCCAGATCGGTCATCCGCCGCAGGAGCGGCTGCGCCAGTTCGCTGACCGGCAACAGTGGCAAACCGGAACTGACGCGCTGTTGCAGTTCCTTGAACTCCTGCAATAGCGCTTCGGGGGCGACGTGTTTGTCATGCTCGGCAGCCATCCACAACGCCGCCTCGAACAGCGCGGGCGGTGAACGGTGCAGACAGTCGAAAAAACGTTGGCGCGGACTCATCAAAATCTCCGGGGAATGCCTCGTTTTAGCCCCGTCTCTGTCATTCGTCCAGTGCCGCGCCGCTCTGCCACCGGGTTATGCCGCAACGCATTGGTCGCTGTCGGGCCTTATTCCCGTGCGCTTCAGCAATTTTTGGGCGCAAGCCTATACTGGCGTCTACCAGAAGTGATTCGGGGGCCTGCCGATGTTCGCTCTCATGCAAAGCACTCGCCTGGAATCGCTGCACCTTAGCGTTGATCCGGTCTCCGGATTGAAGGCGGTCATTGCCATCCATAACAGTCGCCTCGGGCCAGCCCTGGGCGGGTGTCGTTATCTTGCCTACCCGAACGACGAATCCGCTGTCGAGGACGCCATACGCCTGGCCCAGGGCATGAGCTACAAAGCCGCGCTGGCTGGTCTGGCCCAAGGTGGCGGCGTCGCCGTGATCGTGCGCCCGGCCCATGTGGAAAACCGCGCTGCGTTGTTCGAAGCCTTCGGCCGTTGCATCAATCAGCTCGACGGCCGCTACATCACTGCCATCGACAGCGGCACCTCGGTGGCGGACATGGATTGCATCGCCCAGCAGACCCAGCACGTCACCAGCACCACCTCGGCCGGCGACCCTGCGCCACATGCCGCGATGGGTGTGTTCACCGGGATTCGCGCCACCGCCATGGCGCGGCTGGGCAGCGACAACCTCGAAGGCTTGCGCGTGGCGATTCAGGGGCTGGGCAATGTCGGTTATGCCCTGGCCGAACAACTGCACGCCGCTGGCGCCGAACTGCTGGTCAGCGACATCGACCACGGCAAGGTGCAACTGGCGATGGAGCAGCTCAACGCCCACCCGATCGCCAACGACGCATTGCTCAGCACGCCGTGTGACATTCTTGCGCCGTGCGGCCTGGGCGGTGTGCTCAACAGTCACACCGTCACCCAGTTGCGCTGTTCGGCGGTGGCGGGATCGGCCAACAATCAACTGACGCATCTGGATGTGGCCGATCAACTGGAGCGGCGCGGCATCCTGTATGCGCCGGATTACGTGATCAATGCCGGTGGCTTGATCTACGTATCCCTCAAGCACCGTGGCGAAGAGCTGACGACCATCACCGCGCACCTGTCGAAGATCAGTTCGCGGCTGACGGAAGTGTTTGCTCACGCCCAGGCAGAAAAGCGTTCACCCGCGCGGGTGGCGGACGAGTTGGCGGAGAAGGTGTTGTACCGCTGAGGTTTTCCGGACATGAAAAAGCCCCTGAGTCTTGCAACTCAGGGGCTATTCAATTCAGGTATCGATTACTTTGCAGCCTTCGCCGCTTTGGCAGGTTTGGCAGGCGCTTCTGCCGCTTCGGCCGCGTCAGCTGTCTCGCTCGCCACAACCGGTTCGGCCGGTGCGTTGATCAGCTCCGACAGGGCATCAGGCTGGCTCTTGAACGCTCGGGCGAACACGTCGCGGTTCTTCGCCATGAAGATCCCGACTTCTTCCACTTGCTGCTCGCTCAACGATGGAACGGCTTTTTCCAGCACTTCGGCCAGTAACTCGGCCAGTTCGAGCATTTTGTCATGACGGTCAGCTTCGGCTTTATCCATGAACAAGCGCTCCAGATCTCGGCTGCTGCGGTATACCACTTCGACGGCCATTCACCACCTCACATGCCTTCACATTAAGTTGTCTTTGCGACTACTGTATCTATATACAGCGAAAAGGATAAGCGAATCCCTGCGCTTTGGGTAGTGGCTTTTTAATGTAGACCGGATTCGGATTTTGTCAGGCCGATGGCGCCGCGCAGGTGCGACCAAACGCCACGGCGCGGGTTTCGCGGCGCCTCGCCATGATGGCGTGGCCTCTTTTCTGCATGCATCCGTGTGCGTGCGCAATAACCGTCACATCCAAGCGTGCAACATCCGCTCGAACCGGGCTAAGGAACCTTCATCGTGAAAATCAACTGGGCCGAGAAACTGCGGCAAAACGTGCACCAACTGGCCGAGTCTCTGGGCAACCTGTTCGTCGAGACCTTCCACTACCTGGCGCTGTTCGCCATTGGCGCGGTGACCGCCTGGGCGGCAGTGATGGAATTTCTCGGGATGCTCGAGGAAGGGCACATCAAGATCGATGACATTCTGTTGCTGTTCATCTATCTGGAACTGGGGGCGATGGTCGGGATTTACTTCAAGACCAACCACATGCCGGTGCGCTTCCTGATCTATGTGGCGATCACCGCACTGACACGCCTGCTGATTTCCAACGTCTCGCACCACAACCCGCCGGACATGGGCATCATTTACCTGTGCGGCGGGATTCTGCTGCTGGCGTTCTCGATCCTGGTGGTGCGTTACGCCTCGTCGCAATTCCCTTCGGTGAAAATCGAGAAGCCGCAACGCAAGCTCGGTGCGGGTTCCGGTGAACACCCCGAGATCGAGAAGGGCGAGCTCTAAAGACCGATCGATGGACGATGCTGGCCCTTGATCTGGCGCGGTGGCGGGGTGAGCCCGTCGCCGCGGGTCATGGCTTCCAGGATCGCCATGGCGCTGTGGCCCTGTTCGATGGCGATGCCGAACTGGATGCTCTGCACCAGTCGTTTGAGGCGCTTGGGGTCGTTGCGCTGATCGGCGCTGATCATCCGTTTGGCGACGATCCGGCCGCTGTTGGAAAGGGTCAGCATGATGCTGCCGTCGAGGCCCTGAATGCTCAGGTTGATCTGATAGTCCGGCGCGAAGGCATCGGTAATGATCTGAAAAGGATTGTCCATGATGCGTCACCGCCTGATTGAACGTGCAGTTGTTGACCGGCCTTGATCGGGTTGGTTCGCCAAACCTGACCGTCGGCCATTCCGTGGTCCTGTCTCCTTCAGGGATGTAGCAAGGGACATGCCGGGAATTTTGTCGAACAATGAAACCGGCCAAAAAGAAGGCGAGCTCATGGCTCGCCTTCTTCGTTTGCGGCCCGTTTCAGGGCAGAACCGAGTAGATGATCGCTGACAGTGCAATCAGGCCGATCAGCACCACAAACACGTTCGACACCTGGCCCGAATACTGGCGCAAGGCTGGCACGCGGCGGATCGCGTACATCGGCATCAGGAACAACAGGCAGGCAATCACCGGCCCGCCGAGGGTTTCGATCATGCCGAGGATGCTCGGGTTGAAGGTCGCCACGGCCCAGCAGCTGAGGATCATGAACAGCGCCGTCGCACGGTTCAGCCAGCTTGCCGACATTACCCGGCCACGGCTGCGCAGGCTTTTGACGATCATGCCCTGGAAGCCTTCGCTGGCGCCGATGTAGTGGCCGAGGAAGGATTTGGTGATCGCCACCAGCGCAATCAGCGGCGCGGCGTAGGCGATGACCGGGGTCTGGAAGTGGTTGGCCAGGTACGACAGGATCGAAATGTTCTGCGCCTTGGCCGCTGCCAGATCAGCCGGCGACAGTGCCAGCACGCAGCTGAAGCAGAAGAACATCACGGTCACCACCATCATGCCGTGGGCCATGGCGAGGATGCCGCTGCTCTTGCGTTCGGCCTGGTCGCCGTAGCGCTGTTTCTGCTCGACGGCGAACGCGGAAATGATCGGCGAATGGTTGAACGAGAACACCATCACCGGGATCGCCAGCCACAGGGTCTTGAAGAACACCGACATCGGCATCGCTTCCCGGGCGTTGGCGAAGAACGCGCCGTTCCAGTTCGGAATCAGGCTGATACCGAGCAACAGCAACGCGGCGACGAACGGATACACCAGCACGCTCATGGCTTTGACGATCACGCTCTGACCGCAACGCACGATGGCCATCAAACCGAGGATCAACGCCAGCGACAACACTGCGCGCGGCGGCGGGGCGATGTGCAACTGGTGTTCGAGGAAGCTGCTCAGGGTGTTGGTCAGCGCCACGCTGTACACCAGCAGGATCGGGAAGATCGCGAAGAAATACAGCAGCGTGATCAATTTGCCGGCACCGACGCCGAAGTGTTCTTCCACCACTTCGGTGATGTCACCGGAGCGGCCCGACAGCACGAAGCGGGTCAGGCCCCTGTGCGCGAAGAAGGTCATCGGAAACGCCAGCACCGCCAGGATCAGCAACGGCCAGAAACCGCCGACACCGGCGTTGATCGGCAGGAACAAAGTGCCGGCACCGATGGCCGTGCCGTACAGGCCAAGCATCCAGGTGGTGTCGAATTTGCTCCAGCCCTTGTGGGCGATTTCGCTATTGCGTGTGCGGTCTACAGCGGGGTTTTCGGCAGCAGGTGTGCGTACATCGGTCATCGTTTTTGCCTCGTTATTATTCTTGCTCGGGCTCACGTGTTACAGGCGGTCAGGGAGCGCTCCTCAGCACTCCACCCAGCTCACGGCCAGGCCGCCTCGTGAAGTCTCTTTGTATTTGTCATGCATGTCGGCGCCGGTATCGCGCATGGTGCGGATCACCCGGTCGAGGGAAATGAAGTGTTTGCCGTCACCGCGCAGGGCCATTTGTGTGGCGTTGATCGCCTTCACCGCAGCGATGGCGTTGCGCTCGATGCACGGCACCTGCACGAGTCCGCCGACCGGGTCGCAGGTCAGGCCGAGGTTGTGCTCCAGGCCGATTTCGGCGGCGTTTTCCAGTTGCTCCGGGGTAGCGCCGAGCACGTCGGCGAGACCAGCAGCGGCCATGGCGCAGGCAGAGCCGACTTCACCCTGGCAGCCGACTTCGGCGCCGGAAATCGAGGCGTTTTTCTTGCACAGGATGCCGACCGCTGCCGCGCCCAGAAAGAACGCGACCACGTCATCGTCGGACGCGTCCGGATTGAATTTCATGTAGTAGTGCAGGACGGCCGGAATGATCCCGGCGGCACCGTTGGTCGGCGCGGTGACCATGCGCCCGCCGGCGGCGTTTTCTTCGTTGACGGCGAGGGCGAACAGGTTGACCCACTCCATCGCCGACAGGGTCGAACTGATGACGTTCGGCTTACCGATTTCCAGCAGGCTGCGGTGCAATTTCGCTGCACGACGCGGAACATTCAGACCGCCCGGCAGGACGCCTTCGTGACGCAAACCTTGCTCGACGCATTCGCGCATCACCGACCAGATATGCAGCAGGCCCTGACGGATTTCGGCGTCGCTACGCCAGGCCCGTTCGTTGGCCATCATCAGTTCGGAAACACGCAAGTTGTGTTTGTTGCACAGCGACAGCAGTTCAGCGGCGCTGGAAAAGTCGTACGGCAACACCACGTCGCCGGCCGGTGCTACACCGGATTCGGCTTCGGCCGCTTCGATGATGAAACCGCCACCCACTGAGTAGTACGTCTGCTCGAACAGTTGCCCGGATGCACCGAAGGCTGTCAGCGACATGGCGTTGGGGTGGTAGGGCAGGCTCTCGTCCAGCAGCAGGAGATCGTCTTGCCAGTTGAAGGCAATCGAGCGTGTACCTGCGAGGGACAGTTGGCCGGTCTCGCGCAGTTGTTGGATTCGCGGTTCGATGGTCGACGGATCGATGCTGTCCGGCCATTCGCCCATCAGGCCCATGACCGTTGCACGGTCAGTGGCGTGACCGACGCCAGTGGCCGAGAGCGAGCCGTACAAACGGATTTCCACCCGCTGTACGTCGAGCAGCAAATGCTGGTCGATCAGGGCTTGGGCGAAGGTCGCGGCGGCGCGCATCGGGCCGACGGTGTGGGAACTGGACGGACCGATGCCGACTTTGAATAGATCGAAAACACTGATAGCCATGCTAAACCCTTACAAGCAATGGAGTAGGAATCGCTGCCATTTTTTGTAGGACAAGCGCAATGTCGGCGATACTGCCTACCTCGCTTCAACGTGACTAACGAAACTTCCTAAGTAAGCCTTTAGCAGGACTAAACCATGAGTCGTCAATTGCATGCCCAGACTTACGTCTGGCTGCAGGTGTTTTCCTGTGCCGCGCGGCACCTGTCATTCACCCGTTGTGCCGAGGAGTTGCACATCACACCGGGGGCGGTGAGTCAGCAAATCCGACAGCTGGAAGAGCGTCTGGGTTTTCGCCTGTTTCACCGTCGCGCACGGGGCGTGGAGCTGAGTGCTGAGGGACAGCGACTGGCGATCACGGTCAACGAGGCTTATGGCAGCATCGATGCTGAGCTGCGTCGTCTGGATGCGGGGATGATCAGCGGGATTCTGCGGGTGCGTTCGATTCCATCGTTCCTCAGCAAATGGCTCACCCCGCGCCTGCCGCGCCTGCAACAGCGTTACCCGGATATCCAGTTGCGGCTGGTGGCCGAGGACAGCAGCGTGCCGTTGCATGAAGGGGATTTCGACCTGGCCATCGACTTGAACGACGGCAGTTATCCGGGATTGTTATCCACAGCCTTGCTCGACGAGCAGATTTTCCCAGTGTGCGCGCCGAGCCTGTTGCGCGGACGGCCGCCGCTGCACGGGCCGGCGGATCTTGTGCACTTCCCGCTGCTGCACGACATCACGGCCTGGCGCGGCAGTTATGAATACGCGGAGTGGGAGTTTTATCTCAATGCCATCGGATTCGATGGCGCCGACGTACGGCGCGGGCACACGTTCAATCGCAATCACTTGACCATCGAAGCGGCGATTGCCGGCATGGGTGTGGCGATTGCCCGGCGCACGCTGCTCAACGACGAGCTGGAGCGGGGGACGTTGATCGTGCCGTTCGGGATTTCGGTGCCCAATCACAAGCGCTATGTCTTGCTCTACGCACCAGGGGCGCTGAGCCATCCGGGCGTGCGGGCGGTGCATGACTGGCTGGTGGAAGAGGCGGGGATTTTTCGTAGCCTGCACCCGTTGGGTGATGGCCAATTGTGAGTAGATTTTGCAGGGAACTGAGGCGACCCAACTCCCGACCTTACCAGCGCTTCACTCGGTTGTCCGGCTTTTTTTGCGTATGAATATTTATCTTTTTTCAGGGGTTGAAATGTTCGTCACACGGGCCGATTGTTGTAATCAAGAGGTCACGAAATCCTGTTCAAGGCCTCTTGCGAGCTAGCTGAAATAAGGGATGAACTATGCAAATCCAAGTCAACAGCGACAACCATATTCAAAGCAGCAAACGACTGGAGGAGTGGGTACGAACCACAATTGAGAGCACGCTCGACCGTTATGAGGAAGACCTGACCCGTGTCGAAGTCCATCTGAGCGACGAGAACGGTGACAAACCGGGTCCCCATGATTTGCGCTGCCAACTGGAAGCGCGGCCAAAAGGCCATCAACCGATTTCCGTCACCCACAAAGCCGATTCGCTGGAACAGGCGATCGATGGTGCAGCCGAAAAACTGGAGCACGCGCTGGAGCACCTGTTTGGCAAACTGCGGGGCAAACCGCGAGCCGCAGTGGTGCCATTTACCAGCAAGGCGAATGACGCGCTGCTGGAGGAAGAATTTCTGGAAAACGAACAGGCAGCGATCAACAGTTGATGCGCTGATTTTATAAGTCACCCAATGAGAACGGGCCTGCAATTGCAGGCCCGTTTCGTTTCTGGTGGGTTTTGTGAGTGGATCAGATATGAAACCCCTCTCCCTTCGGGAGAGGGCTGGATGCATGTAGATCTCAGAAGGCAACGGAAGTCTGCACATACACCGTGCGCGGCTCACCCACGTATTTGCCCTTGTTGTTGTCATCGAACGAACGGGTGAAGTACTGGGTGTTGAAGATGTTCTTCACCCCCACCGCCACGTTCAGGTCCGACAGCTGCGGGCCGAAGTCATAACCGGCGCGGCTGCTGAACAGCATGTAGCCCGGAATCTTGCCGGTGCTGCCATCGGCGCTTTCTTTCGAGGTGTTGGCGTTGTCGGCGAACTGGTCGCTCTGGAAGCTGCTGTCCAGGTTCAGCTTCCACGGTCCTTCGGTGTAACCGACGCCGATCGTGCCCTTGTGTTTCGAGGAGAACGGCACACGATTGCCCTTGTTCGGCCCGTCTTCGCGGATGGTCGCGTCGACATAGGCGTAAGTGGCGTAGACATCGAAGCCGGCCAGCGCCGGGCTCAAGTCATCCAGCGCGTAATTGACGCTGGTCTCGATGCCCTGATGGCGGGTTTCGCCACGGGCGATCACCGAATCGTTGGTCTGATTGCTTTCGTACTGGTTGTCGAAGTTGATCAGGAACGCGCCGATTTCCGCTCGCAGGGCGCCGTTGTCGTAACGGGTGCCGAGTTCCCAGGTGCGAGCCTTCTCCGGTTTCACTTCACCGCTGCTCACGCGGTTGGGCATCTGGCTGTATTGCACGCTGCCGAAGGAGCCTTCGGTGTTGGCGTACAGGTTCCAGGTGTCGGTCAGGTGGTACAGCACGTTCAACGCCGGCAGCGCGGTGTTGTAGTCACCCTTGTATTTGACGTTGGTCAGGTTGTTGGTCTGCTGCGACTCGATCATCTCGTAGCGCACGCCCGGGGTGATCGTCCACTTGCCGATGTCGATGCGGTCATCGACGAAGAACGCATTGGCTTCGGTACCGCCACGGGTGTCGCGGTCGTTGCGGCTGTTGGTGGTCGGGTATTCGTTGCTGGCGATCGGGGTGCGATAGCGCAACTCGTGGCCGGCCTCATTGATGTAGCGATAGCCGACGCCAACTTCATGGCTGGTCGAGCCGAGGTCGAAACCTTGAGCGAAACGGGTTTCCAGACCGCGAACCCAGTATTCGCGCGGCGACAGCGACAGGAATGTGCCCTGATCCAGATAACCGCTGCGCAGGGTCTTGGTGAAGAAGGTGTTGGCGGTGAATTCGCGACGATCTTCCTGATAGCGGTAGCCGAAATTGAACATCGTGCGACGGCCCCAGAACTGGTCTTTCGGTCGGGTCGACTGATACGGATCGGCATCGTAGTCGGCGACGTTCAGGCCGCCGGGCATGTCAGCCTTGCCTTCGTAATACTGGGCCATGGCGTTGAAGCTGTTGGCTTCGTCGAGCTGGTATTTGCCCTTGAGGATCAGGTCGTCGATTTCCGTGTCGCTGTGTTCGCGCCAGTCGCCACCGCGAGTGCCGGAGTACAGCAGCGCGCCGCCCAGGCCGTTGGCATTGGTGCCGCCGGCCAGCAGGTTGGCGCTGGTCTTGAAGCCGTCATGGCTGGACGAAGGACTGGTTTCGGTCTGGAAACCGCCCTTGACGGTCGGCTCGTCAGGAATCGCCCGGGTCACGAAGTTGACCACGCCGCCGACGTTCTGCGGGCCGTAACGTACGGCGCCGCCGCCTCGCACGACGTCCACCGCGTCCATGTTGCCCATGCTGATCGGTGCGAACGACAACTGTGGTTGGCCGTAAGGCGCGAATGGCACCGGGATGCCGTCCATCAACACCGTCGAACGTGCGGCCAGGCGCGGGTTGAGGCCGCGAATGCCGAAGTTCAGCGCCATGTCGTGGCTGCCGGTGCCGTTGTTTTCCGGGGCGTTGACCCCGGGAATGCGATTGAGCACATCGCGGGCCTGGGTCGCGCCCTGGCGTTCGAACTCTTCGCGGCGGATCACGTCACGGGCGCCGGGATGTTCGAAGACGTTGACCTGTGCGGCTTCACCGAGCCAGTCGCCGACCACTTTCGAAGTATCCAACTCCAATGCGCTGTCATTCGACGGTTGCAGGCTGAAGGCATTGCCGCCCTCGGCGCGGGCTTGCAGGCCGGTGCCTTCGAGCAGCGCGTTCAGACCTTGTTCCGCTGTGTAGCTGCCTTCCAGCCCACGGCTTTGCACACCGCTGGTGACCTGCGAGCCAAAGGAAATCAGCACCCCGGCTTCACGGCCGAACTGGTTGAGGGCATTTTCCAGCGACGACGGGGCGATGTGGTAAGCCTTGGTGTCGGCAGCCAGCACATGGGGCAGGGCGCTGAAGCTCAGGCTGGCGCCTAGGACGAGATTGCGCAGGGTTCGGGCCAACGGCGTGAGGCGGGTGGGGTGCATGGAGGACGGTCCTGAGAAGGTTGAATCAAGGGGGCTTTCCTTCTCTGTCACGCCAGATCTGAAAAACGGCTCATTTATTTTTACGGTTGATCAAACCTTGGCTTCGACCGTCACCCAGTAACGGGTAAAGCGCCTCACTTTTACCGGCAGGCTGATTTCCAGCAGATCGAGAATCCGCTCGCTGTCGTCCAGTGGATAAGTCCCGGAGATCAGCAAGTCAGCGACTTTTGCATCGCAATTGAGCTGCCCGCGACGGTAGCGGCCGAGTTCGTCGAGGAAGTCGGCCAGTCGCATGTGGGCGGCCACGAGCATGCCGTCGGCCCAGGCGCCGCTGTTGGCGTCCAGCGGTTTTGCTTCGCTGATGGAGGTGGCGCTGAAGCTCAATTGTCGGGCGACCGGCAGCAACATCGGCGAGCGACCTTGTGCGTTCAACTCGACCCGACCTTCAAACAGCGCAACCTGCGTGCGGTCGGCAAACTGCCGCACGTTGATCCGCGCACCTTGAGTTTTCAGCACGCCTTGCGCGGTTTGCACTTCGAAGGATTGAGTGGCGGTCAGCAGCATTTCGCCTTCGAGCAGACGGATCAGTCCATCTCCCCGGACATCCGCCGCACTCGCGGTGTTGAGCTGCAACTGGCCACCCGCGCCGAGCGATATCTTGCGGCGCTGACCGACCGGGCTGCGGTAATCGGCCAGCAGCGACGGCAACGGATTGTGCTCGCGCATCCCCCAGGTGACTGCCGAACCGGCGCCGAGAAGCAGCAACAATTTGAGAGCCTGACGCCGACTGCCGGACTTTGGCGCGTTCAACGCGGCATGGGCCAGTGGCGATGACAAACCCCGCAACCGCGAATTGACCCGCTGAATGTGTTCCCAGGCGCGGCGATGTTCGCTGTGAGCGTCGATCCACTGTTGCCAGGCTTGTTGTTGACGCGGATTCAACGGGCCCTGCTGCATTTCCAGCAGCCAGTGCACCGCTTGCTCGGCAACCTGCGCGGAAAAATCCATCGGCGGATTCACAGAGCAAAGTAGCAGCGCATCGCTGCCTTGTTCAGATGACGTTTGACCGTGGCCACGGAGATACCCAGTTCGGCGGCGATCTGCGGATAGGTCAGGCCATCGACCTGCGCCAGCAGAAATGCGCGTTTGACGGCGCGCGGCAGGCCATCGAGCAACTGATCCAGCTCCATCAGGGTTTGCAGGATGATCGCTTTCTCTTCTTCCGAAGGCGCGACGACTTCCGGCATCTGCGCGAGGGTGTCGAGGTAGGCGCGTTCCAGGTCCTGGCGGCGGTAATGGTTGAACAACACACGCTTGGCCAGCGTGGTGAGGAACGCCCGAGGCTCGATGATGACCGGCGGTTCTCGTGCGGTCAGCACCCGAATGAACGTGTCCTGGGCCAGATCGGCGGCGCTGTCCGGGCAGCCGAGTTTGCGCCGCAGCCAGCCAGTGAGCCAGCTGTGGTGGGCCTGATACAGCGATTCGACGGGATGGGCGGACGACAACGGCATCACTCCGGGCGCATACGAATGCGTTAGAGAACAAGAATGGTTCGCATTGTAGGGCCGCGAATGCATGCCGGCAATCAGACTCTTTTGCGTATGAGAATATTTATCATTAATATTGCATGCCTGTCGTCTCGGCCTGTTGGCCGGACGTTAACCGTTTCAGGGTCGAAACATGAAAGCCAAACTCGCCACACTCCCCATGTCCTATCGTCTGGCCGTCACTTCGCGGGTGCTCGCGGCAGTGTTTGGCGGCTATCTGGTCGCGGCGCTGGCCAGTGTCACGCTGACAATGTGGTTGCCGCTGAATCGCGCCGAAGCGGTCATCACCGGCATGACGGTTTCGTTCCTCGTGTATCTGGTGGCCGTGCTCTGGTGCTTCGCCTGCCGTAGTGCCTGGGCGGCGTGGGTCGGTTTGCTGGTGCCGAGCGTGATTCTGGCGACGATCTCCGGTGCCGCTCGGGGTCTGGGTTACGCATGAAAGAGGGTTTCCGGCAGGCGATGGCCTGGCTGCACACCTGGACCGGGCTGGTCTTCGGCTGGCTGCTGTTTGCGATTTTCCTGACCGGGACGCTGGCCTATTTCAAGGACGAGACCAATCACTGGATGCAGCCGGAGATCCCGTCGCGTCCGCTCGATGCCGAAGCGAGCCTGACGCTGGCGCAAACCTATCTGCAGCAGCGCGCGCCCGATGCGCCGAGTTGGCAGATCACGCTTCCCGATGCGCGCGAGCCCGGGATCTCTGTCGGTTGGCAAGCCCCGACCCAACCCGGCCAGCGCGGCCGATTTACCGAAAAAATCCTCGACGCCCGGACCGGTGCCGAAGTGCCCGTGCGCAAAAGCTTCGGCGGCGAATTCTTCTACCGCTTCCACTTCCAGCTGCAAATGCCTTATCCGTGGGGCCGCTGGCTGGCGACCAGCGCGGCGATGGTGATGTTCATCGCACTGATTACCGGGATCATCACCCACAAGAAAATCTTCAAGGACTTCTTCACCTTCCGCCCGCGCAAAGGCCAGCGCACCTGGCTCGACGGGCATAACGCGGTGGGCGTGCTGGTGCTGCCTTTTCACCTGATGATCACCTACAGCAGCCTGGTGATCTTCATGGCGATGGTTATGCCGGCGAGCCTTCTGGCGTCCTACGGCAACGATCGCAGTACGTTTTACGATGAAGTGTTTCCCGAAACGCCGGCCCCGGAGCGCGCAGGCATTCCCACCACGTTGCCGCCGATGGCGCCGCTGCTGGCACGTGCAAGCGAGCACTGGGGCGGCGGACATGCCGCGCGGGTGACGGTGAACAATCCCGGCGACGCCAATGCCTCGGTGCAGGTGTCGCGTGCCAGTTCCGACAGGATCACCTACGAATACGGCAGCGACGTGACCTTCAATGGCGTGACCGGACAAATCCTCGGTGCGACCCCGGCCAAACCGCTGCCGATGACGATTGCCGGCAGTTTCTATGGTTTGCACATCGGCCATTTCGCCGGCCCGGTGCTGCGTTGGCTGTATTTCATTTGCGGCTTGGCCGGCACGGCAATGATCGGCACCGGACTGGTGATCTGGCTTGGCAAACGTCAGCTCAAACATGCCAAGACCGGGGGCATGCCGTTCGAGTTGCGGCTAGTCGAAGTGCTGAACATCGCCAGCATGGCCGGGCTGGTCAGTGCGGTGGCGGCGTTCTTCTGGGCCAACCGTCTGTTGCCACTGAGTCTCGACGGCCGGGCCAAGTGGGAAGTGAACGCGTTCTTCATCGCTTGGGCTTTGAGCCTGGTGCATGCCTTGCTCCGACCGGGTCGCAAAGCCTGGGTCGAACAATTGACACTGGCAGCGCTGCTGTTCACCACGATGCCATTGCTCAACGCATTGACCACTGCGCATCACCTCGGCGTCACGCTGGCCCAGGGTGACTGGGCCTTGGCCGGTTTCGACCTGACCTGCCTCGGCGCCGGTCTGTTCCTGGGGTGGGCCGCCTGGAAAATGCAGCGTGCCGGCCACACCGTCCGCGTGAAAAAGACACCTCGCGAAACGCCCCGGCCGATCACGCTTGAGCAGGGGACGCACTGATGCTGCTGGCGCTGTTGCTGTGTTACGCCGGATTTACTGTGCTGTGTCTGTCGATGCCGCGGCATCACGATGAGCTGCTGGGTCACAAGCCTTCAACCCGACGCGCAAAAAGTCTGAAGCTCGCCGGTTGGTTGCTGCTGTGTCTTTCACTCTGGGCCGCCGTGGCTGCCAACGGCTGGGGTTTCGGTCTGGTCGACTGGTTCGCCGTGTTGATGATCAGCGCATTGTTGCTGGTGCTGCTGATGCCCTATCGACCGAAACTGGCAATGGCGATGGCGGCGTTGAGCCTGTTGGCGACGCCGGTCGCCGCATGGGCGTGGTGATGCAATGCTGATCGGTCATCCCCCGGAATCCCGCGACGACGAACCGAGCGGCGCGCGCGCGCATTTTCTTCAGGTGTTTCTCTCGCAGCGCCCGCAAATGGAAGCGCTGGTGAACCGCCGTGTCGGTTGCCGGGCGACGGCAGCGGACCTGGTGCAGGATCTGTTTTTGCGATTCTGGCGTCGGCCGCTGGTGCAGGTCGAAGAGCTCAGCACCTACCTGTTGCGCTGTGCCGGCAACATCGCCATCGATCATTTGCGCAGCGAAGGCACGCGGGTTCGGGTCAATGAAGGCTGGCAACCGGATGAGCCGGACAGCAGCGCCAGCGAGCCGCAAGCCGCACTCGAAGCAGGCAACGATCTGCGCCACGTCGAAGCGGCGTTGCGCGCATTGCCCGAGCGCACGCGGCAGATCTTTTTGCTCAATCGCATCCACGGGCGCAAGTACGCCGAGATCGCCAAGGCCATGGGCCTGTCCCAAAGCGCTGTGGAAAAACATATGATGCGCGCCCTCGAGGCCTGCAAGGCCAGCCTGCGCGAACCCGCGCCACGCCTGCCAGGGAAAGCACCGTGAATCACACCGACCGCGTCATCCCGACGCCCGCTCAGGAGCAGGCGGCTTTTGCCTGGCTGAGCCTGTTGCACGACCGCCCCAGCACCGGTGACCAACTGACCTTCAGCCAATGGCTGCGAGCCGACCCGGCCCACGCCGAGGCATACGCCCAGGCGCAAGTCATCTGGGAATTGAGCGAAGGGCCGGCCCGCACTCTGGCGGATGAAGAGGCATTCGCCTTGCAGGGCTATCTGAATGCGATGGACCGGCCGCGCCGTCCGCAGATTCGACGTTGGGCCGGAGCGCTGGCAATGGCGGCCTGTCTGTTGTTGATGATCAGCCTCGGCACCGGTTGGCAGCCGCAGCGTTGGGTCGATGATCTGGGCGCCGACTATGTTTCGGCACCCGGCGAAATCCGCACCGTGACTTTGGCCGATCAGTCCCAGGTCACGCTGGACGCCGACAGCGCCATCGCCGTGGATTTCAGTCATGGCGAGCGGCATGTTCAGGTACGTCGAGGCGCCGGTTTTTTCAGCGTGACCCACACCGGCGAGCCGTTCGTGGTCGAGGCTGAAAAGGGCCAGGCGCGTGTGCTCGGTACGCAGTTCGAAGTGCGCCTGCAACCGCATGGCGCACAAGTCACCGTGTTGTCCGGGCGCGTTGGCGTGACGGCGGCGCGGGATGCCGAGCAGCAGATTCTCACCGCCGGCCAGCAAGTGGCATATGGCAAAGGCATCGCGGAAAAACTGCACGCCGTGGACAGCGAAGCGCAACTGGCCTGGCGTCAGGGCTGGCTGACTTACTACAAGTCGACACTGGCGGATGTGGTGCAGGATCTGCGGCGTTATTACCCCGGGCGCATCGTGTTGCTCAACGACGAACTGGGCGCGCGCAAGGTCAGCGGAAGCTTTCCGAGCAAGGATCCGCAAGCCGTGCTGAATTCGCTGCAGGGGGTTCTGGGATTCGAGCAGTATCAGGTGCTGGGCAAGCTGATTATCCTGCGCTGAAAATATTTTCACATTTGTGGTGAGGTAAATCCCGACGCCATCCGTGTAGTGACTGAAACTGCGAGTCATTCGCATCCGTTGCGGTTCTACACAGGTCATGAGCAATGAAGTCCAGGGCAAAATCGGGTTCGGTCAAACAGTGGTTCGGTGCCTCGGCGCTGAGTTTTGCGGCGTTGGCGTTGTTGCCGATGAGCGTGGCGCAGGCCGCCGAAAGCAACAGCAGCCAGCCACAGAAACAGTTCAGTTTTTCCCTGGCCGCCAAACCGCTGCCGCAAGCCTTGAGCGACTTCAGTCGCGTGACCGGCCAGAGCGTGGTCTACACCGTTGAAGCGCCGTACGGCCTCAACGCCCCAGCGGTCAACGGGCAGATGAGCGCCGAGCAGGCGTTGCAACGTCTGCTCACCGGATCCGGCCTGACCTTCCGCCGCACCGACAGCCATACTCTGGCACTCGAACCGCAACCGACCGCAGGTGCGTTGAACCTCGGTGCGACCAACATCACCTCGGTTATGGATCAACCGATGAGTTACCAGCCACCGGAAACCAGTTCGGTGATGCGTTCCTCGGCCTCGCTCCAGGAAATTCCGCAGACCGTCAACGTGATCCCGGCCCAGGTCATTCGCGACCAGGCGCCGCGCAACCTCGATGATGCACTGGCCAACGTCAGCGGTATCACCCAGGGCAACACGCTGGGCAGCACCCAGGATTCGGTGATGACCCGGGGCTTCGGCGACAACCGCAACGGTTCGATCATGCGCGACGGCATGCCGGTGGTGCAGGGCCGTGGCATGAACGCGACCGTGGATCGCGTCGAAGTGCTCAAGGGCCCGGCCTCGCTGTTGTACGGGATTCAGGACCCGGGCGGCGTGGTCAACATGGTCAGCAAAAAGCCCGAACTGACCCAGTACAACGCCCTGACCCTGCGCGGTTCGACCTACGGCGATGGCAAGAACGGCAGCGGTGGCTCGTTCGACAGCACCGGTGCGTTGGGTGATTCCGGACTGGCCTATCGCATGGTGCTCGATCACGAAGACGAAGATTACTGGCGCAATTTCGGTACCCACCGTGAAAGCCTGATCGCGCCGTCGCTGGCCTGGTACGGCGAGCGCACCAAGTTGTTGTTTGCCTATGAGCATCGGGAATTCCTGACGCCGTTCGACCGTGGCACGCTGATCGATCCACGCACCAACCATCCGCTGGACATCTCGCGCAACGAGCGTCTCGACGAGAAATTCAACGACATGGAAGGGCGCTCGGACCTCTATCACTTCGAGGCCGACCACGAACTCAACGACGACTGGAAAGCCCATTTCGGCTACAGCTGGAACCGCGAAACCTACGACGCCAGCCAGGTCCGCGTGACTGCGATCGACACCAAGAAAGGCACCCTGACCCGCAGCATGGACGGCACCCAGGGCGCGATCAGCACTGACCGTTTCACCACCGCCAGCCTCGAAGGCAAGGTCAATGTACTGGGCATGCAGCATGACCTGGTGTTCGGCGTCGATGACGAGTACCGCAAGATCTACCGCGCCGACCTGATCCGTCAGAAAAGCCTGAGCACCTTCAGCTACGTCAATCCGGTCTACGGCCGCGAAGTCGCCGGCACCACTGTCAGCCCGGCGGACAGTGCGCAGACCGATCTGCTGCGCAGTGATTCGGTGTTCCTGCAGGACTCGATTCACCTCAACGACCAGTGGATTCTGGTGGCCGGCGGGCGCTTCCAGGAATACGACCAGTACGCCGGCAAAGGCGTGCCATTCAAGGCCAACACCGACAGCAACGGTCAGAAGTGGGTGCCGCGTGCAGGCCTGGTGTATCGCTACACCGACGCGTTGTCGTTCTACGGCAGCTACACCGAGTCGTTCAAACCGAACTCGACCATTGCTCCGCTGAGCGGCAGCAGCACCGTGCTCGACGGCAGCATCGCGCCGGAAGAAGCCAAGTCCTGGGAACTGGGCGCACGCCTCGACATTCCGGGGCGTGTCACCGGCAACATCGCTTTGTTCGACATCAAGAAACGCAACGTGCTGGTGGCCAACGCCGAAGGCCCGACCACGATCTACAGCGCCGCCGGTGAAGTGCGTTCCCGTGGCCTGGAAATGGACCTGACCGGCCAGCTCAGTGATCGCTGGAGCATGATCGGCAGCTACGCCTACACCGACGCCGAGGTTACGGAAGATCCCGACTACAAAGGCAACAAGCTGCAAAACGTGGCGAAGAATACCGGCTCGCTGTCGGCGGTCTACGACTTCGGCAGCGTGATCGGCGGCGATCAACTTCGGGTCGGTGCCGGTGCGCGGTATGTCGGTGACCGAGCGGGTAACGCGGTGAATGATTTCGATCTGCCGAGCTACACCGTGGCCGATGCGTTTGCCACTTACGACACCAAGGTTGAAGGGCAGAAGGTCAAGTTCCAGCTCAACGTGAAGAACCTGTTCGACCGCACTTACTACACCTCGGCGGCGAGCCGGTTCTTCGTGTCGATGGGCGACTCGCGGCAGATTTCGTTGTCGAGCACGCTGGAGTTCTGATCAGCGCAAAAACGCCTGGCGATACTCGCCGGGCGTTCCACCCAGCACCTGGCGAAAGCGGTTGGTGAAGTGGCTGGCACTGGCAAATCCGCACGCCAGGGCAATCTCCCCCAACGGCAACGCCGTCCCCCGCAACAACTCCCGCGCCCGGCTCAAACGCCGCGCCAGCACATACTGATGCGGTGGCAAACCGAAGCTCACCCGGAACATCCGCGCAAAGTGGTATTCCGACAATGCACACAACCCCGCCAGTTGCCCGAGGCTGATCGGCTCGGCCAATTGACTGTCGATGAACTCCACCAGTTGCCGGCGCTGGTGCGGCGCCAACCCACCTTTCAGACGCAAACCCTGACGCACGCCGACCTGGCTCAACAGGGTATGGCTGATCAATTCGTGGGCCAGGCTGCTGGTCAGCAAGCGCTCGGCAGGCTCGTCCCAGTTCAAGGTGAGTAACTGGCGAAACCGTCGGGCCTGTTGCGGATCTTCGAGAAAGGTCTGTTCGCGCAACTGCATTTCCCGGGGCTCGCGATCCAGCAGGGTGACGCAACCCAGGGCAAATTGTTCGGCGCTGAAATACAGGTGGGCCAGACGAATATCGCCATTGATCACCCAACCCGATTCGTGGTCTGCCGGCAGGATGCACAGCTTGTCCGGGCCGCCCTTGTGGCCGGGTTCGCCACGGCGAAAAGTGCCGGTGCCGCCGGCGATGTAGCAGGAGAGGGTGTGATGGCTAGGCGCTTCGTATTCCTGGGCGTCGTGGTGATTGGTCCACAAGGCTGCGGACAGGCCGTCACCCAACTCGGCGCTGTGCACAAGGCGTGCATTGGGCGAGTTGTTGAGGGCTTGGAATACTTGCAGGGTATCGATGGCGGCCATGATCGGTTCTCTTCAACGCCTTGCATCCTACTCCGTAGATTTCGCGCTGCCAGCCTGCGGTCCGACAAAAGCGCAAGTTTATGCAAGCGCGGGCAGAGGGGACGGGCGGACACTGAAACCCAATCGAGGAGTGTCTACCATGAACCTGTCGTTGTATTTGTTGACCGTGCTGATCTGGGGCACCACCTGGATTGCCCTGAAGTGGCAACTGGGCGTGGTGGCGATTCCGGTGTCGATCGTCTATCGCTTCGGTCTCGCCGCGTTGGTGTTGTTCGCGCTGTTGCTGCTCAGCCGGCGGCTGCAACCGATGAACCGGCGCGGTCATTTGATTTGTGTGGCGCAGGGCTTGTGTCTGTTCTGCGTCAACTTCATGTGCTTCCTGACTGCTAGCCAGTGGATTCCCAGCGGTCTGGTGGCGGTGGTGTTTTCTACCGCAACGTTGTGGAACGCGCTGAATGCGCGGGTGTTCTTCGGTCAACGCATCGCGCGCAATGTGCTGATGGGCGGGGCGCTGGGGCTGGGCGGTCTGGGCCTGTTGTTCTGGCCGGAGCTGGCCGGGCATCACGCCAGTCCGCAAACCTTGCTCGGTCTTGGCCTGGCACTCTGCGGCACCTTGTGTTTTTCGGCGGGCAACATGTTGTCGAGCCTGCAACAGAAGGCTGGCCTCAAACCGCTGACCACCAATGCCTGGGGCATGGCCTACGGGGCGGCGATGCTGTCGGTGTGGTGTCTGGTCAAAGGCATTCCGTTCGAGATGGAATGGACGTCGCGCTACATCGGCGCGCTGCTGTACCTGGTCATCCCCGGTTCGGTAATCGGTTTCACCGCGTACCTGACCCTCGTGGGTCGCATGGGTCCGGAACGCGCCGCGTATTGCACAGTGCTGTTCCCGGTGGTGGCGTTGAACGTTTCGGCGTTTGCCGAAGGGTATCAATGGACGGCGCCGGCGTTGGCGGGGTTGGTGCTGGTCATGCTGGGCAACGTGCTGGTGTTTCGCAAACCCCGCGCACCGATACTGCCGACTCAAGGCAAACTGGCCTGATGCACACGAGCGCTGAATGTTCAGCGCTCCACTTTTATAACGATGTATATCAATAACGGAAATATGAAATCGACAATGTGTCGGGCCCAGTCCTTGGCATTCCATGTTTGTGAAGTGTCCATATCGAACCATTCAACACCGATGGTTTGCAGGCCGACGTAATAAACGAACATGGCGATCAATAAACCAATGATCGAAAGTTTCTTCGCCTCATGGAAGGCTTCCGCTGATTCGTTGATTTTCCGAAAGAGGTGATAAGTGCCCAGCAGGCAGCAAACGGTATAAATCACTTCCAGGGTAATGATCAGCCAGTAAATTCGATGGTGCAGCATGGGTGAGGTAATTGCCCGATAGCGTATGTTCTCGTTGATCTGAGTGGTGTCCATACTGAGGATGTGCCCGACATATTCATAGTTTGACGGGTAGTCGGTGAAGTTGCTGTACATCACGAAAAGGCCGAAGATGCTGATGTAAGCCATGAGTATGACTTTGCTGTGGCGGACAAGTTGATCGGTGGTCAGGTTTTTCAAAGTGGGTGCTCTCCATAAAGTTTTAACTTCTGGAGAGTCTATAGCGGCAGTGTCTGTTTCGTTATTCAGTTCAATTGCAAGTTATGTGTGCCGGATAAAAGATCGGGCAAGTGCGATACACACTTGCCCGATTTTTTTAACCGCGCCAGACCTGCGGATTGACCAGGTCCTGCGGCCGCTCACCGAGCAGGGCGCTGCGCAGATTGGCCAGTGCGCGGTTGGCCATGGCTTCGCGGGTTTCATTCGTCGCCGAACCGATGTGCGGCAAGGTCACTGCGTTTTTCAACTGGAACAGCGGCGATTCGGCCAGCGGTTCCTTCTCGTAGACGTCGAGGCCGGCGCCGCGAATGCGGTTGTTCTGCAGGGCTTCGATCAGTGCCGGTTCATCGACCACCGGGCCGCGGGAGATGTTCACCAGAATTGCGCCCGACTTCATCAATGCCAGTTCGCGATGGCTGATCAAGTGGCGGGTCTTGTCGCTGAGCGGCACCACCAGGCAGACGAAATCCGCTTCGGCCAGCAGTTGGTCAAGGCTGCGGAACTGCGCTCCGAGTTCCTGTTCCAGTTCGGTCTTGCGGCTGTTGCCGCTGTAGATAATCGGCATGTTGAAGCCGAAGCGTCCACGTCGAGCGACGGCGGCGCCGATGTTGCCCATGCCGACGATGCCCAGGGTCTTGCCGTGTACGTCGCACCCGAACAGTGGTGCGCCGACGCTGGCCTGCCATTGGCCGGCCTTGGTCCAGGCGTCCAGTTCGGCGACGCGGCGGGCACTGCTCATGATCAGGGCGAAGGCAAGGTCAGCGGTGCTTTCGGTGAGGACGTCCGGGGTGTTGGTGAGCATGATCCCGCGCTCGTTGAAGTAGGCAAGGTCGTAGTTGTCGTAGCCGACGGAGACGCTGGAGACCACTTCAAGTTTCGCGGCGTTTTCCAGTTGGGCCTTGCCGAGTTTGCGACCGACGCCAATCAGGCCGTGGGCGTGGGGCAGGGCTTCGTTGAACTGGGCGTTGATGTCGCCGTTTTTCGGGTTGGGGACGATGACGTCGAAGTCCTGTTGCAGGCGTTCGATCATGGGGGGGGTGATGCGGCTGAAGGCCAAAACTGTTTTTTTCATTGGCTTGGGCTCGGCTGGGCGGCTGATGTGATTGCCAAGCAAGCTAACATTTTCTGTTTGGGGTTGTCTTGGCGGCCTCTGGGCCGACCAGGCTTTTGGGGTTTTGGGTGAATATCCGTTGCTGCGGTAACGGCTTCTTATGGTTTCGCCCTTACGGCGAGTCACTTTTGCAGACGCCCAAAAGTAACCAAAACGCTGGGCCCCGGCGTTCGGCACCTCGCTTTGGCTCGGTGTTCCTTCGTTCCGGGATTCATCCGGGGGCATCGCCTACGGTTTGCTTCGCTGCACCTCCTCTCGATGTGTTTGGCTCCGCCAAACGGCGCTGCGCGCCCACCCCCGGATGAATCCCTCCACTCAGCCTGCCGAAGGGGCCGGCACGTCAAGAGCGGTACTCGAGCTAACGCTCATTGTGTTGAGTGGTGGAAAGCCAAAGCAGAAGCGGATGTGTGCTTTTTTAAAACTTGAGTTCACCTTGGTATTTCACGTCGGCGTACCTCTCCCAAACAACTCGGTCAGTTCCCTCTCCCTCTGGGAGAGGGCTAGGGTGAGGGGGTTGGCGCCCTCCGCATCACCCCATTTTTCAGGCCGGCCAATTCAATTCGCCACTCGAACCCCCGCCAGACTCCCGCTCATCTCATAAGCCGCCAATTCCGCCTGATGCCCTGCCAGAATCTCCGGCAACGAACCACGCAGATATTCAACCCAGGTCTTGATCTTCGCATCCAGATACTGCCGCGACGGGTAGATCGCATACAGGTTCAGTTCCTGCGAGCGGTAGTTCGGCATCACCCGCACCAGCGAACCGTTGCGCAAGCCTTCAATCGCGGCATACACCGGCAATACACCGACACCCATCCCACTGGTGATCGCGGTTTTCATCGCGTCGGCGGAGTTCACCAGAAAGGGCGAGCTGTTGATGGTGACCATTTCCTGGCCTTCCGGGCCGTCGAAGGCCCATTTTTCCAAGGGGATCACCGGGCTCACCAGGCGCAGGCAGGCGTGGTTCAGCAGGTCGCTGGGTTTTTGTGCGCAGCCGTTGGCTTTCACGTAGGCCGGGGAGGCGCAGACGATGCTGTAGGTGATGCCCAGGCGTTGCGAGACGAAACCCGAATCCGGCAGTTCGCGGGCGAGGACGATGGACACGTCATAGCCTTCGTCGAGCAGGTCCGGTACGCGGTTGGCCATGGTCAGGTCGAAGGTCACGTCCGGGTGGGTCTTGCGGTAGCGGGCGATGGCGTCGATCACGAAGTGCTGGCCGATACCGGTCATGGTGTGCACTTTCAGTTGTCCGGCCGGGCGGGCGTGGGCTTCGCTGGCTTCGGCTTCGGCCTCTTCGACGTAGGCGAGGATCTGCTCGCAGCGCAGCAGGTAGCGTTTACCGGCTTCTGTGAGCGCGATGCGCCGGGTCGTGCGGTTGAGCAGGCGGGTTTGCAGATGGGCCTCAAGGTTGGAGACCGCGCGCGAGACGTTGGCGGTGGTGGTGTCGAGTTGCACGGCGGCGGCGGTGAAGCTGCCCGCTTCGGCCACACAACTGAAGGCGCGCATGTTTTGCAAAGTGTCCATGGGGTGCTCTCAAGGGAGATGGCAAATTGTGACACGAAGTTTCAGGGGCTGAGACCCCCGACCAAGGGATTATCTCGTTAACGGTAACAAAGATTCACAGGAATCCCAGCTTATCGCCGTAAGGGCGCCCCCCTAGAATTGCGCCCACCTCGAAACATCCCCCACCTCAGGAATTCGCAGCAGTGCCGCGTCGCATCAACAGAGCGCTTTTGCCGCTCAGTGTTCTGGCTTTTACGTTAGGTCTCAGCGGCTGCATCGGAACCGGAGGGATTGCCCCGCAGGGCAAGGCTCTGGAGGCCAATGAACTGGCCACCGACGAAGCCATCGCCCACGCCGCCCGTGACGCAAACTGGCCCACCGCCCAATGGTGGCAAGCCTACGGCGACCCGCAACTCAATCGCTGGATCGACCTTGCCGTGCAAGGCAGCCCGACCCTGGCCATGGCCGCCGCGCGAGTGCGTCAGGCCAGGTCGATGGCCGGCGCTGCCGAAGCCGCCGAGTCGTTGCAGATCAATGGCGAGTCGACCCTCAAGCGCCACAACTGGCCGACTGACCAGTTCTACGGTCCCGGTGAGCTGGCCAACAGCACCACCTGGGACAACAACGCCGCGCTGGGTTTCAGTTACGCCCTCGACCTCTGGGGCCGTGAAAGCAACAGCACCGAGCGGGCCGTCGATCTGGCGCACATGAGCGCTGCCGAGGCGCGGCAGGCGCAGCTCGAGTTGCAGAACAACATCGTGCGCGCCTACATCGAACTCTCGCTGCATTACGCCCAGCGCGACATCGTCGCGGCGACGCTCAAGCAGCAACAGCAGATTCTCGAGCTGGCGCAGAAACGCCTGAACGGTGGGATCGGCACGCACTTCGAAGTCAGCCAGGCCGAAACGCCGCTGCCGGAAACCCATCGGCAACTGGATGCGCTGGACGAAGAAATCGCCCTGAGCCGCAACCAGATCGCTGCACTGGCCGGCAAAGGCCCAGGCGCCGGCGCGCAATTGCAGCGTCCGACCCTGTCCCTCGGCGCGGCGCTGAAACTGCCGTCGGCATTGCCCGCCGAATTGCTCGGTCAGCGTCCGGACGTGGTCGCCAGTCGCTGGCAAGTGGCGGCGCAGGCGCGCGGGATCGATGTCGCGCATGCCGGGTTCTACCCCAACGTCGATCTGGTCGGCAGCCTCGGCTACATGGCCACCGGTGGCGGGGCGCTGGAGTTCCTGACCGGCAAGAAGCTCAACTACAACGTCGGGCCGGCGATTTCGCTGCCGATTTTCGACGGCGGGCGACTGCGCGCTGAACTGGGTGAAGCCTCGGCGGGTTATGACATCGCCATCGCGCATTACAACCAGACCCTGGTCAATGCGCTGAAGAACATCTCCGACCAGTTGATCCGCCGCGAGTCGATGGACAAGCAGCAGTCGTTCGCCGCCGAATCGGTGGCCACGGCGCAGAAGACCTACGACATCGCGATGATCGCCTACCAGCGCGGTCTCACCGATTACCTCAACGTGCTCAACGCCCAGACCCTGCTGTTCAAGCAGCAACAGGTTCAGCAGCAGGTGCAGGCGGCGCGGTTGAGTGCCCACGCGGAACTGGTGACGGCATTGGGCGGTGGTCTTGGCGCGGGTAAAGACGTACCGACCGCCGAGCAGACCGCCGCACCGAAAACCCCGGCCCTTCTTCAAGCCCTCGACCACTGAGCAAGATTCAATGACTCCCTTGCCCGCACCTTTGCGCTGGCTCTACTCCCTGGAATGGCGCCGGGGTTTCTTCGACTGGGCACGTAGCGACGGCGTGACCTGGGTCTACATCTTCAAGGTGTTGATTGCCGCGTTCCTGACCCTGTGGCTGGCTATGCGCCTGGAACTGCCGCAACCGCGCACGGCGATGATCACCGTGTTCATCGTCATGCAGCCGCAGAGCGGTCAGGTGTTCGCCAAGAGTTTCTATCGCTTCCTCGGCACCCTGGCCGGGT
Organism: Pseudomonas sp. FW215-R2; assembly: GCF_058789255.1. Lineage (NCBI taxonomy): Bacteria > Pseudomonadati > Pseudomonadota > Gammaproteobacteria > Pseudomonadales > Pseudomonadaceae > Pseudomonas > Pseudomonas sp. FW215-R2. The sequence goes on from NZ_JBYTBO010000003.1 coordinate 286,716, forward strand.
CGGCGATGATGGTCACGCTGATTTCACTGTTCGCCCAGAACACCGAACTGTTCCTCGGTTCGCTGGCGATCTGGGTCGGCATCTGCTCGGCCGGCGCCGCCCGTTGCCGCAACTTCCGCGCCTACGGTTTTGTGCTGGCCGGCTACACCGCCGCGATGGTCGGTCTGCCGGCGCTCGCCCATCCTGACGGTGCGTTCATGGCGGCGGTGTGGCGAGTGCTGGAAATCTCGCTGGGGATTCTCTGCTCGACGCTGGTCAGCGCCGCGATCCTGCCGCAAACCGCCAGCGCCGCGATGCGCAACGCCTTGTATCAGCGCTTCGGTGTGTTCGCTCTGTTCGTCACTGATGGCCTGCGCGGGCGCAGCAAACCGGAGTCGTTCGAGGCCAGTAACGTACGCTTCATCGCCGAAGCGGTGGGCCTGGAAGGGCTGCGCAGCGTGACCGTGTTCGAAGACCCGCACATGCGTCGACGCAACGGTCGGCTCAGTCGCCTGAACAGCGAGTTCATGGGCATCACCACCCGTTTCAACGCCTTGCACCAGTTGCTTGAACGCCTGCGCCGCAACGGCGCCGATCATGTGGAAGCGGCGATCAAACCGGGCCTGCAGGATCTGGCCGAAGTGCTCGACGGCTTCAGCGGCCGCGCCCTGACCAGCCCGGATGCGGCGCGCCTGGTGCTGGCGCTGACGGCGTACAAGGAAGGCTTGCCGGCGCGGGTGCGCAGCCTGCGGGCGATCTTCCAGGAGAGCGAGCCGAGCGACGCCGAGCAACTGGATTTCCACACCGCGTATGAGCTGCTCTATCGCTTCGTCGATGACCTGCACAGTTATGCACAGACCCACGCCTCGCTGGCCGATCACAGTCACGAACGTGAACGCTGGGACGAGCCGTTTACCCCGCAAACCAGTTGGTGGGCGGCGGCGGCTTCGGGGATTCGTGCCACGTTCATCCTCGTCGTACTCGGCAGTTACTGGGTCGCCACCGCGTGGCCGAGCGGTGCGACCATGACCCTGATCGCTGCCGCCACCGTGGGCTTGTCGGCGGCGACGCCGAACCCGAAACGCATGGCGTTCCAGATGGCATGCGGCACGTTCCTCGGGGCGCTGATCGGCTTCGTCGAGATGTTTTTCATCTTCCCGTGGCTCGACGGTTTTCCGCTGCTGTGCGTGATGCTCGCGCCGGTGATCGTGCTCGGTTCGTTCCTCGCGTCGCGGCCGCAATACGCCGGTGTCGGCCTCGGTCTGCTGATCTTTTTCAGCACCGGTTCGGTGCCGGACAACCTGACGATCTACAACCCCTACACCTTCATCAACGACTACATCGCCATGGTCATGGGCATGCTGGTCTGCGCGGCAGCGGGCGCGATCATTCTGCCGCCGAACAGCCGCTGGTTGTGGCGCCGCCTGGAGCAGGACCTGCGCGGGCAAGTGGTGTACGCGATCAGCGGCAAACTCAAGGGCCTGGCGTCGAGTTTCGAAAGCCGTACGCGCGATTTGATGCATCAGGCTTACGGCCTCGCGGCCGGTCAGCCGCTGGTGCAGAAAAACCTGCTGCGCTGGATGTTCGTGGTGCTGGAAGTCGGCCACGCGATTATCGAGTTGCGCAAGGAACAGGCGATCCTGCCGGTGCACCCGGCGTATGCCGAATCCCAGCCGTGGCGTCAGGCAATCCGGGTCATGGGGCGTTCGCTGGTGCGGCTGTTCCTGCAACCGAACTCGAGCAATCTGGAACGCGCACTGGTTGCGGTCGATCACGCGATCAGCCGTGTCGCCGCCACCGACGAGCCGTTCGCGCCGCACTTCGATACCTCGGCACTGCGTCGGGTGAAAAGCTACCTGCACTTCATCCGCACCTCGCTGCTCGACCCGCAATCGCCACTCGCTGCCTACGCCATCGCCAAGCCCGAAGGACTTGCCCATGCCTCGTGAAATCGCCTTCCACGGCGTGTACATGCCGACCATGACCCTGATGTTTTTTGTCGCCGCAGCACTGGCCTGGGCGCTGGACCGGTTTCTGTCGGGGTTCGATCTGTACCGCTTCTTCTGGCACCCGGCGCTGCTGCGCCTGAGCCTGTTTACCTGTCTGTTCGGCGCGATGGCGCTGACTGTTTACCGTTGAGTCTGAGAATTGTCCCGATGAAAAAGTTTTTCAGCCTGCTCGCGACCCTGCTGGTGTTGGCCCTGGCGCTGTGGATCGGCCGCACGTTGTGGGAGCACTACATGAACACCCCGTGGACCCGCGACGGTCGGGTGCGCGCCGACATCATCAACGTCGCTGCCGACGTCACCGGTGAAGTGGTCGACGTGCCAGTGCGTGACAACCAATTGGTGAAGAAGGGTGATCTGCTGATGCAGATCGACCCCGAGCACTATCGCCTGGCGGTGAAGCAGGCGCAGTCGCTGGTCGCATCGCGCAAGGCCACGTGGGAGATGCGCAGGGTCAACGCCCATCGCCGCGCTGATATGGACGCATTGGTGATCTCCAAGGAAAACCGCGACGACGCCAGCAACATCGCCGACTCGGCACTGGCCGATTACCAACAGGCCCAGGCGCAACTGGAAGCCGCCGAACTCAACCTCAAACGCACTGAAGTGCGCGCAGCGGTGGATGGCTACGTGACCAACCTCAATGTGCATCGCGGCGACTATGCGCGCATCGGCGAAGCGAAAATGGCTGTGGTCGACATGAACTCGTTCTGGGTCTACGGCTTCTTCGAAGAAACCAAGCTGCCCCACGTGCGCGTCGGTGACAAAGCCGACATGCAGCTGATGAGCGGCGAAGTCCTCAAGGGCCACGTGGAGAGCATTTCCCGCGGCATCTACGACCGTGACAACCCGGAAAGCCGCGAGCTGATCGCCGATGTGAACCCGACCTTCAACTGGGTGCGTCTGGCTCAACGGGTACCGGTGCGGATTCACATCGATGAAGTGCCGGAGGGTGTGCTGCTGGCGGCGGGGATTACCTGCACCGTGGTGGTGAAGCAGGACGCTGTCGAGTAACCCCTGTGGCGAGGGAGCATGCTCCCTCGCCGGATTGGCTCGTTGTCAGCCTTGGCAAAACGTCTCGTGCAGATGCCGCCAGATCACCCGCCCGGATTCGGTTTTTTCAAACACCACAGTCGAACGTCGATCCGTGTGCAACCCGCTCGCATCGGTCTGCTGTTCGCGGTAACTCACCGTTGCACCCCGCTCATGCAGGGCAATCCCACAAAGCTCGCGGAGCTCGATCCTGAACCCGCTCTTCTTCCCGCCCGCCATTTGAAACAGCGCACGCAACGCCTCGAAATCCAGCACGCGCCCCAACGGCGTCACCATGGAGAACCGTGGCGAAAAACGCGTCAGCAATCGTTCCAGCGCAGCCTCGTCTTCCTCCACGGCAAACCATCGTTCGATGGCCTCATGGGCCTGGATCACTTCGTCAAAGTAGTCGGTGTAGTCAGTCATGTGGATTTTTCCTGAAGGTGAGGTGAGTGCAAAAGGGCGAGCACGTTCGATGAGTCGAAACGCAGCACGGCGGCCATCGGCAACAGCGTCAGCAACGCGGCGGCGAGAAAGCAGTATTTGAAACCGTTGGCGCCCAACGCGCCCAGCAATGAACTGAGCAACGCCGCGCCGAGGCAGAAGCCGAGTTGCCGGTTGATGTTCCACAGGGCGCTGGAGTGGCCCATTTTCTCTGGCGTGATGCCGACAAATGCCAGCGTCTGCGCGGTGACGCTGCACAGACTGCCGCCCAGCCCCATCAAGGCGTAAGCGAGGATCAACGGGACGCTTGCGGGCTGGTCGATCTGCATCAGCACGACGATGCCAAGGCATTGCAACAGCATGCCGGCGATCAGCAATGGCTTGGGACCGGTCCGGTTGAAACGGCGTTTGCCAAGCATGATCGCCACGCCCGAAGCCGCCGCCCAGGACAGCATCAGCGCCCCGGTGTGTGCTGCGCCGAAACCGAGGTCATGCAGGTACAACACGGCAATCATGTTGGTGCCGGTGAAGATGCCGGGCACAAACAGGTAGATCAGCATTGCCAGGCGCAGGGACGGGTTTCTGATCAGTTGCAGATCCAGGACGGCACCCGGTTTGCCCCAGCCATCGCGCAGGTAGATCCACAGGGTCACGGCGCTGAGCAACAACACACCGCCTGCGAGGTGACGGGTTTCGGGTTCACTCGCCAGGCTGACGGCAATCAACAACAGACTCAGGGCCGACACCGCCAGCAGCAGGCCACGTACGTCCAGTGTCGGGCGTTCGCTCGTTGCCTGATCCGGTTTCAACCAGAGCAGGCCCAATCCGAAAGCGAAAAGCGCCACCGGCAGGTTCAGGTAGAAAATCCAGCGCCACGACAACGCTTCTACGATCAAACCGCCCGCCGCCGGCGACAGGGCCGGCACCATTAGCGCCACCAGCAAAACCACACCCGTGAAGTGCGCGCGCTGAGTCGCTGGAAACTCTCGATAGGCCAGCGCCTGACCGACCGGCAGCAACAATCCGCCACCCAGCCCTTGTAGCAGTCGCCAGCCGATCAGGCTTTCAATCGAACTGGCCTGAGCGATGAGCCCGGAGGCGATCCCGAACACCAGCAACGAACCGAGGATCAACCGCCGCTCGCCCATCCGTGCCGCCAGCCACACGCTCATCGGAATGATCAGCGTCAGTCCGAGCATGTAGGCGTTGGTGATCCACGCCAGTTGCGTCACCGAGGCGTGCAACTGCGCGGCGATGTCCGGGTAGGCGATGCTCGCGGCGAACATGTTCAGCAGGTCGAGGGCGAACCCCAACAGATACACCAGCGCGACTTTCGAGCGATAGGCCATGGCAGCTTCCCTGTGATGAGGCGTGCAGGGTAGGGCGCTTGTGGCGATAGAAATACGCTGGTTTGGCTGCTAGTTTGTCAAAATTATTTTGACAGTGGGCGCAGCGAATATGGTCAGCCTGGATCGATTCGATACTTTCAAAGCTGTGGTCGAGGCCGGCTCTCTGACTGCGGCCGCCGATACGCTGGGACAGACGCGGGCGGTGGTGAGCTTCAATCTCAAGCGGCTGGAAGAAGAGTTGGGCGTCACTTTGCTCACCCGCAACACCCGGCAATTGGCCCTGACCGATGCCGGCGAGCGTTTTTACCGACGCTGTCTGCGCACCCTGGACGAAGCGCGGTTGGCGATCGAGGAAGCGCGTTCGGAGCATTCACAGCTCAAGGGCACGCTCCGCATCACCACGACCGTGGAGTTCGCGCTGGCTCAGGTGGTGCCGGCGCTGGAAGTGTTTCGACAACAGCAGCCGCAACTGAATATCCACCTGTCCACGTCCTCGACCCATGCCGATCTGATCTCCGAACGGTTCGACCTGGCGATCCGCCTGGGCCGCATGCACGACTCCAATCTGCGCGCGGTGCAGTTGTCGACGTTCGAGGTGTTTGCCGTGGCGGCGCCGGGGCTGGTCGAGGGTTTTACTCCGGTAAACACCTTGGCGGTGCTGGAGTCGATGCCGACACTGGGACATGGGCGAGTGCCGGAAATGACGGTCACCGACCCGGCCGGCACCGAGCATCTCTACCAGCCGAAACCGGGAACCACAGCCATTGTTGCCGACAACTCGGCAACCCTGCGTGCCTTTGCGTTGACCGGGCAAGGCGTGGCGATTCTGCCGCAATGGTTGATTCAGGAAGACCTCGACGCCGGGCGATTACAGCGTCTGTTGCCGGATTACCGTTTCGCCCAACAAGGCGTGTACGCACTGTACCCGGACACCCGGCACCTGCCATTGAAGGTGCGGGCGTTCATTGATTTCATGAAGGGCTGGGGCTGAGATTTTGTGTTGGCCGTTCTGGCCCTTTCGCGGACAAACCCGCTCCCAAAGAGAACCTCTGCCGTTGCGAGGATTCCTGTGTAAGCGGGTCCGTCATGGAAAGCATCGACGCAATCTGTTTCGCGAGAGACCTCAGCGCCCTTGATTGCAAAGTGCAAGTGACGCTTTATTTGTAAAACTTGCTGACCACCAACAGGCCGGACTCGATGGTTTCGTCGACCGATAACTCTTCATCTTCCATGAGGGTAACAATGCGCTGGTCATTCGCGATATTCGCATCAGGTTTTTTCAGCAGCGCGGCGCGATTGATCACGATGTAGCTCATCACATCCCCACGACTTTTGGTGAACGGCTGCTCGATAGCGGTAAGCATGGTTTGCTTCACGTAGTCGTAGCGCTCTGCTGACGACAGACCTTTGAAGGTATCCGGATAGTGCTGATAGATATCGGCGGAATAACGGCCGACATCTTCTTCACGCGCTTCATCTCGCAAAGTTTTCTTGCTGGTGACCTGTGTGAGGAGTTCGCTGTAGAGCTTGTCGCCCTCAGCGATCTGTGCAGCGGTCATCTTCGCTTTCAGGTCATCGCCAGACGTGGCGTCTTCGGCCTTGGCCATGATTCTGGTCCAGGCGTAGGCGGCGCTCAGGTTGTCCTGCTGTGTGTATTGCTCGATCAATATCTGCTGGGATTCGGCATAGCCGTGCAGCGAGGATCGCTCCAGCCAGCGAGTGGCGAGTGCAGTATCTTGCTTGGCCCCGACCCTGCCGTATTTGTAGCTTTCATACATACCGTATTCCGCGCACCAGTCATTCTGCAGCGCCGCGTAAGCCATGTAGTTGAAGGCTTCGCTGTTACGTTGATCGACGGTCAGGGTTTCGTCATAACGGGCAATCATCGACAGGTAGCAAAATGCGCGCGTGTGTTTCGGGGCTGCCATGACCATGCAGGTTTTGGCGTCCTTGAACTCTCCCTCCTCGTACAACTGGTAGCCGATGCCATACACAATGTCGCTGTCTATCTGTGCGTTGCAGTGCTCGTTGGCAGTGACGGTCGGCAATACGCTTTGCAGGGTCAGTTTGGGCAGCGTGTCATTTAGAGAAGGGGCTTGAGATGCGCAGCCTGCCAGCAAAGTGAACAGTGCCAGTGGCAGTACGTTGAAGACTTTCAAAAGGTGTTTCCTGATCTGAATTGAAGCGTGTGAGCAGGGCTCGCGTCAGGCAGGTCAACAAAGCAGCGATGGCTCCGGGCGGGAACAATCGAGAGAGGGGAGATAAAAGTTCAGCAAATCCCTTGCTTGGAAGCTTGCCCCGGCGACTCCATGCGCTAGCGGGCTCACTTGAAGCGTCGGACGCTTTAAGTGCGGGGCATTCTACGTGGATCGACCGAATTGGCAATTTCACCGCTTGTAATCAAAGTTGCCCGCGCAACCCGAACCGCTTCATCAACGTCGACTCCAGCAACCCTTTCGGCAGCAAGGTCGCCAGCAATGGCAACGCCCGGCTGCCATTGCCGATGCGGATCAGTCGTGGCGGCTTGCTGTGTTGCACAGCCTTGAGCAACTCGGCGGCAAATTCGCTGGCCGGTGTGGGTTTGTCCTGGGACGCCTTGGCCCGTGCTCGAATGCCTTCGCGCAGGGGAAACCACGGCGATTGTTCGTTGATCAGTTGTTCGGCCTCATGGCCGGCATTCTTGGCGAAGCTCGATTGAATCGCCCCCGGCTGCACTTCCATCACGCGAATCCCGAATGGCGCCAGCTCCATGCGCAACGCATCACTCAGCGCGTGCACCGCCGCTTTCGACGCACAATAGGCGCCGGCAAATGGCGTGACCAGAACCCCGGAAACACTGCCGACATTCACCACCAGGCCTTTCGCCCGGCGCAGCACCGGGAACAGCGCGCGGGTCACGCCGACAATCGAAAAGACGTTGGTTTCGAACTGGCGCTGCATGGCCGGAACACCGCCGTCGAGCAGCGGGCCCATGGCGCCGTAACCGGCGTTGTTGATCAGCACGTCGAGGCCGCCATGTTGCTGGTTGATACGCTCGGCGAGTTGTTCCAGCGCTGCGTTGTCATTGACGTCGAGCTGCACGGCGGTGAATCCGGCGATGGCGAGTGCGGTGACATCTTCAGCCCTGCGCGCACTGGCCCAGACCTCAAAACCGGCCGACTTGAATGCATCGGCGAGGGCGCGGCCGATGCCGCTGGAACAACCGGTAATCAACGCAACGGGCATGGCGCATTCCTTGTGCAAAAGAGTGGAAGAGGGGATCAGTCGGAGAAACTACCCTGCAATCGCTCGGCGCGAAACTCCAGGGTTTGCGGGCGATATCCGGGACGTAGCGGCGGCATCGGCAAGCAGTCTTCCCAATTGCCGCCGGCCTGCAGTTCGCCGGGGCCGCGATAGCGTGGGGCGGCGTATTGATTGTCGGCCAGATTCACGGTGTCGCCCGGCGCGTACGCCGCAATGCGCCAGCGCAGTTCGGTCAGCGGCACGTCGTTGCCGTTGTTCATCTTCAGCTGCAACGGGCGATCCGCCGGGCACTGTTCAGGCGCATACGTGATACGCAACTCAAGCCGCGCCAGTTGCTTGATCTCGCGGTTGTCCAACCACACCACCCACATCGCCACCAGCCCGAGCCCGACAGCGGCGGCCATGGACACCGGCAAGGCCTTGGCCGGGTAGCGCAACAGCAGGATCAGCCAGGTGATGACCAGCAAGACGCCGATGAACATGTTCGAACGCTCCTTGAACTCGTGATGACCATCCTACCGAAGGGGCGCGGGAATGGACATTCGCGGATTGAGCGAAGGTGCCGTTGGTCGGGACTGTAATTTCTGACAGTAGCCGAATGGACGCTTCACCTGCTCAGATGCCCGGGGCAGAAAAAATGCCGGTCGCGCGGGGAGCGCGCTTCATGAGCTTGCACATCAATACGCCAAGGATGTCTGTGTTCGAGCCGCGCGGCTTGCCGGTTCGCACGGTCGACTATTGTCGAACCGTCGAGGGCGGCCCGGTCGATCTCCGGATTAACCGGACGCTTCACGATCCGGCAGGGAATGCGGTGAAACAGTGGGATCCGCGGCTTTGGCTGTCGCAAGCCGGCGACCCGCCGACGCCGGCCAACCTGACGCAGGTGTTTGCTTTGGACGCCACGGTCATACGTTCGGACAGCGTTGATGCCGGTACGGAAACCAGAATGATGGGGCTCGCCACGCAAACGGTGTTCAGTTGGGACAGCCGTCAGACGCAGCGCGAGATCAAGCACGACAATTTGCTGCGCCCCGTCGCGATATTCGAAGAAGGAACACGTGAGCCACGGCGTTGTGTCGAGCGCCTGACCTACGGTCATCCAGGCAGCGGGGATCAGTCGCGTAACCAGTACGGTCAGCTGATTCGTCATGACCATCCCGCCGGCAGCGTGCTGTTCAACACGTTTGCAATCAGTGGTCAGTGCACCGAGGACACCCGCCACTTCACGCTGGACCCGCTGACACCCGACTGGCCGGAGCGGGAGGCGGATCGTCAGCGGCTGTTGGAACCCGACGTCGGTGCAACATCGCAGTGGCGCTATGGTGCGCTGGGCGATGTGCTGGAACAGACGGATGCCCGAAACAACCGGCATACATTCGCACTGACCGTCGATGGCCGCTTGCGCGAGCGTCGATTGCAGTTGAGGGGGGAGCCTGAACAGAGCCTGATCAGCGATATTCACTACAACGCTTACGGCAGTATCGAGCAGGAAACCGCCGGCAACGGTGTGCAAACTACCCGCGCATACCGGCCCGAAGACGGTCGCCTGATGGTCCGTCGGGACGAAGACAATCACGGTAGAGTGCTGCAACACCTGAGTTATGAATACGACAGGATGGGCAATGTGCTGAGTATCGAAGACAAGGCATTGCCGATCCGTTACTTCGCCAACACGCGCATCGATCCGGTCAGCCGCTTTGTCTACGACAGCCTTTACCAGTTGATCATGGCGTCCGGCTGGGAAGCCGGCACTGTCAATCAGAGCCCACAATCGATGGGGCGCATCGATCCGATGGCGGTCAGCAACTATCAGCAGACTTACGAATATGATCCCGGTGGCAACCTGCGCAGGCTGACTCATGTCGGCGCACAAAGTCATGGGCGAAAACTGAAACCGGCGAGTTACAGCAACCGCGCTCTGCCCTATGACGACACACCTCCCGACGACGCTCAAATCGAAGCCGCATACGACCGCAGAGGTAACCTGTTGCAGCTGGAACCGGGGCGGCTGCTGAGCTGGAACCTGCGCAACCAACTGCAATCAGTCAGCCCGGTGCAACGCGCCTCCGGGCTCAACGACCAAGAGGTCTATCTCTACGAGTCTGGCGGTCAGCGAGTACGCAAGATCCGCTCATTACGAACCAACGCCCGCACCCTGATTGCCGATGTGCGCTATTTGCCTGGACTGGAATTGCGCACTGACAACGGTACCGGCGAACGGTTGCAGGTCATCATTGCCGACAACGCTCAAGTACAGCATTGGGAAAACCCGCCGCCTTCGGGAATCAACAATCGGTATCGATACCAACATGTCGATCACCTGGGGTCAGTCAGCCTGGAAACCGCCGATGACGGTGCGGTGATCAGCCGCGAAACGTTTCACCCTTTCGGCACCAGCGCCTGGCAGGACGGCGAATTCAGCTACAAATTCGTCCGTTACTCGGGCAAGGAGCGCGATGCCACCGGGCTCGACTACTTCGGGCTGCGTTATTACATCTCGTGGTTGCTGCGCTGGGCCAGTGCCGATCCTGCGGAGTATGCCGACGGGGTGAATCTCTTTCGAATGGTTCACAACAACCCGCTTACCTTCATCGACGACGAGGGAGCGGTTACCCGCAAGAAACTGGCCAACGGTTTATGGCAACCAGTGATCGCCACGGGGACCGCTCGTGAGATTGCTGGCGCTGTGCAAGTCGACCGGGGCAATCCGCTGCGCAGCGTTCCCGCGACAGGCAAGCCCGGCAATATCCAGAAGGCGCTGGAGGTTGGCGAACTCGGCAAGATCGAGATCAGTACTCAGTTTCTCGATCCGGCGCCTGGCCGCTATTCAAACGGCACGGTGGCTCAATTGACGCGTAAGGACGGCAAGGGCGAGTTGATCTTCAGCCTGGACCGAATCGCTTATTCGGGCACCAGCAAAGGCGAGTTCAATGCATTGAGAATTGTCGACATCGGCAAGGGCGAGATGCCCGACAAGCACAATGCAGTCTCGGGGTTCTGGGCGCCTCAGGGTGGCTATGTCGATATCCCGCTGCATCCGTCGGGAACGCAACCGGACCATGTATTTACCCCCGGTTTCAGTGGTTGCTCACTGACGGTGGATCAACTGAACGACAACGTGCTTCGTGTCCGGCATGTGGAGGGCGGAAAGGAAAATGCGCAATACAACGACCTTTCCGAAGGCCACGGGATGGGCCAGGCCGCTGCCATGGAGTATCAGGATTACGGCTATGCACCCGACGATCAGGGTCGTCAGGAAAACCTCACGACCGGTTTCGCCTTCATGAAATACGACCGCAAGCAGCAACACTGGAACATCCATTACCAGACCATTCAGGGCGCCAGCGGGATCGAGCGTTACAGCCCGGGCAGCACCGGTTTTTTCAAGAAAACCAATGCAACGGTTTCGGTTTATCCACAGACGCGCGTCAGGAAAACCATGAGCCGGGCGGTCATACCGAGCAACGGGCGAAAGACCGGTTAAAAAAAGCCCCCGCCCAACCCGTTGCGGATAGGGGACGCAGCGGGCCGGGCGGGGGCTTTTAATTACAGAGCGATCACTGCGCGATGGTTTTCACCGACACGCCGCGTTCGATCGGGGTGGAGCGACCGTAGATATCTTCAAAGCGCTCGATATCGTCTTCACCGAGGTACGAACCCGACTGCACTTCGATGATTTCCAGCGGGATCTTGCCCGGGTTGCGCAGGCGATGCACCGAGGCGATCGGGATGTAGGTCGACTGGTTTTCGCAGAGCAGGAACACGTTCTCGTCGCAGGTCACTTCGGCGGTACCGCTGACCACGATCCAGTGTTCGGCGCGGTGGTGGTGCATCTGCAGCGACAGGCATGCGCCCGGTTTGACCGAGATGTGCTTGACCTGGAAGCGCCCGCCCATGTCCACCGAGTCGTAGGAGCCCCACGGACGGTAGACCTCGCAGTGGTTCTGGGTTTCGCTGCGGCCCTGCTCGTTGAGGGTGTTGACCATCTGCTTGACGCCCTGAACCTTGTCCTTGTGGGCGATCATCATGGCGTCCTTGGTTTCGACCACCACGATGTTTTCCAGACCGATCACCGACACCAGTTTGCCGTTGCCGTGGATCATGCAGTTCTTGCTGTCCTGGATCACCACATCGCCCTTGCTGACGTTGCCGTTGGCGTCCTTCTCGTTGACTTCCCACAGCGACGACCAGCAACCGACATCGCTCCAGCCAGCGGTCAGCGGCACCACGCAGGCGCGCTGGGTCTTTTCCATCACGGAGTAGTCGATGGAGTTGTCCGGGCAGCAGGCGAAGGTGGCTTCGTCGAAGGTGATGGTGTCGGCGTCCTGCTGGCTGCGCTCGAGGGTCAGCAGGCAGGTGTCGTAGATGTCCGGATCGTGCTTTTTCAGCTCTTCGAGGAAGCGGCTGGCGCGGAACAGGAACATGCCGCTGTTCCAGTAGTAACCGCCGGATTCGACGTACTCGGTGGCGCGTTTGACGTCGGGTTTTTCCACGAAGTGCGAAACACGGCTCACGCCTTCCGGCAGCAGCGAGTCGCCGGTGGACTTGATGTAGCCGTAGCCGGTTTCCGGTTTGGTCGCCGGTACGCCGAACAGCACCATTTCGCCGTTTTCGGCGGCGACGGTGGCCAGGGCCAGCGCACGTTGCAGGGCTTTCTGGTCTTCGAGGACGTGGTCGGCCGGCAGCACCAGCATCAGTTCGTCGCGACCTTCATTGACCAGCATCATCGCGGTCAGCGCCACGGCCGGCGCGGTGTTGCGGCCGAACGGTTCCATCAGGATGCGCTGGCATTCCAGCTTGCGATTGGCCAACTGCTCGTTGACGATGAAGCGGTGATCCTTGTTGCAGACCACGATCGGGGTGTCCATGCCTTCGAACACCAGACGCTCGAGGGTTTGCTGGAACAGCGTGTGTTCGCCGGTCAGGGCGAGGAACTGCTTGGGAAACTGCTTGCGCGAAAGCGGCCAAAGACGTGAGCCGCTACCACCTGACAAGATCACCGGAATCATATTGTTTACTCCATAAAATCGATTGGGTCAGAGCCACGAACGTTGTGTCGTTTCACTCTTGTTGTTATTCCGTACCGGGCAGCGACGGCTGCCCGGTTTCATGTGCTTAGCGGGTCGATACCGGGCGTTTCACCCAGACTGGCGACAGGTTGCTGCCGTTGCCGGTGACGTACAGCACTGCGGCTTCACCGCGTTCCAGGGCGACCGGTTTCACGTCGCCGACTTTCTTGTCGCCTTCGTACAGCGCGAGGCTGACTTTCACCGGGTTGATTTCACGCTCGCCACGGCCCTTGGCGGCCACGTTCGGCACCACGTCGGTCTTGCCGTCGGCGGTCTTCAGGGTCAGCGGCTTGTCGCTGAGGTTCTGCACGCGCACCAGGGATTTCTGCTTGTTCTTGAACGGCGGTTCTTCGATCAGTTGCGGCGCGCCGGAAGCGTTGTTGACCAGGGTGTAGTAGTGATCACCGGCGAGTTTCACCGGCAGGGTCTGGCTGCCGACCTTGGCGCTGTAGTCGCCGCCCGGCATGAAGCTGAAGTCGCTGCTGGCCAGCGGCGCGACGTCGGCAAGGTTGGTGCTGCCGACGGTGGCGCTGACTTCAGCGTTGCTGGCGTTGTAGATGCGCACGAAGGTCGAGCCTTTCGGTGCGGTCGGGCCGTACAGTGCAGCGTCGCCACCGGCAAACGCCTGGACCGACAGCACGCTGAGGCCAGCGACCAGTGCGAAGCGTTTAGCGAGACGACGAGGAGTTGTAGTGAAAGTCATGGTGTACCTCTCTTTCAGTTTTGCGCCCGATCGGGCGTCTCGGATTTAGTGTTGATTGCTACGTTTTGTTGGCGCGCGCCGGCTTGTTTAAGCTCTGCGACCCACTGCGGGTCGGCGTCGCCGATTTCGTTGTTCACAGGCAGATATCGTTCAGGAAACTCCCAGATCAGCACCTGTGGCGGGCTGTTCTTGAAGTCATCGCTTTTCAGGTAGCTGAGCATCGGCAGGATCGGGCCGTGGCCGTCCTCGGCGTAGTTGACGACGTCGCTGTGCAGCGCTTGCTTGAGCGCACCGACGAAGTTCCAGTTGGGGTTGGCGCTGTAGCTGGTGCCGATCAGCGCGACCGGCACTTCGCTGTTGGCGAACAGCGCGTCGTCACCGGCAGGCTGCTCGGTGGCGGCCACGGTGTTGCGCTTTTGCAGCGGCTCTTGCGCCGGCATCAGGTTTTCGAACAGCGGATCCAGCGGCAGGAACAGACGCAGGTCGCCCTTGTGCGTGACCTTCTCGGCAGGCGTGGTGACGAAACGCTGCGGCTCGCCGCTGAGCGGGAACTTGTCGGCGATGGTCTTGGCCAGGGTGTTGGCGGCGATTTCCGCGCCTTCCGGGGTCCAGTGGGTGTCAGTGCGCAGGAACACTTGCTGACCGTTCTGCTTGGCCTTTTGCAGCGGGCCGAGCAGGTCCGGGGCGAGGATCTTGTCCGCCGCGACACGGGCGTGGAAGTCCTGATAGAGGTTGGCGTGGATGCTCGCCGGTTTCACTTCACCCAGGTGTTCCGGGTACAGGCGAACCTTGGCCGGCACGATCGCCATCACCAGTTTCACGCCTTTCTCCTTCAGGGTCTGGCGCACGCCTTCGACCAGCGCGTAGTTGCCTTGCAGGTTCAGCTCTTCGTTGACGATCGGGTTGAATTCCTCATCGCTGTACAACCACTGATCACGACCGAGCACCACGCCCGGACGACCTTCGTTGAACAGTTTGAAATCCAGCGCGGCCCAGAGGTTGGTGCCCAGACGCTTGATCGGGAATTCATCGTCGTAGTGGGTTTCCACGGCTTTGGTCCAGCGGCCGTTGAGCACCGTCGCGTCGGCGTTGGTGCTGAAACCGAAGAAGCTGCGTACCGACCACAGACCGAGCACCAGCAGGGTCACCAGAAACAGCGCGATATAGAAGATGCGTAATGAGCGGGTCATGTCAGATCCCTCAGAACTGGAAGTAAAGGAACGGCGAGAAGCTTTGCGCCGAGAGTTTGAGAATCGAGGCGATGAACAGCAGCAGGATCAGCCCGCGCATCACGTAGCGCGACCAGTCCGCCGTCCAGTACGCCGGTTGCACCTGGGCGTCGACGCCGACGGTGTAGCCATGTTCGTGGATGCTGGCCGGGTTTTCTCCCGGAGCAGCCTTGATCAGACCCGGTTGTGCGCCGGCAGGGCCGTCGCTTTCGACGTTCACTACAGGTTTGGTCTTGGCTGGAGGCTGATGGGTGTACAGATCACGCAGGCCGAAGAACGCCAGGGTCACGTAAGCCACCACCAGAGTCGCGACTTGCAGACCGGTGAGGCTGGCCTGGTTGAGTTCCGACAGCGACCAGTCGCCGAAGCTGAACATCGCACCGTACATGCGACCGGCAACGTGCAGGTTCTCGGCGCGGAAGATCACCCAGCCCATGACCACCAGCAGGAAGGTCAGCGCCCAGCGGATCGGATTGAGGCTGCGCGGCGAGGTATTGAGGCCGAGCATTTTCTCGATCGCCAGCCACATGCCGTGCCACGCACCCCAGACGATGTAGGTGATGTTCGCGCCGTGCCACAGACCACCGAGCAGCATGGTCAGGAACAGGTTGCGATAGGTCATCAGCGTGCCTTTGCGGTTGCCGCCGAGGGTGATGTAGAGGTAGTCACGCAACCAGGTCGACAGGCTGATGTGCCAGCGGCGCCAGAACTCGGTGATCGACTGGCTGATGTAAGGCTGCTTGAAGTTTTCCATGAAACGGAAACCCATCATCAGGCCCAGGCCGATGGCCATGTCGCTGTAACCGGAGAAGTCGAAATACAGCTGCGCGGTGTAAGCCAGCGCGCCGAGCCAGGCATCGCCCGTGGTCGGGTTTTGCAGGGCGAAGCAATGGTCGGCCACAACAGCGAGGGTGTCGGCGATGAAGACTTTCTTGATGAAACCCTGCATGAACCGCGTACAGCCCTCGGAGAACTTGTCGAGGGTGTGGGTGCGGTTGTTGAACTGGTCGGCCAAGTCGCGGAAGCGCAGCACGGGACCGGCGATCAGGTGCGGGAAGATCGCCACGAACGCCGCGAAGTCGATCAGGTTGCGGGTGGCCGGGGTGTCGCCGCGGTAGACGTCGATGATGTAGCTGATCGACTCGAAGATGTAGAACGAGATACCGATCGGCAGCAGTACGTGGGTCAGGATGAACGGCTCAAGACCGACCGACGTCATCATCGCGTTGATGCTGTCGACGCCGAAGTTGGCGTACTTGAAGTAGCCGAGGATGCACAGATCCACCGCCACGCCGAGCAGCAGCCAGCGCTGGGCCGGTTGGGTCCGCACACCGGCGGCGCCGACTTTCAGGCCGATCCAGTAGTTCCACAGGGTGACGCCAGCGAACAGCGCCAGGAAGTCCACCCGCCACCACGCGTAGAACACGTAGCTGGCGATCAGCAGCAGCAGATTGCGATAGCGTTGCCCGCTCAGGTAGTACAAGCCGAGAAAGATCGGCAAGAACAGAAACAGGAACACGTTGGATGAAAATACCATCCCGATCTCTCCATGTTTGAACCAACAGTCAAGGGCCAAAGCCCCCCCAAACCCCCCGTGGAATTGGAGGGGTGAAACGATCAGCGACTAACTGCCCTTGTTGCCTTTCTCGTGGGACGGGTCGTAGACCTTGGTCAGGTCGCCGCCGAGGCGGAAGGTCTTGAACGGCTGCATGCCGTGCTTCTTCTCCAGCACATCCGGCGAACAGGTGTAGAGGCTACAGAACGGCTCAAGCCAGGCGAATTTCATGTCCTCTTTCAGATCGGTCATGTCCTGTTCCTTGCCATTCTTCTTCTCGAAGTCCTCGGGATCTTTCACCCCGGCCAGCACCCGATCACCCAGGCGTTTCAGCGCGCCGTTGTTTTCCTGACGCAAGTCGACACCGTTGACCTGCGCAAAACTGGCGATCATCGCCAGCGGCGGCAGGGCGTAGTTGTGGTAGGCGAGGGCGCGTTGCTGGCGCTTGAGTTCGTTCGGCAGGTAGCCGTCGGCGTCGATCTGATTGGCGCCGACCTTGTATTCCTTGACCGCCCAATCGAACAGGTCGCGGCGGTTGGTGGCGATGGACGTCGCCATCACCGACCAGGCGGCCCAGTACGAGTGGTTGTTGGTTTTTTCCAGCGGCAGGTTGTCCCAGTCGCTGACCACTTGGTCGGCCATCTTGCTGAACCAGGCTTCGATCAACTGCGCTTCCTGTTGATGCTGGGCCAGTGGATGCGAGTCGGAGAACTTCAGGCGAATGTACGAAGAGGCCATGCTGCCCAGCGCCCATTTGCGCATCGACTTGCCGGTGTGGTTGAAGTCTTTCGACATCAATGCATCCGCCCGAGCCCAAGTAGCCAGCCAGTTCAGTGTGCAGTCGAGCTGTTCCGGACGACCGTCGCGCATGAACTGCATTACCCGTTTGGCGGTGCCGCGCTCCAGCGTGGTGATGTCTTTGGTGGTATCGCGAAAGGCTTTTTCCGACTGCACGTTCAGCGTCGCGCGGGCCTTGTCCGAGCCTTCGTACTTGCTGCGAAATTGCAGCGGCCCGGTGTACGGCGCCGGCATCGCATCGCAGCCTTCGCTCTTGTCGCCGGTCTTGAATTTATCCACAGGTGCAAAGTAGCCCTGAGGGGGACGCAGTGGTGCGGCAGCCTGCGCGGTGCCGGCGAAGATCGCCAGCCCGAGCAGCGTCGGCGCTAACAGAGTTTTCAGTTTCGGATTTCGCATAGCAGACCTCATTGCCCGACCTGAGCGGTTTGTTGCCCCGCGCCCGGGAATACGTTGCGTTTGCAGATTTTCGCTTCGACTTTCTGTGGCGCGGTGCCCGCTTCCGGGCCCTGGACTTCGACGGCCAGCAGGTTTTGCGAGGCCCAGTCTTCGTCCGTGCGCAGCTCAAAGGCGAAACGACCGTCGGTGTCGGAGGTTTCCGGTTTCTCGATCTTGATGTCCTCGTGGCGACCGTTCATGTACCAGAGGGTGGCTTGCAGGGTTTTCACCGAGGGATCGGCGAAGCGGATGTCGACCTGATGGCTGCTGTTCTGCAGGTTCAGGTTCTTGCTGTTGACCAGCAGTTCCTGTTTGCCGCCAGGCTTGAGTGTGGTGCTGGCGGACATTTGGGTTTCCTTGCCTTCGCAACCGTTATCCAGCAGCGCCATCATCTGGCGGTAGATGGTTTCCTGGTCGAGGCGGTACAGCGGCGAGAATTCCCAGATGAGAATCTTCGGCGGCGTCTTCTGGAATTCGTCGCTGCCCAGGTACTGCAACATCGAGCCTTCCAGACCGCCGCCGGGGAAGGCGACGTTGAGGATGTCGGCGCCGATGGCTTCTTCGAGGAACCCGGCGAAGTTGTAGTTCTTGCCGCTGTGCGAAGTACCCACAAGGGTGATCTGCGGATTGCCGGAATCGCCGAACAGGTCGCCGTCACCGGCCTCGCCTTTCGGCTCGGTGGTGAACTGGTCCATGTACTGGATCGCGTAACTGGTGCCGCACAGTTGCCCGGCCATGTTGTGCAGGGTGCCGGTCTTGCCCATGCGCCCGGAGCGTTTGGTTTCGAATTCACGCTTGGGAATGTCGGCGAAGGCCGGGATCTGCTTGACCTTCTCGGCGACGATTTTCGCCGTGCGCTGCGCACCGTAAGGCGTCCAGTGCTGGTCGCCACGGAAGTAGAAATCGTGAGCGGGCAGGGTGTCGGGCAGCGATTCGTTGGTCAGCGGTGACAGGTCCGGCACCACGTAACCCATCTGCGCGAAACGGCCGAGCATGGTCTTGTAGTTGCCCAGCGCTTTCTCGTAATCGAACGCGGCTTTTTCCTGCGGGTTGAGCTTGTTGCGGTTCACCAGACCACGGGTGGGCTGGTAGACAATCACCAGTTCGACACCTTTGGCCTTGAACGCATCGTGCAGCTGTTGCAGGCGTTTGTAACCGGCCGGGGTGGTGTTGAACTCGGTGCGCAAATCTTCCTGGGTCCGGAACAACCAGTCGCCCTGCGCCTGCACCAGGGTGGTGAAGTTCTGCTGGTAGCGGGTGGTGTAGTTCTTCGCGTCGTGGGCGGCGGGGCACAGGCTGCAGCACGGTTCGGCGCTGAACTTCGGCGGTGTGGCGCCGGCAGTTTCATCGGCGCGCGCACCATTGCTGGCCGCCAGAATGCCCACGGTCAGGGCCGACAGGCTGAGTAACTTGATCAGGTGTGGGTGCATAAAATTGTCCTCAGTCCCGCATTTCGGTCTGGCGTTCGACAGGGTCGATCAGCACGGCTTTCTGCTGGCGCACCAGCAGGTCGAGAATTTCATCCTGACGCTCGCCAAGGATGCCGTTGAAGCTGATGCCGCTGGATTTGGTCGGCGCCAGCATCGACACGCGATACAGCTCGACACTCAAGGGCGAATCGATCGACAGCGGGCCGCTGCCGTTGGCGGCCAGCTCACCGCCGACCACGATCAGCGAAACCTGAGCGTCGAACGGGTCGAGCTTGATGTCACGGTCGGTGTCGGTCAGGTCCTTGATGTGGCCGTAGACGCCGGTCAGGCCGTTGGCCATGGCGACGTTTTCGTAGAGGCGGATGTTCACGCTGTTACGAATGCGGATGCCGTGGCGCTTGTTGCTGATGACCTTGTTGCCCCACAGCAGGTTGTCGGCGGACTCGTAGAGGGTGATGCCGTCGGTGTGGTTCTTGTAGATCTCGTTGTAGGCAATGATGTTGTTGACGCTGTTACGGTCGATCACCAGGCCCGAGAGGTGGTTGTCGAAACTCTTGTTGTTGAAGATGAAGCTGTCGTTCACCTCACGGGAAATGATGATCCCGTGCTTCTTCTTCGTGCCGTACACCGTGTTCTCGGCAATGATCAGACCGTGGGAACGGTCGTGGGGGTCGATGCCGTAGACGATGTTGTCCTTGTAGGTGTTGCCCTTGACCACGAAGTCGCGGGTCTCGTAGCAGTAGAAGCCGTACCACATGTCCGAGAACTCGGAGCCGACGATCCAGCCGGTCGGCTCGGGGCGCTTGAGCACCTTGGCCATGTTCGGCGTGTACTGGGAAATACTCACGCCGTAGGACTTACTGTTGGCGTAGCCGAAGCTGGCCATCTTGCTGTTGACGATATAGGTCTCGGTGCCACCCCAGGCCAGCAGGAACGGGCGGAATTCTTTCGGCGAACGGAACGTCGCCGGGCCGTTTTCCTTCTCGCGCCAGCCGGTGACTTTGGTGTCACGCACGAACAACTGACCGTCGTTGACCAGGAACGAACCGGCCTCCTGGGACAGGCGCAATTCCTGGGTCTGGCCATCGATTTCGAGGATGCCTTTGCGGCCGACCACGATCGGCAGCTTGGCCAGGTAAACGCCCGGCGAGGTTTCGCTGAAATACTGCTTGGGCAGTTTCTGCGCCAGCTCTTTCAGGTTCAGGTAGCCGTCGTCGACGAAGATCGCCTGTGGGATGCCGTGCTGACGCACCACCCATTCGGCCATCTTGTTGTCGCCGCCGATGAAGTCCTTCAGGGCGTCTTCCTGCATCATCCGGCGCACGCTGATCTTGCCCGGTTTACTACGCACGATTTTCGCGGCAGCGGCTTCGGCGGTGAAACCGGAGAGGTCGGGCAATTTCGGCTTGGCCAGTTCCAGCGCTTCGGTAGGGGCGCTGCTGACGGTGTAGGTCTTGGCCTGTTGCAGCTCTTTCGCCGTGGTCACAGGTTTGCCTTGTTGAGGGGCAACCGGCTCCACGTTGGCGAAGGCCCCGGCCGAGGCCAGCAGCATCGCGCCGGCCAACAGGCTGAGCGAGCCTTTCCTTGGGTTGTTCATGTCGGGCACTCCCTTCGCGGTTTGCATCAGAAGCGCCAGATCACGTCGATGAACGCGCGGTGCATGTACGAATCGACCTGGCTGCCATAGGCATCACCCGGCTTGAACACGCCGCCACGGAACCGCACCAGGGCCGAAGGCTCGTCGATCGACTGGCTCAGCGCCGCTGGCAGCAGGCCTTGCTTGAAGTACTTGGTGACCACCAGATCCATTTCCTGGCCGAGGTCTTTCTTGCCATCGTCCAGTGGCAGGGAGGTGCTGGAAAGGATCGCGCCGGTGACGTCGTCGGTGTTGTTTTCCACGGCGTTGATGCCGTTGCTGCCCACCGGTTTGTTGCCGTCCACACGCCAGAACTTGTGGTAGATCAGACTGGCGTCGTACTGGTCGTTGAGCATCCACGAACCGAACAGCGTGGCGGTCTGCATGTTGTTCATTTCGCCACGGAAGGCCTCGCCGAAACGGTGAACGCGGGAGCGAGTACCGGTGTAGTTCGAGCGGTTGCTTTCCAGGCCGTTCTGTTCGTAATCGGCGCTGGCACGGGCATACGCCGCACCGACCTGCCACTGCGGATCGAGGCGCAGACGCACGCCGATGTCGGTGGCCCAGCCGTTGATGTCTTCACTGCGCTTGGCTTGTGCCGGACGGCTGCCATCGGCGTTCAGCGGGTTGACCGTGTCGCGGTCGCCGCTCATGCCGGTGATGCTGCCCCAGTAGTTGACGGTGTTGGTGTTGCGCCAGTTGTACGCGTCGCTGTCGGCGGTCAGGCCGAGCCAGCTGATGTCGCCGTTCTGGGTTTTGTCGAGGGTGTCGCGGGGCACACCCGGTTCGGCGTAATCGAGCTTGCCGTCATCATGGGTGTGGTGACCACGGATGCCGACCCAGTTGCCCGGCGTCCACTGGTAGGAGGCGTCGGCGTAGGCGTGCAGGCGGTCCTTGTCTTTCGGCGCCAGCTCTTTGAGGTCGGTGCGGTATTCGCTGAAGCGTTCGGCAACACCGGCGTTGGCGCGCAGCAGGGTGGTGTCGAAGGTCCAGTTCAGTGCTTCGATGTTGGTGTCGCGCCACTGGCCGTCGTCGTTGCGCAGGCGCTGGCGACCGAACTTGAGGATCTCGCCGGGGTAGGGCGTGAAGCCGCTGTAGCCGACCCAGAACTCGCGCATCGCCAGGTAGTTCTTCTTGGTCTTGCGATCACCGCTGTCGGTGTTTTCGGCACCGTCGGACTGCTGCAGGGTGTCGGTTTCGATGATGTCGCTCGAGGCGACCGCCTGACCCATGGCGTAGGCGCTCCACGCACCACTTTCGCCGTAGACCCACGGGCGCAGGTCGAGGCCGACGCCGTTGACGTCGCCACCCTTGGCAGTGCCAAGGTCGCGGTCGTCTTCGGACTGGCCGGTGATTTTCACTTCGAGGCCGAAGTTCTTGGTTTCAGTGATCGCGGCCAGTGTCGGGCAAGACCAGATCAGCGCGAACGAAAGGCCAAGGCCGGCCTTTACGAATGGATTCAACTTCATAATTTTTCCTCGCCGTCTTCTTCTTGCAGGGCGTGCAGTTGCAGCGTGTTCTGGTTCAGGGCGCCTCGGCTGGCCTGTTCCTGTTGCAACAGACGCTGGGCTTCGGCCAGGCGCTCGGGCGGCAATTGCGCCGCGAGGGTGGTCGCCAGCTCATCGGCTTGCGGGGTGTTCTGCGCCTTGGCCAACTGGCTGAATACGTAGGCGTTGAGCGGGTCGGGTTTGGTGCCCTTGCCTTGGGAGAACAGCTGGGCGATGGCGAAGTCGGCACTGTTCTGGCCGTTGCGCGCAGCAGTCAGCAGATGGTCGAGAGCCTTCTGCGGATAGACTTTGCCGAGATAGCCACGGCGGTAGATCTGGCCGAGGTAGTAGTCGGCGGCGACTTCGCGGCCGACGGCTTTCTGGAAATGTTCCTCGGCGACTTTCGCATCGGCCGGCACCAGTTTGCCTTCGTAGTAGAGCTTGCCCAGCAACAGTTCGGCGCGCGGCTGGTCAGCGGCGCGGCCGTTGTCCAGGTACTTCATCATCTGGTCGGTGTCGCCGAGTTCCGGGAAGTCGTAGAGCAATTGCGCAAGGGTGACCCACGACGCCGGGTAGCCCGGAGCGATCGGCTCGAGCAGCGACTGCGCGGTTTTTTCGTCGGTCTTGCCCAGGGTCCAATCGGCGAGCACACGGGCAACGGAATCCACGCGCTGGGCGCTGACGCTGCCACGGCTGTGAGCAGCCTGCAGTTGTTTGATCAGCTCGGCCTGTTGCTCCGGCGCACCACGTTTCTGATAGACCGTGGCCAGTTCGACGTAGCAGATGTCGGTGGTGTTGAGCGCGGCCTTGCAGATCTTTTCCACTTCATCCAGATGCTGGTCGTAAGTACCCTGGGTGCGATACAGCAGCACCTGCGCCAGGCCGGCTTCCGGGTAGCCGGATTTGCGCCACTGGTCGATCTGCTGCTGGGCGTTGATGTTCGGGAAACTGTGCGGGTATTGCAGGTACAGCATCGCCAGCGGGATCAGCGTGTTGCCTTCGCCATGGGCGGCGGCTTTCTTCAGCAGGGTTTCGGCTTCCTGATGCTCGGCCTCGGTGGCGCCGGGCTTGGCCACCAGCAAGCGACCGAGACGGGCCTGGGCGCGCGGCGAAACATCGGCCGCTGCGCGGTAGGTCGCCTCAGCCTGTTTGATCTGCGCGGGGTCACGGCTGTCGACCTGAATGTCGGCCAACCCGACCTGAGCTTCGCTGTAACCCAGGTCGGCCAGTGCACGGTAGTTCTGCGCGGCGGTCGCGGTGTCACCGCGCTTGAGCGCTTCGTTGGCCAGACGCTGGTCGGGCAGGCCGGCGCAACCGGCCAGGGCGATTGCCATGGCCATGGCCAGGCTCAGCGGGGCCGGCGGGATTCTGATAGGGCTCGTCATAGGCATGTCCTCGACTTAAAGACCGGCAGCCATGGCTTTGTCGATCAGCCAGTTCAGGTTCGGACCACGGTCGCTGTTCACTTCCACCGGGCGGCCGGCGAAGCTGCTGTCCAGCGGCTCGTCAGGCTGGATTTGCACGCGGATGTCGGAGGACAGGTCGGCGCTTTTCAGGCTGGTGCTGCTGACGATCTTGCCGGTGCGGGTCTTGTCTTCGCCGGCGATCTGGAAGCTCACCGGGGTGCCCGGGCGCACGTCGCCGAACTGGCGATAGGAGAAGCGTGCATCGACGGTGGCCTGGGTGTTGCGCGGCACCAGCGAGAAGATCACATCACCTTTGCTCGCGTATTGACCGTCAGCCACCAGTTGCTGGGCCACGGTGCAATCGCAAGGGGAGGTGAGCGTGCCGGTCATTTGCTTGCCGAACAGTTCTTCAACCTTGGCCGGTTGCAGTTGATCTTCGTCCAGATGGCCCTTGAGCACGTCGAGCATGCTGGTGCTGAACGTCGCCAGCGGTGCGCCCTTGGCGGCGACGCCGTCGGATTTCACCAGGCTCTGTACGGTGCCGTCGCGCGGCATGGTGATGTTCATGCCCGGCACGCTGACCAGACCGGCCTGTGCGTGGCTGACGAAATACATGCTGTACACCGATTTGAAGACGAAACCCGCTGCCACGAGGCCGATCGCGAAAATGCCGGCGCTGAAGGTCACGGCTTTCAGGCGCCCGAACGGGGTCATGCCGTGGCCGCCGTCCTTGACCTTGCGCGCCTTGGTGAAGTTGTCGCGCTGCAGGGTTGCCAGCACTTCGCCGATGCTGACGATGTCGCCGGCCAGGTGCGAAGTGATCAGGTGACGCAGGGTTGAGATGTCCTGCGGTTCGAGGTTCTGAAACTGGCAGCCGGCGCGACCGGTCTGGCGGTCGTAGGAGCGCACTTGCAGTTCAACGTCCATGGCGATGCCGAGGTTGTCGATGACGAATTGCAGGCGCGCCTTGCGCACCTCGCCAATCGTCAGCGGCAACTGACCGGCATTGAACGCCAGACCACCGGCAGACAGGTCGATGACCCGTGCTTCGACCGGTGTCCGGTCGGGACCGAAGAACCGCAGCTTAGCCGGGATTTTCACCCGGGCGTGCTGACGCTGGGCTTCGGATTCATGCACTACGTTGGCGTTGACGGCGGTATTCATAGGGGCGATTTCCTTGTTAATTCAAGAGGGGCGGGTCAGACCATCATCAGCAGCACGGCGACGAAAATGCTGCCGGCGGAGAAGGTCATGGTCCGAGACGACCAGGTGTTGAACCAACGTTGAAAGCTGGCGAGGTCACGGGTCAGGGAAGTGGGCTGGCGAGTCCAGGATTGTTGGTCGAGGCGGAAGAACACGTAGATCTTCACCAGCGCACCGACGATCTGGTTGTAATAGAGAATCACCGGGTACGCCGGGCCGATGCGGTGGCCGGAGCAGGACAGCAGCAGCGTCAGAATCAGGCGGGTGATGCCGATCCACAGCAGGTACGCGAGGATGAACGCGCCGCCGTATTTGAAGCTGGCGATGAGCGCCACGGTCAGTCCGAGCAGCGAGGTCCACATCGACACGCGCTGGTCGAACAGCACCACCGAGGTGAAGGCGCCGAGGCGTTTCACGCCCAGGCCCAGCGCCCGGGAGTTCTGCCGCAGGTTGTTGCCGTACCAGCGGAACATCAGTTTGCGACTGGCCTTGATGAAGCTCTTTTCCGGCGGATGTTCAACGGTGTTGATCGCGGCGTCCGGCACGTAGAAGGTGTCGTAGCCCAGACGCATCAGGCTGAACCAGCTCGACTTGTCGTCGCCAGTCAAGAACTTGAAACGGCCCAGACGCCAGTGTTGCAGTGAGTCGCTTTCAACGTCGGCGATAAATTCCGGGTTGGTGACCACGGTGGCGCGGAACACCGACATCCGGCCGGTCATGGTCAGCACGCGCTTGGACAGGGCCATCGAGCACATGTTGATGTGGCGCTGGGCGAAGCGCAGTTTGTGCCACTCGCTCATGATGTAGCCGCCGCGCACTTCGCAGAATTCGTTGGTGGTCAGGCCGCCGACGTTGCCGAACAGTTGGAACCACGGCACGGTCTTGCGCACGGTGCCTTCGCCGAGCACGGTGTCGCCGTCGATCACGGCGACCACGGCACGGTCGTCCGGCAGGTGACGGGAGATCGCGCGGAAACCATAAGCCAGGCCGTCGCGCTTGCCGGTGCCGGGAATGCGCACGAAGTCGAGCTTCACCCGCTCTGGCGGATTCATTCGCGCCCACAGCGCCTTGACCAGCAGCTCATCGGACATTTCGACGATGGAGCAGACCACGGTGGTCGGCAGTTCGCAGTCGATGGCTTCGCTGATCACCGAGCTGTAGACCTGCGCGGTGGTCAACGCGTCGATGCGAAAACTGGTGACCATCAGAAACACATGCGACGGGTTCGCCGCTTTACCCAGCTTGCGCACTTTGCGGCGCATGTGCGGGTAGACGATGTAGAGAAAAATCATGCCGCGCACAAAGTGCGTGGCACCCATCGAGTAGCGCCAGATACCCACGGCGCCAATCAGGAAAATGAAGTCCTTCGACTCGGAGTCGAACGTGGACGTGGGCAGCATCAGGGCCAGGCCCATCAGCAGGCTCAGAAACAAAAGCCAGCCGGCGGATTGCAGAAAAAAATGTTTGAGCTTGGACATGACCGTCATCCGAAGGTGATGGGGGCTTCAAGCCGCCTGCCGATTCACGGCGTGCGGCTTGAAGCTCGGGGCTTGCTGCTGCGTTACCAGCAGATGCCTTCGGTGCGGGTGCCGGCATCGGTGGCCTTGGCCATGAAGCCGACCAGGTCGATGACCTGTTTGCCGTGCGGGGCCTGCTGGGCCAGCGCGCGGAACTTCTCGTCGCGGTTGCCGAGGATGATCACGTCGGAGTTGTCGATCACCGAGTCGAAATCCGCATTGAGCAGCGACGACACGTGGGGGATCTTCGACTCGATGTAATCCTTGTTCGCGCCGTGGACACGGGCGTACTGGACGTTGCTGTCGTAGATGCTCAAGTCGTAACCCTTGCCGATCAGCATTTCGGCCAGTTCCACCAGCGGACTTTCGCGCAGGTCATCGGTGCCGGCCTTGAAGCTCAGGCCGAGCAGGGCGACTTTGCGTTTGTCGTGGCTTTCAACGATGTCGAAGGCGTTCTGCACTTGCGATTCGTTGCTGCGCATCAGCGAGTTGAGCAGCGGCGCTTCGACGTCCAGGGAACCGGCGCGGTAGGTTAGGGCGCGCACGTCTTTCGGCAGGCACGAACCGCCGAAGGCGAAGCCCGGGCGCATGTAGTACTGGGACAGGTTGAGGGTCTTGTCCTGGCAGACCACGTCCATCACTTCGCGGCCATCGACGCCCACCGCTTTGGCGATGTTGCCGATCTCGTTGGCGAAGGTCACTTTGGTCGCGTGCCAGACGTTGCAGGTGTACTTGATCATCTCGGCGACGGCGATGTCCTTGCGGATGATCGGGGCGTCGAGTTCTTCGTAGAGCGATTGCAGAACGTCACCCGAAGCCTTGTCGAATTCGCCGATGACGGTCATCGGTGGCAGGTCGTAGTCGGCGATCGCGGTGGATTCACGCAGGAACTCAGGGTTCACGGCTACACCGAAATCAACGCCGGCCTTCTTGCCGGAGCAGTCTTCGAGGATCGGGATCACCACGTTGGCCACGGTGCCCGGCAGCACGGTGCTGCGCACGACGATGGTGTGGCGGGTGGATTTTTCACGCAGGACAAAACCGATCTCGCGGCACACGGCTTCGATGTAGTTCAGTTCCAGGTCGCCGTTCTTCTTGCTCGGCGTGCCGACGCAAATCATCGACAAATCGGTGTCACGAATCGCCTCGGCGAAGTTGGTCGTACCGCGCAGACGACCGGTCTCGATTCCTTGCGCCAGCAACTCGCCCAGGCCCGGTTCGACAATGGGGGATTTGCCCGCGTTGATCATATCGATCTTGTCTTTGGCAACATCGACGCCAACCACGTCATGGCCCCGTGCAGACAGGCAACCGGCACACACTGCGCCGACGTAACCCAAACCAAATATGCTGATGCGCATCGCAATTACCTCTGTATATATCAGGCCGTTAAAGGGCCGGAGTTAATGGTGTTCAGCGGTCTTAGTGCACTCGAAAGTGTGACTTGCAGGCGCCACAATGCCGTGTGCAGGCATACTAAGTTTCGAGTGTCTAAATAAGTGCACTCAAGATGTGCGCAACCAGGCCTTATTGTTGTGACGTGCCCTGTTATGCAGCTGATCCTCTGGCAAGAGGACTCTTGTGCAATCTCGTATTGCGCGCTCGATGTCAGGCGCAGGCCTGTGGATCGGGCGGTTGGGTGCTCAGGCGAGCACGTTTATAAGGGCGCGGCCTTGGCCTTGTAGGGGATATTGATGGTGCGTATCTCCTGTCCTTCGATAGTTGTCCAGAGTTGTTATCCATTCAGGCAAGTTGCTGTGACAACTTGGTTACATGGTTTTGATCTCTGCGTAAGTTATCTCGTACATGTTCGGCGAGAATCGTTACCGGTGGTATGAGCTATGCATTTGGACATAGTTCCAGTCCGCCCATCGCCAAATCTGAAATTTCTTGAAATATTGAGAAAGATGGCACTGCTCTCATATTGATAGCACTTTCGATTTCGCCCTTTATTGATAGGCAGATAATCGCGTTAGATGGTTTTGTGCCACTACCGGTAAAAAATTTACGTGCCACTACTGAAAAAAATGACAACTGTCGAGTGAAAGAAAAGATAGAAATCGAGGCGATGTTTTTATGGCGCCAATAAATCGGCGAAAAGAGGGGAGGTTTTTTTGACGTCGTGCGAGCTGCACGACTCTCACTATTAAGAGTCGTGCAATGAGCATGCTTTATTCCGGGGCGTGGTCGCGCAGAAACACCAGATTGTCCGGTTTCGACTGTTCGGCACTGTAGCGATAACCCTGAGCATCGAACTGTTTGAGAGCGGCCGGATCGTTGATGCGCTCCTGGATCACGAAGCGACTCATCAGGCCGCGGGCCTTCTTGGCGTAGAAGCTGATGATCTTGTACTGGCCGTTCTTCAGGTCCTTGAACTCGGTGTTGATGATCCGCGCGTTCAGGGCTGAGCGTTTGACCGCCGAGAAGTACTCGTTGGAGGCCAGGTTCAGCAGCACGTCATCGCCTTGCTCGGCCAGTGCTTCGTTCAGCCATTCGCTGATGCGCGTGCCCCAGAATGCGTACAAGTCCTTGCCCCGGGCATTGGCCAGTTTGGTGCCCATTTCCAGACGATAAGGTTGCATCAGGTCGAGCGGGCGCAGCAGGCCGTAGAGACCGGAGAGCATGCGCAGGTGCTGTTGCGCGTAATCGAAATCGGCTTCGCTGAAGGACTGGGCGTCGAGCCCGGTGTAGACGTCGCCCTTGAAGGCCAGCAGCGCCTGTTTGGCATTCTCGGGGGTGAACGCCGGTGTCCAGCTGCCGAAACGCGCGGCGTTGAGGCCGCCGATCTTGTCGGAGACGTGCATCAGTTCGCTGATCTGCGCAGGTGTCAGCTCGCGCAATTGCTGGATCAGCTCCTGGGAATGGTCGAGGTATTGCGGCTGGGTAAAGCGCTGGGTCGCCGGCGGTGTTTCGTAATCGAGAGTCTTGGCGGGGGAAATCACCATCAGCATGAAGTCGTCTCCTTTAATCGTGGGGGCGATTCTAGGGGGTTGAGGCGGATGACTCCAGCTATCAGGTCCATAGGTGATCGGCGGTTTGCGAGCCGGATCGGCTATAGTGCCGCGCGGGTTTTGTTATGGAGACACCCCTTTGCGCATTGTTCTTTTATTCACGGTGTGGCTGTTGAGCTTCGGGGCCGTTGCGGCGCCGGGCGATATTGCCACGCTCGATCGCAGCACCTGGCCGGAGAAACTCGACAACCCGACCCTGTTCGACGTCGCCTCGCGGGCAGAAATCCTGATGTTCGCCCGGGGCCTGCTGGGCAGCGAGTCGCTGGATGAGGCCGCTCTGGCCCAGCGTCTGGGGCTGCGCACGGTCAATCTGGAGGCGATCAACAGCCTGCGTGAGCGTCTGTGGCAGCGGCTGCTCGCCAATTACAACTTCGCCCAACAGAGCTGCGATCAGGACGCCTCGTTCTGCTTCCTCGTCGAAGACCTGCCGACCCTGCGCGAGCAGGCGACCAAGTTCGTGGTCAGCGACGAAAGCTATTACACCCAATGGGCCGAGCCGAGCCGGATCTTCCATCTGCAATACCTGGACGAACTGATGCGCAAGGCGGCGCTGTCGCCGCAGACCACCAGCGAAGTCGATCATTTCGGCGACTACGAGCGCAACGGCGACGAGATGCATGACCGATTGTTCCTGCTCAGTTTCGACAGCGCTGCGAACCTGCAGCCGGACAATACCGACTGGATCGCCGACTACCTGCGCAAATCCAGTCTGAGCGGCACCTTCTTTTTGCTCGGCAAGGATGTGCAGGCGCGGCTGGCGGATCGCTCGGTGAATAACCTGCAATCGGAATTCTCGAAACTCTGCGTGGGCGTGCAGGGCTGGGAGTTCCGCTCCCACAGCCACTGGCAGGACTGGCAGGACTCGGTGCGCCGCAGCAGCGATCTGGTGAAGAACAAGCTGCCGGAGAACTACGTGCCGCTGTTCCGTCCACCAGAGGGGCAGCGCCGCAGTGATGCCGGCAGTTTCTTGCGCAATCAGGGCCTGCAAGTGGCGCTGTGGGACATCGACGCCCAGGACGGTGCTGGCAAGCTCAAGGGCAATCCGAGCGCACAGCGGGTGCTGACCCTGATGCTGTTGTGGCGCCACGGGGTGATCAATTTCAACATGAAGCAGGATGCGGTGAAGACGGCGTTGCCGTGGCTGATCACGCAAACCGCGCAAAGCGGCATCGGCTGGGAAGACTGTCAGGACGCTTTTCGCTGACAAGCGGCGAGAGCCCGGAAACATTGGGCTTGGGGTGAATTTTTTGCAAAATTCGATGCAGGCGGACTTCCGACTCTAACGGGGGCGGGGCGGTCCGCCAAGGGCTTTTCGTCACTTTGCAAAATAAACTTCAAAAAAGCGTCAAAGTGCTTTTTTCTGTCACGGGTTTTGGAGTATTACGAAGTCAGACCGCCGAAACCTGCAACACAGGTGGCGTCTTCCAAGACCCATTTTGTGTGCGGTTCACCTGCTATCCCGACAAAAGCTGTGCAGGTGGATTCGGCAGTCACTTCGAGGCGCAGCACCGTCCAGGTATTGCGTCGAATGGCTCCCACAAAGGTGACCGAGTATGGATGATCACGGACGTAGCCCTTCCTCCAACCAGCCAATCCTTTATGTACTCGATACCAACGTACTGATTCACGATCCAAACGCCCTGCTGAATTTCGAAGAACACCACGTCGCGATCCCGATGACCGTGCTTGAAGAGCTGGACAAGCTCAAGAGCGGGCATCACAGCGTGGCCGCCGAATGCCGCCAGGCCATCCGGCTGATCGACAAGACGCTGGGCGATGCCTCGCCCGAAGACGTCGAGCAAGGGGTGCCGATCCAGCGCGGAAAGAGCGGGCCGAAGGGGTTGCTGTCAATTCTGATGAGCAAGCAGGCGGAGTCGAACCTGATTCTGCCCGAGCACCTGAACGACAACAAAATCATCAACCAGTTGATCGATCTGCACACCCGCGATCCGAAGAAACCGGTGGTGCTGGTCACCAAAGACATCAACATGCGCCTCAAGGCGCGCGCCTGCGGGATTGCGGCCGAGGACTACAGCACCGACCAGTTGGTCGACGACGTGTCCCTGCTGCCCAACGGCTACCACAACATGACCGGCTCCTTCTGGGACCGCGTGAGCAAGGTCGAAACCCGTCAGGACCATGGCCGCACCTGGCACCAGGTGCAATTGATCGACAACCTGCCGGCCGTGCACATCAACGAGTTCATCATCGATGAACAGGGGTTCGTCGGCTGGATCAAGGAGATTGAAGAAGACCGGCTGCTGATTCTCGATCTGCACCAGGAACCGCTGCTGCATCAGGAAGCCTGGGGCCTCAAGCCGCGTGACATCTATCAGAGCCTGGCGCTGTACGCCTTGCTCGACCCTGACATTCATCTGGTCAACCTGTCCGGCGCCGCCGGTTCCGGCAAGACCATCCTGGCGCTGGCCGCTGCGATCGAGCAGACCATGGTCAGCAAGCGTTATCGCCGCATCATCGCCACCCGCAGCGTGCAGGGCCTGGACCAGGAAATCGGCTTCCTGCCCGGCACCGAAGCGGAAAAAATGGAGCCCTGGCTGGGGGCCATCACCGACAACCTCGAAGCCTTGCACATGGATGACGAAAACACCCATGGCAGCGTCGACTACATCCTCAGCAAAGTGCCGCTGCAGTTCAAATCGCTCAACTACATTCGCGGTCGCAGCTTCCAGCAAAGCCTGATCCTGATCGACGAATGCCAGAACCTCACGCCGCACCAGATGAAAACCATCATCACCCGGGCCGGCGCCGGTTCCAAAGTGGTGTGCCTGGGCAACCTGGCACAGATCGACACCCCTTACCTGTCCGCGACCAGTTCCGGGCTGACCTACCTGACCGAACGTTTCAAAGACTTCCCCAACGGTGTGCACATCACCCTGCAAGGGGTGCCGCGTTCGATTCTGGCCGAATACGCCGAATCGCATCTGTAACCCTTACAAAGGAACCGGGCGACTGCAAAGTCGCCCGGTTTTTTATGTGCGGAAATTTGACCCGCAGGTTTACAATCGGTGCTCCTGATCAGGAGTAATCCCGTGCTGACTCATCTCGATTCCCAAGGTCGCGCCAACATGGTCGACGTCACCGAAAAAGCCGTGACGTTCCGCGAGGCGACGGCCCAAGCGCTGGTGCGCATGCTGCCCGACACTCTGCAGATGATCGTCAGCGGCGGCCATCCCAAGGGCGACGTGTTCGCCGTGGCGCGCATTGCCGGCATTCAGGCAGCGAAGAAAACCAGTGATCTGATTCCCCTGTGCCATCCGCTGATGTTGACCGGCGTCAAGGTCGAACTCAGCGCCGAAGGTGACGACGCCGTGCGCATCGTGGCTCGCTGCAAACTGTCCGGGCAGACCGGCGTCGAGATGGAAGCGCTGACCGCCGCCAGCGTCGCCGCCCTGACCATCTACGACATGTGCAAGGCCGTGGATCGCGGCATGACCATCGAAAGCGTGCGTCTGCTGGAGAAAGTCGGCGGCAAGAGCGGGCATTTCCAGGCGGAGCAGCCATGAACCTGACCGTGAAGTTTTTTGCCCGTTACCGTGAGGCGCTGGGCGTGGATTCGGTGAAGGTCGAGGGCGATTTCGCGACGGTCGACGATGTACGTGCGTTGCTCGCCAAGCGTGATGGCGCCGAGGTGCTGAGCGAGCAAAATCTGATGTGTGCGCGCAACGAAGACCTTTGCCAGCTAGACGAGCCAGTGGTCGATGGCGACGAAGTGGCGTTTTTCCCCACCGTGACCGGAGGCTGAGACATGGCGATTCGTGTGCAGTCCACGGCGTTCGATCCCGGCGCTGAAGTCAACGCGATGCACGCGGCCAATGTCGGCGTCGGGGCGGTGGTGAGTTTTGTCGGCTACGTGCGCGACTTCAACGATGGCCTCGATGTTGCCGGAATGTTTCTGGAGCACTATCCGGGCATGACCGAAAAGGCCCTGGGCAAGATTGCCGTCGAGGCCGAACAGCGCTGGCCATTGTTGAAGCTGGAAGTGCTGCACCGCATCGGCGCGCTGGAGCCGGGTGAGCCGATCGTGTTCGTCGGCGCCGCCAGTGCCCATCGTCAGGCGGCATTCGACGCCTGCGCCTTCGTCATGGATTACCTGAAAACCCGCGCGCCGTTCTGGAAGAAAGAGAACACCAGCGACGGCCCGCGTTGGGTCGAAGGTCGTGACAGCGATCATGCGGCGGCGGATCGCTGGAAGCAGTAATTCCTCTCCTCAATCAATCTCCCCTCGACTCCCGACCATCGGCTGACGCCGATGGCGTTTGTCCAATTGACGGCATGTACGTAAAAGTCCAGTATGGATTTACAAGTACAAATAAAGCTTTTCCCTGTTTCAGCTCTTTCTTCTGTCTTGCCAAACCAACAACAACCCGCGAGAGAACGAACATGAAGAAATTCCCCCTCATCACCGGTCTGGCGCTGAGCCTGTTGGCGTGCAGTAGCGTGTTTGCCGCCGAGAAAACCCTGCGTATCGGTATCGAAGCGGCGTATCCGCCCTTCGCCTCAAAGACCGACCAGGGTGAAATCGTCGGTTTCGACTACGACATCGGCAACGCTCTGTGCGCGCAGATGCAGGTCAAGTGTGTGTGGGTCGAGGGCGAGTTCGACGGTCTGATTCCTTCCCTGAAAGTGAAGAAAATCGACATGGCGCTGTCGTCCATGACCATCAACGAAGATCGCAAGAAGTCGGTGGACTTCACCCACAAGTACTATTTCACCTCGTCGCGGCTGGTGATGAAGGAAGGCGCGAACGTCGATGACCAGTACGCCAGCCTCAAGGGCAAGACGGTCGGTGTGCAGCGCGCCACCACCACCGATCGCTACGCCACCGAGGTGTTCGAGCCCAAGGGCATCAACGTCAAGCGCTATGGCAACAACGAAGAAATCTACATGGACCTGGCGGCCGGGCGTCTCGACGCGATTTTTGCCGACACCATTCCACTGACCGACTTCCTGTCGATGCCGCGCGGCAAGGGTTACGCGTTTGTCGGGCCGGAACTGAAGGATCCGAAGTACGTGGGCGAGGGCGCCGGGATTGCGGTGCGCAAGGGCAACGCTGAACTGGTCAGCCAGTTGAATACCGCCATCGACGGCATTCGTGCCAGTGGTGAGTACCAGAAGATTTCCGAGAAGTACTTCAAGTCGGACATCTACGGCGACTGATGTTGAAAAGCGTGCAGCCTTCGCAGGCTGCACGGTTTCAGCCCTTCAATTCCTTCAAATGTTTGTACACCGTCGCCCGCCCCATGTTCAGCACATTGGCCACATAGTTCGAGGCACTCTTGCCCTTGAACGCCCCCTCGGCGTGCAGCGCCAGTACCAGTTCACGTTTGTGGTCGCGGGTCAGCAGATTCAGGCTCAGTTGCCGCTCGCGCAGCCAGGCATGCAGGAAGGTGTTGATGCGCTCTTGCCAGTCATCGCGAAACAGTGAGTCCGGTTGCGGGATCAGCTTGCTCGGCGAGAGGAACAGGTCCAGCGCAGCCTTGGCGTTCTCGAACAGCGAAATATTCAGGTTGATGCACAGCACCGCCAGCGGATGCCCTTCGCTGTCCCGCAGCACAGTGCTCAGGCTGCGAATCTTCTGACCGTCCCAGTTGAGCTTTTCGTACGGGCCTATGTTCCGTTCGCTGACGTCTTCGCTGAGCATATCTTCCAGCGACGATTCATCACCGACCACCCGTTTCGACAGGTTGTTGGCGATGTAGTCGACCTTCTGTGTGCGCAGGTCATGCAACACCACTTCGGCATGTGGAAAGAACAGCGTGGCAATGGCGTCGGCGATGGCGTGGTAGTTATCCAGCGCGGCGTCATTCAGCTCGGGAGATTGTTCGGGGGCGGTCATAACTGTGGAGCTCCAGGCAACGTCAACGCCCCCGTGGTCCGGGGGCGTTGCGAGTGTGCCGCAATCCGTTGGGCGCGTCATCCGGGGGCGGTCAGGCCAGGCGGGCGGGGGAGAGCATGGCGGCGGACAGACCGAACTGCTTGAGGTGCTCGGGCAGCGACTCACCGCGCACCAGCGCCGCGCTGGCCTGGCCCATCGCCGGCGAAGTCTGGATGCCGTAACCGCCCTGGGCCGCGACCCAGAACAGTCCTGGCACCTGCGGATCGAACCCGGACAACAAATCACCGTCGGCGACGAAACTGCGCAGACCGGCCCAAGTGCGCGTCGGGCGGCGGATGGTCAGGGTCGTCGCTTCTTCGATCTGGTAGATGCCCATGGCGATATCCAGTTCTTCCGGCTGCACGTCGTGCGGTTCGACGGGGTCGGCGTTGGCCGGGGAGCCGAGGAACATGCCGGCATCAGGCTTCATGTAGAACGATTCGTCGAGGCTGACCAGCATTGGCCAGTGGTGAATGTCCACGCCTTCGGGGCCGGCGAAGATGAACGCGGCACGGCGTTTCGGTTGCAGGCCCAGCGGCCGGGCGCCGGCCAGGGCACCGATCTTGTCGGCCCAGGCGCCTGCTGCGTTGATCACGATGGGCGCGCTGAAGGTCTGGCCGTTGGTCTGCACTTGCCAGACGCCGTCGGCATCACGGCTAAGCCCGAGCACTTCGCAATCGGTCAGGACTTGCCCATTGTTGCGACGGATACCACGCAGATAACCCTGGTGCAGGGCATCGGTGTCGATGTCGCTGGCGGTCGGGTCGTAGATTGCGCCGTGGACCCTTTCCTGGCGCAGGATCGGCAGTCGCACGCAGGCTTCTTCCGCGCTGAGCAGTTGCATCTCCGGCACCGTGGCCTTGGCGCTGAGGTATTGATTGTTCAGTTCGGCGGCGTCGCCGGTGAAATCCACAGTCATTTCGCCACGCGGAGTCAGTAGCGGGTGTTCACAGAAGCCGCTGGGCGGGTGATCGAAAAACGCTCGGCTGGCCTGGGTCAGCGCCCGAACCTGCGGGGTTCCATAAGCGGCGGTGAACAGCGCGGCCGAACGTCCCGTTGAGTGATAGGCAGGGTGCGACTCGCGCTCCAGCACCACGACCTTGCCATGTTGCGACAGCCAGAAACCGGTGGAAGCGCCGGCAATCCCGCCGCCGATGATGATGAAATCTGCATGACTCATGAAAATCTCCGGTGTCAGCGCTGCAATTGATAGACGGCGTTGGCCAGGGCGATGTCTTCCAGGCCCAGACCGATGGAGCGGAAGAACACGTGACGGTCGTAACCCGGACGCTGCACTTTCTCGCTGAGCAGATCCGCGAGGTCACCGATGATCGCGCTGTTGTCCCAGCCATGCTGTTCGGTGGCGATCAGCATCTCGCCGGCCGAACCCGGTGTGGTCAGACGATAGTCGCAGAACACCTGCATGTCGTTGAGGCTCTGCGGCGGCACTTCGTGGGCGCGCGGTGCGTTGGTGCTGATCGAGGTGATCAGCGCCGGTTTGTTCAAGGTTGCCGGGTCGATCACAGGTCCTGCGGACGAGGTGCAGAGCATGATCACGTCTGCGTCGGCAATGGCGGCTTCGCGGCTGTCAGCGATGCTCACGCGCGGATCGAGGGTTTGCAGCAGGCGGGCGGTTGCCGGGTCTTCATTCAACGTGGGCGAATACACGCGGATGCTCTGCCATTCGCGCAACGTCTTGACGTAATGCAGGTGCGTCTGGGCGACCTTGCCGCTGCCGATGATCGCCAGGCGCGAGGCTTTCAAAGGGGCGAGGGCGTCGACGGCGACAGCTGTGGTTGCC
Organism: Pseudomonas sp. FW215-R2; assembly: GCF_058789255.1. Taxonomy (NCBI): domain Bacteria; kingdom Pseudomonadati; phylum Pseudomonadota; class Gammaproteobacteria; order Pseudomonadales; family Pseudomonadaceae; genus Pseudomonas; species Pseudomonas sp. FW215-R2. Next base: position 323,945 of record NZ_JBYTBO010000003.1, read on the forward strand.
GCCGTGCGTGCGGTGGTCAGTTCGCCGGCATCGCAGAGCAACAGCGGCTGGCCGGTCTGCATCGACATCAGCAGCGTCCACGCCGTCACCAGCGGGCCCTGTTCGCGAACGATGTACGGCGAGGTCTTGACCCCGTACACGCCGTCTTCGGCCAGCACGCCCAGATAGTTGATGAAGTCCCCGGCGCCCTGGGGGAATTCCACCAGTTGCTGCGCCGGTTGCACCGCGTGCCCGGCCGCCAGATCGCGGAACAGCTTGCGCAGGATCTGCGGCACATCGATCCGGGCCAGAAGCTCACGGGCCTGGGTTTGGTCGATCACGTAAGGCGTACTGGACATGTCGGACTCCGGAGACTGTATCTAAACTAATTTGTCCATTATGGACTTTTAGTTTTATTGAACAATATCCGGGCGAAAAAAAAGCGCAGTCCGTTGCCGGCTGCGCTTCTCTTTATGGCGTCGCTTACTGTGGGCGCTTGCGCTCAACCGCCCGCAACAGATGGGTCGGTGGTGTTTCACAGCTGATCTTGCGACCGAGTTTTTCTTCGATGGACGGCAACTGATAGGAGTCGTCTTCACCGGCAAAGCTGATCGACACGCCATCGGCGCCGGCCCGACCGGTACGGCCGATGCGGTGCACGTAGTCGTCCGGGACTTCCGGCAGGGTGAAGTTGATCACGTGGCTGATGCCGTCGATGTGAATGCCGCGACCGGCCACGTCGGTGGCGACCAGTACGCGGATCTTGCCTTCGCGGAAGCCTTCCAGCGTCTTGATCCGCTTGTGCTGCGGCACGTCGCCGGACAGTTGCGCGGCGTTGATGCCGTCGCGTACCAGGCGTTCCTCGATGCGCCGCACTTCATCCTTGCGGTTGGCGAACACGATGACCCGCTCCCAGCCGTTGTCGTTGACCAGGTTGAAGAGCAGTTTGTATTTGTCGGCACCGGCCACCGCGTAGATGTGCTGTTCGACGTTCTCGTTGGCCACGTTGGTGACTTCGATTTCGACGATGGCAGGGTCGGTGGTCCACTGCTTGGCGAGGTTCATCACGTCTTCGGTGAAGGTCGCGGAGAACAGCAGGGTCTGGCGTTCGCTTTTCGGCGGGGTCTGGCGAATGATCTGACGCACTTGCGGGATGAAGCCCATGTCGAGCATGCGGTCGGCTTCGTCCAGCACCATCACTTCGACCATGTCCAGGTGCACGTCGCCACGCTGGTTGAAGTCGAGCAGACGGCCCGGGGTGGCGACGAGGATGTCACAGTGGCGGGCTTCGAGGTGCTTGAGCTGCTTGTCGAAGTCCATGCCGCCGACGAACGTCATGACGTTGAGGCCGGTGTACTTGGTCAGGTCGGCGGCGTCTTTGGCGATCTGCACTACCAGTTCACGGGTCGGCGCGATGATCAGCGCCCGTGGCTCGCCCATGTAGCGCTCTTTCGGCGGCGGGGTCTGCAACAGCTGGGTGATGATCGAGATCAGGAACGCGGCCGTCTTGCCGGTACCTGTCTGGGCGCGGCCGATGGCGTCTTTGCCGGCGAGGGTGAAACCCAGCACCTGCGCCTGGATCGGCGTGCAATACGGGAAACCCAGGTCCTGGATGGCGTGCATCAGTTCCGGGGCGAGTTTGAAATCGTGGAAACGGGTCTTGCCTTCCTGTGGCTCGACGACGAAGTCTTCGAGTTTCCAGGGAATGACCGGGGCCTTGGGCTTCGGTTCGCGGCGTGGTTTGGCCGGTTTGGGTGTTTCGCTGCGGGCGCTTTCTGGAGCGGGAGCGGAAACAGCAGCGGGTGCCGGTTCGCGTTTCGGTGTGGCTACGGGAGCCTGGCGGTCCGCCGGTTTGGCATCGCTGCGATGACCGGGGGCGTGCGACGGCGCACTGGGAGCTGGCGCGAGCTGCTCAGCCTCGCTTTTTCCGAACATCTTCTTGAGTGCTTTGAGCACGGTCATCTCATCAATTGGTTAAGGAATGTACGCCGGCCAGTGTAATGCAAGAAACGGGCGCGGCGTAGTGGGATGATCAAAGGGGCCCGACCACTGGAAAATCGAGCCCCGGACGATCAGCGCAGGCGTTTGCTCAGCCACACGCCGATGTCGCGAATTTCTTCGGGTAACACTTCGTGCTCCATTGGGTATTCCTGCCATGTCACGGTGACACCATGGGCCTTGAGATACTCATACGCCGTGCGGCCCATCGAGTTTTGCACCACGTTGTCGAACTGGCCGTGCAGCGCCAGCACCGGAATCCGTTGCTGGCTGGCGGACAGCTCCAGTTCGTCGCTGAACGTCGGCGCGTAGGTCGACAACGCCAACACGCCGCCCAACGGCCCCTGCCATTTCAGAAACGCGGTGTGATAGACCACGGCGCCGCCCTGGGAAAATCCGGCAAGGAAAATCCGCGAAGCGTCTATTCCGCTGGCGCGCTGTTGTTCGATCAATTCGATGACGTGATCGGCGGACGCTTCCAGCTCATCGCGGTCGATGGCACGAGCTGGGCTCATCGCCTTGATGTCGTACCAGCTCGGCATGGCATAACCGCCATTTATTGTCACCGGGCGGGTCGGTGCCTGGGGCAAAACGAAGCGCGTGCTCAGCAGGCTTTCCTGCAAGGCCTCGGCCACCGGCAGAAAGTCATAGCGGTCGGCGCCGAGGCCGTGCAGCCAGATCACGCAGGCGTCGGCTGCCTTAACAGGCTGAAGAATCAAGGGCTCGGTCATGGCTGCTCCAAAAATGTGCGGGCGCTCTCATTAAGTGCGTGATGGGGGTGCGCGCCCGGTTGATCCGTTAAGAAGATGTCGCAAGGCTACAAGTTTTGCTATTGACCTGTCGCTCAATCGCTTCAGCGAGCGGTGTGGTACGGGCTTTGCTATGAGGTAGTCGTGCAATCGATCTCGCGCCTGGCGGTAACACTATCAGTGAACGCCCGGCGACGGGATAGCAAAGAATCCGGTGATGGATGTTCGCCAATGGCCGCAATGGGCTTCGCGAACGTGAAAGGGCTACAGCCCGTTCGGCCGACTGGTGAGAAGTGAGTTGTCCATGATGTGGATTTTCTCCTACTAGACTCATAGCGAAGGTCCTGCGTCGGTTGACCCCATAAAAAGCCAACACGGGTCAACAACGCCTCAAAAGGGTGCGACTGGACTCAAGCTCCGACACAACAAGAGCAAAACTGGAGGTTTGAATGAAGATGTTGAAATCCACTCTGGCGGTCGTGACTGCTGCAGCAGTCCTCGGCGTCAGCGGGTTCGCTCAGGCGGGTGCAACCCTGGATGCGGTACAGAAGAAAGGTTTCGTGCAGTGTGGCGTCAGCGACGGTCTGCCGGGCTTCTCCGTACCGGATTCGACCGGCAAGATCCTCGGCATCGACGCCGACGTCTGCCGTGCCGTGGCCGCTGCCGTGTTCGGCGATGCGACCAAGGTCAAGTTCAGTCAGTTGAACGCCAAGGAGCGTTTCACTGCTCTGCAGTCCGGCGAGATCGACATCCTGTCGCGCAACACCACCATGACCAGCTCCCGTGACGCGGGCATGGGCCTGAAATTCCCTGGCTTCATCACTTACTACGACGGCGTGGGCTTCCTGGCCAACAACAAGCTGGGCGTGAAAAGTGCCAAGGAACTCGACGGCGCGACCATCTGCATTCAAGCCGGTACCACCACCGAGCTGAACGTCTCCGACTACTTCCGCGCCAACGGCCTGAAGTACACCCCGATCACTTTCGACACCTCCGATGAAAGCGCCAAGTCGCTGGAATCCGGTCGTTGCGACGTGCTGACCTCCGACAAGTCCCAACTGTTCGCCCAGCGCAGCAAGCTGGCCTCGCCGAAGGACTACGTGGTTCTGCCGGAAACCATTTCCAAGGAACCTCTGGGCCCGGTCGTGCGTAACGGCGACGACGAGTGGCTGGCGATCGTTCGTTGGGTTGGCTACGCGCTGCTCAACGCTGAAGAAGCCGGCATCACTTCGAAAAACGTACTCGAAGAAGCCAAGTCCACCAAGAACCCGGACGTTGCCCGTCTGCTGGGTGGCGACGGCGAGTACGGCAAGGATCTGAAACTGCCGAAGGACTGGGTCGTGAAAATCGTTTCCCAGGTGGGTAACTACGGCGAAATCTTCGAGAAAAACCTCGGCAAGAGCACTCCGCTGGAAATCGACCGTGGCCTGAACGCGCTGTGGAACAACGGCGGCATTCAGTACGCACCACCAGTGCGCTAATGGTTCTATCACCCGGCGGGCCAACCGCCGGGTGATGTTCTGTTCCATTTCTTGCGGGGCACTTCATGCAAAATTCAATCGGCGCACCAAAGCAGAGGTTCAGCCTCAGCGATCCACGTGTGCGTGCGTGGCTATTCCAGATCATCACCGTTGTGGCGGTGGTCGCCATGGGCTGGTATCTGTTTGACAACACCCAGACCAACCTTCAGCACCGGGGCATCACGTCCGGGTTCAGCTTTCTGGAGCGCAGTGCCGGGTTCGGCATCGCTCAACACCTGATCTCCTACACCGAAGCGGACAGCTATGCCCGCGTGTTCGTGATCGGCCTGCTCAACACCTTGCTGGTGACCTTCATCGGCGTGATCCTGGCGACCCTGCTGGGCTTCATCATCGGTGTGGCGCGGCTGTCGCCGAACTGGATCATCAGCAAGCTGGCGACCGTGTATGTGGAAGTCTTCCGCAACATTCCGCCGCTGCTGCAAATCCTGTTCTGGTATTTCGCGGTGTTCCTGACCATGCCGGGGCCGCGCAACAGCCATAACTTCGGCGACACTTTCTTCGTCAGCAGCCGTGGCCTGAACATGCCGGCCGCGCAGATGGCCGACGGTTTCTGGGCGTTCGTGGTCAGTGTCGTGGTGGCCATCGTCGGCATCGTGCTGATGAGCCGCTGGGCCAACAAGCGTTTCGAGGAAACCGGCGAGCCGTTCCACAAGTTCTGGGTCGGCCTGGGAATCCTGCTGGTCATTCCGACGCTGTGTGCGCTGATCTTCGGCGCGCCGCTGCATTGGGAAATGCCGAAGCTGCAAGGCTTCAACTTCGTCGGCGGCTGGGTGCTGATCCCGGAACTGCTGGCCCTGACCCTGGCCCTGACCGTGTACACCGCGGCGTTCATCGCCGAGATCGTGCGTTCGGGGATCAAGTCGGTCAGCCACGGCCAGACCGAAGCGGCCCGTTCCCTTGGCCTGCGCAACGGCCCGACCTTGCGCAAGGTGATCATTCCGCAAGCGCTGCGCGTGATCATTCCGCCGCTGACCAGCCAATACCTGAACCTGGCGAAGAACTCCTCGCTGGCGGCCGGTATCGGTTACCCGGAAATGGTTTCACTGTTCGCCGGCACCGTGCTGAACCAGACCGGTCAGGCGATCGAAGTCATTGCCATCACCATGAGCGTGTACCTGGCGATCAGTATCAGCATTTCCCTGCTGATGAACTGGTACAACAAGCGCATTGCGCTGATCGAGCGGTAAGGAATAGCGCATGAGTACTCATACTTTCAAACCCGACATGCCACCGCCGGCCAAGGTCTTCGGCCCGATGGCGTGGATACGCGCGAACATGTTCTCCAGCTGGCTCAACACCCTGCTGACCCTGTTTGCGTTCTACCTGATCTACCTGGTGATTCCGCCACTGCTCAGCTGGGCGATCTTCGATGCCAACTGGGTCGGCACTACCCGCGCCGACTGCACCAAGGCGGGCGCTTGCTGGGTATTCATCGAGCAACGTTTCGGTCAGTTCATGTACGGCTACTATCCGGCGGATCTGCGCTGGCGCGTGGACCTGACCGTGTGGCTGGCGGTCATCGGTGTGGCTCCGCTGTTCATCAAGCGCGTGCCGCGTAAAGCGGTATACGGGCTGAGCTTTCTGGTGGTGTATCCGATTGTTGCCTGGTGCCTGCTGCATGGCGGCGTGTTCGGCCTGAGCGCCGTTGCCACCAGCCAGTGGGGCGGCCTGATGCTGACCCTGGTGATTGCCACCGTCGGCATCGCCGGCGCGTTGCCGCTGGGGATCATGCTGGCGCTGGGACGGCGTTCGAACATGCCGGCCATTCGTGTGGTCTGCGTGACGTTCATCGAGTTCTGGCGCGGCGTGCCGCTGATCACTGTGCTGTTCATGTCTTCGGTGATGCTGCCGCTGTTCCTGCCTGAAGGCATGAACTTCGACAAGCTGCTGCGGGCGCTGATCGGCGTGATCCTGTTCCAGTCGGCCTACGTCGCCGAAGTGGTGCGCGGCGGTCTGCAAGCGATCCCCAAAGGTCAGTACGAAGCCGCTGCCGCGATGGGCCTCGGTTACTGGCGCGCCATGGGCCTGGTGATTCTGCCGCAAGCCCTGAAGCTGGTGATTCCCGGCATCGTCAACACCTTCATCGCGCTGTTCAAGGACACCAGCCTGGTGATCATCATCGGCCTCTTTGACCTGCTCAACAGCGTCAAGCAAGCTGCTGCCGATCCGAAATGGCTGGGCATGGCCACCGAAGGCTACGTGTTCGCCGCCCTGGTGTTCTGGATTTTCTGTTTTGGTATGTCGCGCTATTCCATGCATCTGGAACGCAAGCTCGACACTGGCCACAAGCGTTAGGAGTTTTTTCGATGAGCGAAGCAATCAAAAAGCCAGTGGGCCCTGAAGGCATCATTCAGATGCAGGGCGTGAACAAGTGGTACGGCCAGTTCCACGTGCTGAAAGACATCAACCTCAACGTCAAGCAAGGCGAGCGTATCGTGCTGTGCGGCCCGTCGGGTTCCGGCAAGTCCACCACCATCCGCTGCCTGAACCGTCTGGAAGAACACCAGCAGGGCCGCATCGTGGTCGATGGCGTGGAGCTGACCAACGACCTCAAGCAGATCGAAGCGATCCGTCGTGAAGTCGGCATGGTGTTCCAGCACTTCAACCTGTTCCCGCACCTGACCATTCTGCAGAACTGCACCCTGGCGCCGATGTGGGTGCGCAAGATGCCCAAGCGCAAGGCCGAGGAAATCGCCATGCACTATCTGGAACGCGTACGCATTCCGGAGCAGGCGCACAAGTTCCCCGGGCAACTGTCCGGCGGTCAGCAACAGCGTGTGGCGATTGCTCGCGCGCTGTGCATGAAACCGAAAATCATGCTGTTCGACGAACCGACCTCGGCGCTCGACCCGGAGATGGTGAAAGAAGTTCTGGACACCATGATCGGCCTGGCCGAAGACGGCATGACGATGCTCTGCGTGACCCACGAAATGGGCTTCGCCCGCACCGTGGCCAACCGCGTGATCTTCATGGACAAAGGCGAAATCGTCGAGCAGGCGGCACCAAACGACTTCTTCGACAATCCGCAGAATGAGCGGACCAAGTTGTTCCTGAGTCAGATTCTGCATTGATATCAGATGGGTCAAACAAACCCGGCCTTGTGCCGGGTTTGTTTTTTGGGGATCAGGACACGGTGAGGGTTTCGTGTTCTTTGTGGACGGTGTGCGTGAAGCCTCTCAAGTCTGCCCCTTCACCGAGAGACTTTGCATCGGTCAGCAAGTACGGGTAACGATCCAACAGTCGCATCAGCAGTATCAGTGCTTTGGGCGGCAATATTTCGCCGCGCTCGTAGCGAGAGAAAGCGTTATGTCCACCACCCGACAATAATTGCACCGTCTCTTTTTGCGTAAGGTGCAATTTTCGACGGATACGCCTCATCTCGTCACCGATCATTTGCCTGGCAGCGAATACCAGTTCATCCCCTGCTTCCCCAAAACGTTCTGCGCTGTCAGTGTCGAAGTCCCACTCAACCTCACCGCACTTCTGGCACTCCCAGCCAGAAAGATTATCTACACGGCGCTCCATGCCTTTGACACTCAAGGTTTCGGCGCGACCCTCGAAATGCCTCATTCCCTCACGTGCACCGCAGCTGACACATTGCTGGGTTTTCATGGGTTTTTCTCCTTGAAGGAAATTACCGGTGGGCCGCCTGGGCGGTAGGTCACCTTGATGTAAATCTCCTGATCTTGTGAAGTGATGTGATACACGTCCTGCCAGACTCGATGATCGTCATAAGTGGTCATGGATTTGTACAACATCCTGTTCTGTAACTCGAAAACGATCTCTTGCATCTCTCTGAAGCTAAAGCCGAGCTTCTCACCGGATTTTGCCGAAGACCTGGTGAAGGCTTTTTTGCCAAGTCGCCTGACCTCAGCCTTGATCACCACCAAGTCGTAATGGGGTGTGTTCTTTTCCATAAGAAACCAAAACCCTATCCTTGAAATTACCCTTAAAGGGTAATTTTGACCAATCGAAAATCCCGCTTCATTTGCCTCCTGATCAACCTAGGTGGTTGCCGTCCTACACGGAGCTGACTAACATGTCAGAAAATTCATCCCATGATTGGATGAAAGGGCGAATCCTATGTCAGACATTTCTCCACTTATTAAGCGATCCCTGGTCGATCAGGCCCTGGATCTATTACGACAGCGCATCACCGACGGCACCTGGCAGGTCGGTCAGCGCTTGCCGACCGAGCCCGAGCTGTGTGCCGAACTCGGTATCAGCCGTAACACCGTGCGCGAGGCGATGCGGGTGCTGGCGTTTTCCGGATTGATCGAGATCCGTCAGGGCGATGGCAGTTATCTGCGGGCGGTGGTCGATCCGATGGACACGCTCAAGGCGCTGTCCAAGTGCTCACTGGATCAGGCTCGGGAAACCCGGCACATCCTTGAAGTCGAAGCCATCGGTCTGGCGGCGTTGCGCCGCACCGATGAGGATCTGGCGGGCCTGCGCGAGGCGCTTGGCGTTGCCGGCAGCCATTATCACGGTGACCTCGACAGCTACATCGCCTGTGACCTGGTGTTTCACCGCCGCCTGGTGGACGCCGCGCACAACCCGACGCTCAGCGAGCTGTATCGCTATTTCTCCAGCATCGTCGGCGCGCAATTGCGCCAGACCCTGAACATCGTCCCTCGTCGACAGGAAGTCTTCGATTTGCACATCGCCCTGTTCGAAGCCGTCGAACAGCGTGATCCGGAACGGGCCAAAGCCCTGTCGAGGCAACTGATCAATGAACCCTGATACCGAGAAAACCATGTCCCGCCCTGAAGCCGTCAACGCCCCGAAGCGCACCGCCGAACTGGAGGAGTTGCTGATCGATGCCGAGGCCGACGACGAGCAGGTGCAGCAAAGTCATCCGCTGGTACGTCGCCCATGGCTGTTGCTGTTGGGCCTGATTCTGGTGGCGCTGAACTTGCGTCCGGCGCTGTCGAGCATGGCGCCGCTGCTCAGTGACGTGTCGAAAAGCCTTGGCCTGTCTGCTGCGCAGGCAGGGCTGCTGACGACGTTGCCGGTGTTGTGCCTCGGTCTGTTCGCCCCGTTGGCTCCGGTGCTGGCGCGACGTTTCGGTGCCGAGCGGGTGGTCTTGGGGATTCTTCTGACACTGGCCGGCGGCATCATCCTGCGCAGCAACTTCGGTGAAATCGGTCTGTTCGCCGGCAGCGTTCTGGGTGGCGCGAGTATCGGCATCATCGGTGTCTTGCTGCCCGGCATCGTCAAACGCGACTTCGCCAAACACGCCGGCACCATGACCGGTGTCTACACCATGGCCCTGTGCCTGGGCGCGGCGATGGCGGCGGGTTCGAGCGTGCCGTTGAGCGAACATTTCGATCACAGCTGGGCTATGGGGCTGGGGTTTTGGGTGATTCCGGCGCTGGTGGCGGCGGTGTTCTGGCTGCCGCAGATCGGCCAGAAGCACGGTGCACATAACGTTGCGTATCGAGTGCGCGGCTTGCTGCGTGATCCGCTGGCCTGGCAGGTGACCTTGTACATGGGCCTGCAATCGTCGCTGGCCTACATTGTGTTTGGCTGGTTGCCGTCGATTCTGATTGGACGCGGGCTGACGCCGACCCAGGCCGGTCTGGTGCTGTCCGGTTCGGTGATCATCCAGCTTGCCAGTTCCCTGGCAGCTCCGTGGCTGGCCACGCGCGGCAAGGATCAGCGACTGGCGATCGTGGTGGTGATGGCACTGACCCTCGGCGGACTGTTCGGTTGCCTGTATGCGCCGATCGAAGGGCTGTGGGGCTGGGCGATTCTGCTGGGCCTGGGGCAGGGCGGGACGTTCAGTCTGGCGTTGACCCTGATCGTGCTGCGCTCGCGCGATTCCCATGTCGCGGCGAACCTGTCGAGCATGTCCCAGGGTTTTGGCTACACCCTCGCGTCCATGGGGCCGTTCGCGGTCGGCGTGGTGCATGACTGGACCGGCGGCTGGAACGCCGTGGGCTGGATCTTCGGCATCGTCGGTGCGGGTGCGATCCTTGCCGGCCTCGGTGCCGGGCGCGCGCTTTACGTGCAGGTCGAAAGCGAAAAGGTCTGACGCGCACACACTGTCGGTATTCGGAATGCGAATGCCGATAGTGTTTCGGGCGTTTGCGGATTATCGTGCTGGCAATCTGTACCTTTCCTGGAGATTGCCCATGAGTGAAGAAGCCCACAGCGCGTTGATCACCCGTTTCTATCAGGCTTTCCAACGCCTCGACGCCGAGGCCATGGCCGCCTGCTACACCGACGACGTGGTGTTCAGCGATCCGGCCTTCGGCGAACTGCGCGGCCGCGATGCCGGCGACATGTGGCGCATGCTCACCACTCGGGCCAAGGACTTCTCCCTGACTTTCGATAACGTCCGCGCCGACGAGCGCAGCGGCGGCGCCCACTGGGTGGCGACTTACCTGTTCAGTCAGACCGGCAACATCGTGATCAACGACATCCAGGCACGCTTCGTCTTTCGCGACGGCAAGATCTGCGAACATCACGACCACTTTGATCTGTGGCGCTGGTCCCGTCAGGCTTTGGGTTTCAAAGGCCTGCTACTGGGCTGGACGCCACTGGTGCGCAACGCAGTCCGCGCCCAGGCGCTGAAAGGGCTGAAGGCATTTCAGGCGAGTCGCTGATAAGATCGCAGCCTGTTCCTCACGCGCCTTTATTTTCCCGTGATCAGCCTCAGCGAAAATCCTCTCGAAGTCGACGTTCCAGTGAGCAAATCCTGGTTCGTCTACCTCGTGCGCGCCGCCAACGGTTCGCTGTACTGCGGGATCAGCGATGATCCCGTGCGCCGCTTCGCCAAGCACCAGAGCGGCAAGGGCGCGCGGTTCTTTCTTTCAAGCCCGGCGATGGCGCTGGTTTACACCGAGCTGTGCCGCGACAAGAGTGATGCGTTGCGTCAGGAGCGGTTGATCAAGAAGCTGCGCAAGAGCGCGAAGGAATGCCTGGTGGCGTCTTATCGGCCTGATTGATCAGGTGTTTGCGAGCGGTAGAAATCACTGCACGTTGAAGCGGTGTCCTCAGACAAACGACAGGCGAAAAAAAACCGCCTTTGCGGGGCGGTTTTTTCTGTAAGCCTCGGTTTGCGGCCGGGTTTACTGCGTCTCACTGGACACACTAGCGTGGACGAAGATTATTCGTCTTTATGCCATCGAGCAAGTCTAAAAGCACTCGTTCAGAAAAATGCGGTTTTTGATTCATTTGTTTAAGCAGTGTGTCAGAAACCCGATTACGATCTGTCCGCTCGCATGACAGTGCAACTAATGAGGTCTGGCCGATTGGCGTAACGGTTTAATGCCCTCTGACACGGAGTTGCTCCCGTGCCGGAATGATTTTTCAGAGGGTGTCACAACCGGCCGCCTCACTGGACACACTAGCGTGTATTCCGAAGGCGTACGTGGTCCGGTAAGCACGCTGGAGGTTTGGCCCCCAACCGGAGGCCAAAACGTATGAAGCTTTTGCTACGTACTCTGAGCCTCGTATGGAGGTCGTTCAAAGCGTTTCGCTTTTACGAGTTCCTGCGAGATCACTTCGATGACCTGATGTAAGGATTGTCGATGTGAGAACAACCGTCTCGGTTTCGGCTGAGGCGGTTTTTTCATCCTGGAGTTTTCGGTCGTCTTATCAACCTGACTGATCGGTTCCCATCAGCCGGATCCGTAGGCCGCCAACGAATTGCGCGCTAAGCTGCTGATTCACTTTCTGTGCGGCGGAGCCGAGCATGTCCGAGTTGATTCTGCATCATTACCCGACCTCTCCATTCGCCGAAAAGGCCCGGCTGCTGTTGGGTTTCAAGGGTTTGTCCTGGCGTTCGGTGCACATCTCGCCGGTGATGCCGAAACCGGACCTGACCGCCCTGACCGGGGGCTACCGCAAGACCCCGGTGCTGCAGATCGGCGCCGACATCTATTGCGACACGGCGCTGATCGCCCGTCGCCTTGAGCAGGAGAAGGCCCAGCCTTCGTTCTTCCCGGAAGGTCAGGAGATGATTGCCGCCAGTTTCGCCGCCTGGGCCGATTCGGTGGTGTTCCAGCATGCGGTGAGCCTGGTGTTTCAGCCGGAGTCGGTAGCGGTGCGTTTCGGCAAGTTGCCGCCGGAAGCGATCAAGGCGTTTCTGGCCGATCGTGCCGGGCTGTTCAGCGGTGGCAGCGCGACCAGACTGTCGGCCGAGCAGGCCAAACATCAATGGCCGACCATCATGGCGCGCCTGGAGCAGCAGTTGCAGCGCGAGGACGGAGACTTCCTGTTCGGCGAGCCATCGATTGCCGACTTCGCCATGGCGCATCCGCTGTGGTTCCTCAAGGCTACGCACGTCACCGCACCGCTGGTGGATGACTACCCTGCAGTGTCCGCGTGGCTCGGGCGGGTGCTGGGCTTCGGTCACGGTGCGGCCAGCGCCATGAGTTCCGAAGAAGCGCTGGAGGTTGCTCGCCATTCGATGCCGGCGACTTTGCCTGATGAGCAGTTTGTCGATCCGAACGGATTTGCAGCGGGTCAGCAGGTCGTGATCGCGGCTACTGATTACGGCGTTGATCCGGTCGCCGGGGAACTGGTATTTGCCGGTCGTGAAGAGCTGATCCTGCGCCGTGAAGATGAACGCGGTGGTGTGGTGCATGTGCACTTCCCGCGTTTCGGTTTCCGTATCGAGAAACGCTGAAACAAATGAGGGAGCTCAATGGCTCCCTCGTTCATTTCAGTGCAGCAAGAATTTCGTCCGGATCAAACCCGCGAATCAACGTGCCATTGACGTCGATCAGCGGAATCCCGCGCCCGCCCAGCGCTTCGTACGCCTTGCGCGCCTCGGCGTCCTTCTCGATATCGAATTCCTGGAACGCAATCCCTTTCTGATCGAGAAAGCGCTTGGTCTGCTTGCAGTAGCCGCACCAGTCCGTGGTGTACAGCACGACTTTGGCGTTGGCGCGGACCTGCTCGGACGCCATCTGCGACGTGTTGAACACCCGCTCGATCTTGCCCCAGTTCTGATAGACCACGACCACCAGCAGAACCAGTGCGACCTTTTTCAGCACATTGCCCAGCATCAGTTGCGGCGCTTCAGCTGATCGGTGAGCGAGGTTGGCAGGCCTTTGATGACCAGCGTGCCGGCTTCTTCGTCGTATTCGATCTTCGAGCCCAGCAGGTGCGCCTCGAAGCTGATCGACAGGCCTTCGGCGCGGCCGGTGAAGCGCCGGAACTGGTTGAGCGTGCGCTTATCCGCCGGGATCTCCGGCGACAGGCCGTAATCCTTGTTGCGGATGTGGTCGTAGAAGGCCTTCGGGCGTTCTTCGTCGATCAGCTCCGAGAGTTCCTCCAGGCCCACCGGTTCGCCGAGCTTGGCCTGGCTGCTGGCGTAGTCGACCAGGGTCTTGGTCTTCTCGCGGGCGGAATCTTCCGGCAGGTCTTCGCTCTCGACGAAGTCGCTGAAAGCCTTGAGCAGCGTACGGGTCTCGCCCGGGCCGTCGACGCCTTCCTGGCAGCCGATGAAGTCGCGGAAGTATTCCGAGACCTTCTTGCCGTTCTTGCCCTTGATGAACGAAATGTACTGCTTGGACTGCTTGTTGTTCTGCCACTCGGAGACGTTGATCCGCGCCGCCAGGTGCAGTTGACCGAGGTCGAGGTGGCGCGACGGGGTCACGTCCAGTTGATCGGTCACCGCCACGCCTTCGCTGTGGTGCAGCAGGGCGATGGCCAGGTAATCGGTCATGCCTTGCTGGTAGTGGGCGAACAGCACGTGACCGCCGACGGAGAGGTTCGACTCTTCCATCAGCTTTTGCAGATGCTCGACCGCGACTTTGCTGAACGCGGTGAAGTCCTTGCCGCCTTCCATGTATTCCTTCAGCCAGCCGCTGAACGGAAACGCACCGGACTCCGGATGAAACAACCCCCAGGCTTTGCCCTGTTTGGCGTTATAGCTCTCGTTGAGGTCGGCGAGCATGTTCTCGATGGCGGCGGATTCGGCCAGTTCAGAGTCACGGGCGTGCAGAACGGCGGGCGTGCCATCGGGTTTTTTGTCGATCAGGTGGACGATGCAATGACGGATCGGCATGGGCTTCTCGGCAAGTGGAAGGGAGGAGGGCGGGCTCCCCCGAAAAAGCGCCCAGTGTACCGCAACCACTGGTTTTGGCGCGGGCTGAAGGGCAATTCGGGGTCATGGGGTGGCGCTTATGCATTTATTTACCGATTTAGCGCAATAAACCTGACCATTTGGCTAGCTAGAGGCGGATATTTCCTTGTCTCTGTGCTAGTTTTGCCCGGTCTTACGCGTAGTCACTGCGTTAAGCGTGCATTCAGCATTTGTCAGGTCGAACCAAACCCTGATTTCGGCATCTATAACCCCGACTCGTCGTGGTTATCGCCGAGGGTGCCAGATCCAGAAGATCGGGCTCGATGGCTGACACTGCACTCTGCAATCCATATGAATTTGATAGGGAAGGAACACTACATGGCTCTTACTAAAGACCAACTGATCGCCGACATCGCTGAAGCTATCGACGCGCCGAAAACCACCGCGCGTAACGCTCTGGACCAACTGGGCCAAATCGTTGCTGATCAGCTGGAAAACGGCGGCGAAATCACCTTGCCAGGTATCGGCAAGCTGAAAGTGACCGAGCGTCCTGCCCGCACTGGCCGTAACCCATCGACTGGCGCTGCCATCGAAATCCCTGCCAAGAAAGTGATCAAGCTGGTTGTGGCCAAAGGCCTGACCGACGCTGTGAACAAGTAAGACGCAGCGATAAAAAAAACCGTGCGTCGGAGTGATCCGGGCACGGTTTTTTTGTGCCTGCCGATTGAGTTTCAGCAGTAGTGGCGGCTGCTTTGCGATCAAGCGCCGCCCCAGTTGAAACGTATTACTTGCGAACCCAGCGTTCGCGACGCCAGATCTGCTGCTCGGACTTGGTCTGGAAGGTCCAGGCGACGAAGCGGCTCTGCTTCTGGCCCTGGGACATTTCCACTACCTGGCTTTCCAGCGCGCCGACCTTTTTCAGCGCGGTTTCGATGGCAGGCAGGTTCGAGGCTTTCGAAACCAGGGTGCTGAACCACAATACCTTGTGCGCAAAGTTCGCACTTTCGGCGATCAGTTGCGTCACGAAGCGCGCTTCGCCGCCTTCACACCACAGTTCGGCCGACTGGCCGCCGAAGTTCAGCACCGGCAGTTTGCGTTTCGGGTCGGCCTTGCCCAGGGCTCGCCATTTACGCTCGCTGCCTTTGGTCGCTTCGTCCATCGAGGCGTGGAACGGCGGGTTGCACATGGTCAGGTCAAAACGTTCGCCAGGTTCCAGCAGGCCGATCAGGATGTGCTTGCGGTTCTCTTGCTGGCGCAGCTTGATGACCTTGTTCAGATCGTTGGACTGGACGATGGCTGTTGCGGCAGCCACGGCCGTCGGGTCGATTTCCGAGCCCAGGAAGTGCCAGCGGTATTCGCTGTTACCGATCAGCGGATACACGCAGTTGGCACCCATGCCGATGTCCAGCACGTTGACGATGGCGCCGCGCGGAACCACGCCGTCGTTGTTGCTGGCCAGCAGATCAGCCAGGAAGTGCACGTAATCGGCACGACCCGGTACTGGCGGGCAAAGGTAATCGGCCGGGATGTCCCAATGCTGGATGCCGTAGAACGACTTGAGCAACGCCCGGTTGAACACACGCACCGCGTCGGGGCTGGCGAAGTCGATGCTTTCCTTGCCGTACGGGTTGGTGATCACGAACTTCGCCAGCTCCGGCGTAGTCTTGATCAGCGCCGGGAAGTCGTAACGACCCTGATGGCGATTGCGCGGGTGCAGGCTGGCCTCTTTGCGCGGCTCCACGGGCTTGGCCGGGGTAGCGGAGTCAGGCTTCTTGCGCGCGGGGCGAGGTGTGCGGGGGGCGTTCATGGGCGTGGTCGATTCGGGTATGGCTGAAAGTGGCGGCTATTGTCCCACAGGGAACCGGGTTGTAGGCCGGAAAAGTGCCAGGCACAAAAAAGGGAGGCCGCACGGCCTCCCTTTTTCAGTGCGATTTGCCGTTACAGGCTGGCAATCCGCGCGTGCTGCTCGGCCAGTTTGCCCAGGGCTTGTTCGGCCTCGGCCAGCTTGGCGCGTTCCTTCTCGATGACTTCGGCCGGAGCCTTGTCAACGAAACCGGCGTTGGACAGCTTGCCGCCGACACGCTGGACTTCGCCCTGCAGACGCAGGATTTCCTTGTCCAGACGCGCCAGTTCGGCGTTCTTGTCGATCAGACCGGCCATCGGCACCAGCACTTCCATCTCGCCAACCAGTGCGGTGGCGGACAGTGGCGCTTCTTCGCCGGCCGCCAGTACGGTGATCGATTCCAGACGCGCCAGCTTCTTCAGCAGCGCTTCATTCTCGGTCAGGCGGCGCTGGTCTTCATCGGTGACGTTTTTCAGGTAGATCGGCAGCGGTTTGCCCGGGCCGATGTTCATTTCGCCACGGATGTTCCGTGTGCCGAGCATCAGGCCCTTGAGCCATTCGATGTCGTCTTCGGCTGCCGGATCGATGCGCTCTTCGTTGGCCACCGGCCAGGCTTGCAGCATGATCGTCTTGCCCTGAATGCCGGCCAGCGGCGCGATGCGCTGCCAGATTTCTTCAGTGATGAACGGCATGAACGGATGCGCCAGGCGCAGCGCCACTTCCAGTACGCGAACCAGCGTGCGGCGAGTGCCGCGCTGACGCTCGACAGGCGCGTTTTCGTCCCACAGCACAGGCTTGGACAATTCCAGGTACCAGTCGCAGTACTGGTTCCAGATGAACTCGTACAGCGCTTGTGCCGCCAGGTCGAAACGGAACTGATCCAGTTGGCGGGTCACTTCGGCTTCGGTGCGTTGCAGTTGCGAGATGATCCAGCGATCCGCCAGCGACAGCTCGTAGGCTTCGCCGTTCTGGCCGCAGTCTTCGCCCTTGTCCAGAACATAACGTGCAGCGTTCCAGATCTTGTTGCAGAAGTTGCGATAGCCTTCGACGCGGCCCATGTCGAACTTGATGTCGCGACCGGTGGACGCCAGCGAGCAGAACGTGAAGCGCAGGGCGTCGGTGCCGTAGCTGGCGATGCCGTCGGCGAACTCGTCGCGGGTCTGCTTCTCGATCTTCTTCGCCAGTTTCGGCTGCATCAGACCGGAGGTGCGTTTCTGCACCAGGGTTTCGAGCTCGATACCGTCGATGATGTCCAGCGGGTCCAGGACGTTGCCCTTGGACTTGGACATCTTCTGGCCCTGACCATCACGCACCAGACCGTGCACGTAAACGGTCTTGAACGGAACCTGCGGCGTGCCGTCCTCGTTCTTGATCAGGTGCATGGTCAGCATGATCATCCGGGCGACCCAGAAGAAAATGATGTCGAAACCGGTGACCAGAACGTCGGTGGAGTGGAATTTCTTCAGGAACTCGGTCTTTTCCGGCCAGCCCAGGGTGGAGAAGGTCCACAGGCCCGAACTGAACCAGGTGTCGAGAACGTCGTTGTCCTGTTGCAGCGCAACGTCCGGGCCGAGGTTGTGCTTGGCACGTACTTCGGCTTCGTCACGGCCGACGTAGACCTTGCCCGACTCGTCGTACCAGGCCGGAATCCGGTGGCCCCACCACAGCTGACGGCTGATGCACCAGTCCTGGATGTCGCGCATCCACGAGAAGTACATGTTTTCGTACTGCTTCGGCACGAACTGGATACGGCCGTCTTCAACGGCAGCAATCGCAGGCTCGGCCAGCGGCTTGGTGGACACGTACCACTGGTCGGTCAGCCACGGCTCGATGACGGTGCCGGAGCGGTCTCCTTTCGGCACTTTCAGGTTGTGGTCGTCGACGCTGACCAGCAGGCCGGCGGCGTCGAACGCAGCCACGATCTGCTTGCGCGCTTCGAAACGCTCGAGACCGGTGTACTCGGCCGGAATCTTGCCGTCGATGCTGTCGTTCAGCGTGCCGTCGAGGTTGAACACCTGTGCTGCCGGCAGCACGTTGGCGTTCTTGTCGAAGATGTTCAGCAGCGGCAGGTTGTGGCGCTTGCCGACTTCGTAGTCGTTGAAATCGTGGGCCGGGGTGATTTTCACGCAGCCGGTGCCGAATTCAGGGTCGCAGTAATCGTCGGCGATGATCGGGATGCGGCGGCCGACCAGCGGCAGCTCGACAAATTTGCCGATCAGGGCTTTGTAGCGCTCGTCGTTCGGGTTTACCGCGACGGCGGAGTCGCCGAGCATGGTTTCCGGACGGGTGGTCGCGACGATCAGGAAAACGTTGCCTTCAGCGGTTTTCGCACCGTCGGCCAGCGGGTATTTCAGGTTCCACAGGAAACCTTTCTCGTCGTGGTTTTCCACTTCGAGGTCGGAAATCGCTGTGTGCAGCTTGGTGTCCCAGTTGACCAGGCGCTTGCCGCGATAGATCAGACCGTCTTCGTGCAGGCGCACGAACGCTTCTTTAACGGCTTCCGAGAGGCCGTCGTCCATGGTGAAGCGCTCGCGGCTCCAGTCCACGGACGAGCCGAGGCGGCGAATCTGACGGCTGATGTTGCCGCCGGACTGTTCCTTCCACTCCCAGACTTTCTCGAGGAATTTTTCGCGGCCCAGATCGTGGCGATTCTGGCCCTGGGCTTCGAGTTGACGCTCCACCAGCATCTGCGTGGCGATACCGGCGTGGTCGGTGCCCGGTTGCCACAGGGTGTTGCGACCCTGCATGCGGCGGAAACGGATCAGGGCGTCCATGATCGCGTTGTTGAAACCGTGACCCATGTGCAGGCTGCCGGTGACGTTCGGCGGCGGGATCATGATGGTGTAGGAGTCGCCCGCGCCTTGCGGGGCGAAGTAGTTCTCGGACTCCCAGGTGTTGTACCAGGAAGTTTCAATGGCGTGCGGCTGGTAGGTCTTATCCATGCGCGGCGGGACCCTATTGGCATTTATTCAGGAAAAGCCGGGAAGTATAGCGGGGCATGGGGCGCAGGGCGAGCGGGGCGGGCCGGGTGGGGATCTAAAAGTGGGAGCAACCGTGCGACGGCTCCCACCGTCGATTATTCGTACTGGCTCAGAAGCCGTTCCATCCGTGCCTCGAGGCGACGTTTGATTTCGGTTTCGATGTGCGGGGCGAAGTCATCGATCACGTCTTGCATGATCAGTTGCGCAGCGGCGCGCAGTTCGCTGTCCAGGTGCAGCAGCGCGTCGGGGCCTTTGTCCACAGGTGCGACGGGCGCGGTGGCGGGTTTCTCGACGGTAGCGGGTGGCGGTTCGACGGCGGGTGGCTCAGTGGCGACCGAGTCGAACAGCATCGGAATCTGTTCCTGTTCACCATCATCGACCGTATCGGTCAAAAGCGGCGGTTGCAGGTTGTCATCGCCCAGCAACTGGCGGATCGACTCGAGGTCATCCAGCAAGTGCGCGGGTTTTTGCAGCGGTTTTGGAGTGTCCATCGGCGTACTCAGAGTCGCTGTAAACGGTGGTCTTGCAGAGGATAGCCCTGTTCCCGGTAGAAACGGAAACTCTCCCGCGCAGCCGCACGGATCGCCGGATCTTCCACCACCACTTCCGCCACTCGGGCGAACTTGTTGGCGAAGGCCGGGACCTTCAGGTCGAGGTTGACGAGCAAGTCCTGATGCTGGCCGCAGTCATCGCCCAATCCAAGCACGATCAAACCTTCCGGTTCGCTCTCGGCCGGGCCATGGGGCACGAAGGTTTCGCCCTTGAACGCCCACAGTCGCGCATCGAGGTCTTCGCGTTGGGCGGCATCGCTGCAATGCAGGTAGATGCGGTGGCCCATGCGCCAGGCTTTCTCGGTGAGCTTGCAGGCAAAATCCAGACGCGCCGAAGGATCGGCACTGGGCAGGATGTAGAAGTCGACTTTGGTCATTGCGGTTCCTGAGCTGAAAGCGGCGTCCCTCTTAAGAGACGCCGCTCGCAGTCATCGGTTTCAGGCTTTGGCGCGATCCAGCAGGTACTGGGTCAGCAGTGGAACCGGACGGCCGGTGGCGCCCTTGTCCTTGCCGCCGCTGGTCCACGCGGTGCCTGCGATGTCCAGGTGCGCCCAGTTCAGGTTCTTGGTGAAGCGCGACAGGAAGCACGCGGCGGTGATGGTGCCGGCCTTCGGCCCGCCAATGTTGGCGATGTCGGCGAACGGGCTGTCCAGTTGCTCCTGGTACTCATCGAACAGCGGCAGTTGCCAGGCGCGGTCGTCGGCAGCCTTGCCGGCGCTCAGCAGTTGGCCGATCAGTTCGTCGTTATTGCCCAGCAGGCCGGAGGTGTGCGCACCCAGGGCAACCACGCAGGCACCGGTCAGGGTGGCGATGTCGATCACCGCTTGCGGCTTGAAGCGCTCGGAGTAGGTCAGTGCGTCGCACAGCACCAGACGGCCTTCGGCGTCGGTGTTGAGGATTTCCACGGTCTGGCCGCTCATGGTGGTCACGATGTCGCCCGGACGCGAAGCGGTGCCGCTCGGCATGTTCTCGGCGCAGGCCAGGATGCACACCAGGTTGATCGGCAACTTCAGTTCCAGCACGGCGCGCAGGGTACCGAACACGCTGGCGGCGCCGCCCATGTCGTACTTCATTTCGTCCATGCCGGCGCCCGGTTTCAGGCTGATGCCGCCGGTGTCGAAGGTGATGCCTTTACCGACCAGTGCGTACGGCTTCTCGGATTTCTTGCCGCCGTTGTATTGCATGACGATCAGACGCGGTGGCTGGGCGCTGCCCTGACCGACGGCGTAGAACGAACCCATGCCCAGGGATTTGATTTTCTTCTCGTCGAGCACTTCGACTTTCAGATCCTTGAACTCTTTGCCCAGGTCCTTGGCTTGCTCGCCGAGGAAGGTCGGGTGGCAGATGTTCGGCGGCAGGTTGCCCAGGTTGCGGGTGAACGCCATGCCGTTGGCGATCGCGGTGGCGTGATTCACGGCGCGTTGCACTTCGGCTTGAGCGGCCTTGATGGTCAGCAGGGTGATTTTCTTCAGAGCGCGCGGCTCGGCTTTCTGGCTCTTGAACTGGTCGAAGGTGTATTCGCCGTCGACCAGGGTTTCGGCCAACAGGCGAGTCTTGCCGTAGCTGTCACGGCCCTTGACGATGATTTCATCCAGCGCCAGCACGGCATCGCTGCCGCCCAGGCCCTTGAGGGTGTTGAGGATGCCGGCAACGATCTTGCGGAACGGGCGGTCGCCCAGTTCTTCATCCTTGCCCACGCCGACCAGCAGCACGCGCTCGGCTTTCAGGTTCGGCAGGCTGTGCAGCAACAGGCTCTGCCCGACTTTGCCGGCCAGGTCGCCACGCTTGAGGACAGCGCTGATGGCGCCGCCGCTCAGTTCGTCGACCTGCTTGGCGGCGACGCCGAGTTTGCGGCCTTCACCGACGGCAACCACCAGGGTGGCGGTTTTCAACGTTTCTGGGCTAACGCTTTTTACAACCAGTTCCATGTCCGGATCCCTGAATGAATGGTCAACACGCAGGCGTTCGGCGGTGTCCGCAGTCGCCTGCTTATAGAGAGAAAAGGCGCAGGCCAGCGCCTGCGACAAGGGCCGCAGTTTGAACCTCGCTCCCTGCGCCTGACAACCCTCCTCGGAACGATCTTCAACCGATTGCACGCTTGCGTGAGTGTGCGCAGTGACAGGCGCGCTCAATCACAGGATAATGCCGCATCTTTTTTCGACGGCTCTGCCTGGCGGGCCTGTCGATACGTTTGCTTGTTTGGCCGCCTTAGCCTGACAACCCTGGAGTGTCTGGTTTGATCGTCTTCCGTTATCTGTCCCGCGAAGTCCTGTTGACCCTGAGTGCGGTGAGTGCCGTGCTGCTGGTCATCATCATGAGCGGTCGCTTCATCAAATACCTTGCCCAGGCCGCTGCGGGCCAGCTCGATCCGGGATCGCTGTTCCTGATCATGGGCTACCGTCTGCCGGGCTTCATGCAGTTGATTCTGCCGCTGGGTCTGTTCCTCGGGATCCTGCTGGCGTACGGCCGGTTGTATCTGGAAAGCGAAATGACCGTGCTGTCGGCCACTGGCATGAGCCAGCAGCGCCTGTTCCGCATGACCCTGTTCCCGGCCACGCTGGTGGCACTGGTGGTGGCATGGCTGAGCCTGAGTCTGGCCCCGCAAGGTGCCAACCAGTTCCAGCTGCTGCTGAACAAGCAGGACGCCCTGACCGAATTCGACACCCTTGAGCCGGGCCGCTTCCAGGCGTTGCGCGATGGCACGCGGGTGACCTACACCGAAAACCTGAGCGACGACCGGGTCAACCTGGGCAGCGTGTTCATCTCGCAGAAAAACCTCGGTGCCAACCAGGCGGATCGCGGGATTTCCGTGCTGGTGGCCGAGAAAGGCCGGCAGGAAGTCCGTCCTGACGGCAACCGTTACCTGATCCTGCACAACGGCTACCGCTACGACGGCAGCCCGGGACTGGCCAACTACCGCGCCATCCACTACGAAACCTATGGTGTTCTGCTGCCCAAGCCCGATGTCAGCGAGGAAGTCACCGACCGTGACGCCATGCCGACGTCGACCCTGATGGCCAGTGATGACATCCGCGCCAAGACCGAACTGCAATGGCGCCTGTCGCTGCCGCTGCTGGTATTTATCGTGACTCTGATGGCGGTGCCGCTGTCGCGGGTCAATCCGCGCCAGGGGCGCTTCCTCAAGTTGCTGCCGGCGATTCTTCTTTATATGGCTTACCTGACCATCCTGATTGCCGCTCGCGGCGCCCTCGAAAAAGGCAAGATCCCGGCGAGCCTGGGTCTGTGGTGGGTACACGGGATCTTCCTGGTCATCGGTATCGGCCTGCTGTACTGGGAACCGCTGCGCCTGAAAATGGCCAGCCGTCGCAGCGCTGCGCTGGAGGTGGCTCGTGGTTAAACTCGACCGCTACATCGGCAGCAGCGTGTTCATGGCGATCATCGCCGTGCTGGCGATCATCCTTGGCCTGGCGACATTGTTTGCCTTCATCGACGAGATGAGCGACGTCAGCGATACCTACACCTTGGCTGATGTGTTGAGTTTTGTACTGCTGACCGCACCGCGCCGGCTCTATGACATGTTGCCGATGGCAGCACTGATCGGCTGTCTGATCGGCCTCGGCAGTCTGGCGAGCAGCAGTGAGCTGACGGTGATGCGTGCGGCGGGTGTGTCCATCGGGCGCATCGTCTGGGCGGTCATGAAGCCGATGCTGGTGCTGATGCTGGCCGGCGTGCTGATCGGCGAGTACGTTGCGCCGGCTACCGAGAGCATGGCTCAGGCCAATCGTTCGCTGGCTCAAGGCAGTGGCGACGCGCAAAGCGCCAAGCACGGTATGTGGCACCGTCAGGGCGAGGAATTCATCCATATCAACGCCGTGCAACCCGATGGCCTGTTGTATGGTGTGACCCGCTATCACTTCGACAAGGAACGCCACCTGCTGAGCTCGAGCTTCGCCAAGCGCGCCGAGTTCGATGGCACTCGCTGGCAGCTTACCGACGTGACCACCACGTTGTTCCATGAGCGCAGCACCGAAGTCGTCAACAAGCCGACCGAAGACTGGGATGTGTCCATCAGCCCGCAACTGCTGAACACCGTGGTCATGGCACCGGAAGCGCTGTCGATTACCGGGCTGTGGGGTTACATCCACTACCTGGCCGATCAAGGTCTGAGCAACGGCCGTTACTGGCTGGCCTTTTGGGTCAAGGTGTTGCAGCCGCTGGTGACTGCCGCGCTGGTGCTGATGGCGATCTCCTTCATTTTCGGCCCGCTGCGCTCGGTAACCCTCGGTCAGCGGGTGTTTACCGGTGTGCTGGTGGGGTTCACCTTCCGCATCGTCCAGGATCTGCTCGGTCCGTCCAGTCTGGTATTCGGCTTCTCGCCGCTGTTCGCAGTGCTGGTGCCGGCAGGCGTCTGTGCCCTGGCGGGTGTCTGGTTGCTGCGTCGAGCCGGTTGATGAACAAGGTTTCACCCTTGCTCCAGCCTTGAAAACGCCCCGGTCGCAAGACCGGGGCGTTTTTGCATGCAATCCGGGTGACAGGCGAACGTGACGCTTGCGCCGTGTATCAGGTACAATTCCCGGCTATTTTTCGGCGGGCCAAGCCTGCAGCCTTTTTGAGTGTTGATCCGTGAGTGATTTGAGTCATATCCGCAATTTCTCCATCATCGCCCACATTGACCATGGCAAGTCGACGCTGGCTGACCGTTTCATCCAGATGTGCGGTGGCCTGGCCGAGCGTGAAATGGAAGCCCAGGTACTGGATTCCATGGATCTGGAGCGCGAACGCGGGATCACCATCAAGGCCCACAGCGTTACCCTCTATTACAAAGCCAAAGACGGCGTCACCTACCAGCTGAACTTCATTGACACCCCGGGCCACGTCGACTTCACCTACGAAGTCAGCCGTTCCCTGGCCGCGTGTGAAGGTGCCTTGCTGGTGGTCGACGCGGGTCAGGGTGTTGAAGCCCAGTCCGTGGCCAACTGCTACACCGCCATCGAGCAGGGCCTCGAGGTCATGCCGGTACTGAACAAGATCGACCTGCCGCAGGCCGAGCCCGACCGTGTCAAGGACGAGATCGAGAAGATCATCGGCATCGACGCCACCGACGCCGTCACCTGCAGCGCCAAGACCGGCCTGGGTGTCGACGAAGTGCTCGAGCGTCTGGTCGCGACCATTCCTGCGCCGACCGGCAACATCGAAGATCCGCTGCAAGCGTTGATCATCGACTCCTGGTTCGACAACTACCTGGGCGTTGTCTCCCTGGTGCGCGTGCGTCATGGCCGCGTGAAGAAGGGCGACAAGATCCTGGTGAAGTCCACCGGCAAGGTCCACCTGGTCGACAGCGTCGGTGTTTTCAACCCGAAACACACCGCCACCGCTGACCTGAAGGCCGGCGAAGTGGGCTTCATCATCGCCAGCATCAAGGACATTCACGGTGCACCGGTCGGTGACACCCTGACCTTGAGCTCGACGCCGGATGTTCCGGTACTGCCGGGTTTCAAACGCATTCAGCCACAGGTTTACGCCGGTCTGTTCCCGGTCAGCTCCGACGACTTCGAGGACTTCCGCGAAGCGCTGCAGAAACTGACCCTGAACGACTCGTCGCTGCAGTACACCCCGGAAAGCTCCGACGCCCTGGGCTTCGGCTTCCGTTGCGGCTTCCTCGGCATGCTGCACATGGAGATCATCCAGGAGCGCCTGGAGCGCGAATACGACCTGGACCTGATCACCACGGCACCGACCGTAATCTTCGAACTGGTGCTGAAAACCGGTGAAACGATTTACGTCGACAACCCGTCGAAGCTGCCGGACGTGTCCGCGATCGAAGACATGCGCGAGCCAATCGTGCGTGCCAACATCCTGGTACCGCAGGAGCACCTGGGCAACGTCATCACCCTGTGCATCGAAAAACGCGGTGTTCAGGTCGACATGCTGTTCCTCGGCAACCAGGTCCAGGTGACCTACGACCTGCCGATGAACGAAGTGGTCCTGGACTTCTTCGACCGTCTGAAATCCACCAGCCGCGGCTATGCTTCGCTGGACTACCATTTCGATCGTTACCAATCGGCTAATCTGGTGAAACTGGACGTGCTGATCAACGGCGACAAGGTCGACGCCCTGGCGCTGATCGTGCACCGTGACAATTCGCACTTCAAAGGTCGCCAGTTGACCGAGAAGATGAAAGAACTGATTCCTCGTCAGATGTTCGACGTGGCCATCCAGGCTGCCATTGGCGGTCAGATCGTCGCCCGGACAACCGTCAAGGCACTCAGAAAGAACGTATTGGCCAAATGCTACGGCGGTGACGTCAGCCGTAAGAAGAAACTGCTCGAGAAGCAAAAGGCCGGTAAGAAACGCATGAAGCAGGTCGGCAACGTGGAAATTCCACAAGAAGCCTTCCTTGCCGTGCTCAGGTTGGAATAGTCAGGTCCTATGTCACTAAATTTCCCGCTGTTGCTGGTTATCGCCGTGTTCGTCTGCGGCCTGTTGGCGTTGCTCGATCTGTTGATCCTGGCACCGCGTCGGCGCGCCGCCATCACTTCCTATCAGGGCAGCGTCAGCCAGCCTGACGTAGTGGTGGTCGAGAAGCTGAACAAGGAACCGCTGC
The DNA here is from genome assembly GCF_058789255.1 of Pseudomonas sp. FW215-R2. Taxonomy (NCBI): domain Bacteria; kingdom Pseudomonadati; phylum Pseudomonadota; class Gammaproteobacteria; order Pseudomonadales; family Pseudomonadaceae; genus Pseudomonas; species Pseudomonas sp. FW215-R2. Next base: position 350,194 of record NZ_JBYTBO010000003.1, read on the forward strand.
TGGTCGAATACGGCAAGTCGTTCTTCCCGGTGCTGTTCATCGTGCTGGTGCTGCGTTCGTTCCTGGTGGAGCCGTTCCAGATTCCGTCCGGTTCGATGAAGCCGACCCTGGACGTTGGCGACTTCATTCTGGTGAACAAGTTTTCTTACGGGATCCGCCTGCCGGTGATCGACAAGAAAGTCATCGAAGTCGGTGATCCGCAACGCGGTGATGTGATGGTGTTCCGCTACCCGAGCGACCCGAACGTCAACTACATCAAGCGTGTGGTGGGTCTGCCGGGTGACACGGTGCGTTACACCGCCGACAAGCGTCTGTTCGTCAATGGCGAGTCGATTGCCGAGCAACTGGTCGGTTCCGAACCGGGCACCCTTGGCAGCGCTGAGCTCTACAAGGAAAAACTCGGCGCCGCCGAGCACCTGATCCGCAAGGAAATGAGCCGCTACCGCGCCACGCCGGACCATACCTGGACCGTGCCGGCCGGGCACTACTTCATGATGGGCGACAACCGCGACAACTCGAACGACAGTCGCTACTGGGATGATCCGAACATTCCCAAGGATCTGCTGGGCATGGTTCCCGACCAGAACATCGTCGGCAAGGCCTTCGCGGTCTGGATGAGCTGGCCGGAACCGAAACTCAGCCACCTGCCGAATTTCTCGCGGGTCGGCCTGATCAAGTAAACAATCACGGCGCTGTTGACCACAGCGCCGAATGCATTTCTGGCGTCGGCACAACCGGCTCCGGGGCATGAAGCCACGATATTCAGGACGTCATTTTTGAACACAGCGTTAATTGTCCCAGGCCTGCGCCGTATCCCGGCGATGGCAGTGGAATCCAGCCACGAACTCAGCGTGGGTAAACCGTGAGCGTTTCTCTAAGCCGTCTCGAGCGTCAGCTCGGTTACACCTTCAAGGACCAGGAACTGATGGTCCTGGCCCTCACGCACCGCAGCTTTGCCGGACGCAACAACGAACGTCTGGAATTCCTCGGCGATGCAATCCTCAACTTCGTCGCCGGCGAGGCACTCTTCGACCGCTTCCCGCTGGCCCGCGAAGGCCAGTTGTCGCGTTTGCGTGCACGTCTGGTGAAAGGTGAGACCCTGGCGGTATTGGCCCGTGGTTTCGATCTGGGCGAATACCTGCGCCTGGGTTCCGGTGAGCTGAAAAGCGGCGGTTTCCGTCGCGAATCGATTCTGGCCGATGCCCTCGAAGCGCTGATCGGCGCGATCTACCTCGACGCCGGCATGGAAGTCGCCCGCGAGCGCGTTCTGGCCTGGCTGGCCGGCGAGTTCGAGGGGCTGACGCTGGTCGACACCAACAAGGATCCGAAGACCCGCCTGCAGGAATTCCTGCAATCGCGCGGTTGCGACCTGCCACGCTATGAAGTGGTGGATATCCAGGGTGAGCCGCACTGCCGTACGTTCTTCGTCGAGTGCGAAGTTGTCCTATTGAATGAAAAAAGCCGGGGTCAGGGCGTGAGCCGTCGCATTGCCGAACAGGTAGCGGCCGCTGCAGCACTGATTGCCCTGGGTGTGGAGAATGGCAATGACTGATACAAACGCAACTCGCTGTGGCTATGTTGCCATCGTCGGCCGTCCCAACGTGGGCAAGTCCACGCTGCTGAACCACATCCTCGGCCAGAAGCTCGCGATCACCTCGCGCAAGCCGCAGACCACTCGCCACAACATGCTCGGGATCAAGACCGAGGGCGACGTGCAGGCGATCTACGTCGATACCCCGGGCATGCACAAGGGTGGCGAAAAGGCCCTGAACCGTTACATGAACAAGACCGCTTCGGCGGCGTTGAAAGACGTCGACGTGGTGATCTTCGTGGTCGACCGCACCAAGTGGACCGAAGAAGACCAGATGGTCCTGGAGCGTGTGCAGTACGTGACCGGCCCGCTGATCGTCGCGCTGAACAAGACCGACCGCATCGAGGACAAGGCCGAGCTGATGCCGCACCTGTCCTGGTTGCAGGAGCAGCTGCCGAATGCGCAGATCATTCCGATTTCGGCGCAGCACGGGCACAACCTTGATGCGCTGGAAAAGGTCATCGCTGACCATCTGCCGGAGAACGATCACTTCTTCCCGGAAGACCAGATCACCGACCGCAGCAGCCGTTTCCTCGCCGCCGAACTGGTGCGCGAGAAAATCATGCGCCAGATGGGCGCCGAGCTGCCGTACCAGATCACCGTGGAAATCGAAGAGTTCAAGCAACAGGGCAAGACTCTGCACATCCACGCGCTGATCCTCGTCGAGCGTGACGGCCAGAAGAAAATCATCATTGGCGACAAGGGCGAGCGCATCAAGCGCATCGGCACCGAAGCGCGCAAGGACATGGAGCTGCTGTTCGACTCCAAGATCATGCTCAACCTGTGGGTGAAGGTGAAGGGCGGCTGGTCCGACGACGAGCGTGCGCTGCGTTCGCTGGGTTACGGCGACCTGTAAAGCGTCTGGCATTACATCGATCCATTGTGGGAGCGAGCGTGCTCGCGAAGACGATGTAACATTCAGCATTGATGTTGATTGTTGCACCGCTTTCGCGAGCAAGCTCGCTCCCACATTGGTTTTGGGTGATGAGTAAAACCGCGTTTCCCTCAACGAGAAATCCATGTCTCAAACGCCTCCCGCCCAACCCGCCTACGTCCTGCACTCCCGCGCCTATCGCGAAACCAGCGCGTTGGTGGACTTCCTCACGCCGCAAGGTCGGCTGCGGGCGGTGTTGCGCAGCGCGCGGGGCAAGGCCGGGACGCTGGCGCGTCCGTTCGTGCCGCTGGAAGTGGAATTCCGTGGCAAGGGTGAGTTGAAGAATGTCGGGCGAATGGAAAGCGCCGGCAATGCGACGTGGATGGTCGGCGAGGCACTGTTCAGCGGCCTCTATCTCAACGAGTTGCTGATCCGCCTGCTGCCAGCCGAAGACCCGCACCCCGCGGTGTTCGATCATTACGCGGCCACCTTGCTGGCCTTGGCTGAAGGCCGGCCACTGGAACCGTTGCTGCGTTCCTTCGAATGGCGCCTGCTTGACGACCTCGGTTACGGCTTTTCCCTGAACACCGACATCAATGACGAACCCATCGCTCCGGACGGCCTCTATCGCTTGCAGGTGGATGCCGGACTTGAGCGGGTCTACCTGCTGCAACCCGGTCTGTTCAACGGCACCGAGCTGCTGGCCATGGCCGAAGCGGACTGGTCTGCGCCCGGCGCATTGTCCGCTGCCAAACGCTTGATGCGTCAGGCACTTGCAGTTCATCTTGGCGGTCGTCCCTTGGTCAGTCGCGAGCTGTTTCGCAAGCCCTAAGGGTCTGTTGACGTCTGGGCACGGCACGACGGGCGCTCACTGCGCCCAGGGCTGCGTTGCTCGGAACTCATTTGGGGAAACCAAACTTCGTTCCTCGCGCCTTGCCCTGTGTTCAGTGAGCATCCCGTCGCCGCCGCGCCCAGACGTCAACAGACCCTTCACCGTGTATGCTGTGCGCCGAATCTTTCCATTCAGGAGCGCATCCGTGACCACCAGCAATCGCATTCTTCTTGGCGTGAACATTGACCACGTCGCCACCCTGCGTCAGGCTCGGGGCACGCGCTATCCGGATCCGGTCAAGGCCGCGCTGGACGCGGAAGAGGCGGGCGCCGACGGCATCACCGTGCACCTGCGCGAGGACCGTCGCCACATTCAGGAGCGCGACGTACTGTTGCTCAAGGATGTGCTGCAAACCCGCATGAACTTCGAAATGGGCGTCACCGAAGAAATGATGGCGTTCGCCGAGCGCATCCGTCCGGCCCACATCTGTCTGGTGCCGGAGACGCGTCAGGAACTGACCACCGAAGGCGGTCTGGACGTGGCGGGGCAGGAAGAGCGCATCAGGGCAGCGGTGGAGCGTCTGTCGAAGATCGGCAGCGAAGTGTCGCTGTTCATCGACGCTGACGAGCGGCAGATCGCTGCTTCGAAACGAGTCGGCGCACCGGCCATCGAGCTGCACACCGGGCGCTACGCCGATGCCGAAACACCGACCGAAGTGGCTGAAGAGCTCAAGCGTGTGGCGGACGGCGTGGCATTCGGTCTGGCCCAGGGCCTGATCGTCAATGCCGGTCACGGTCTGCACTACCACAACGTTGAAGCTGTGGCGGCGATCAAGGGCATCAACGAACTGAACATTGGTCATGCGCTGGTGGCGCATGCGTTGTTCGTCGGCTTCAAGTCGGCAGTGTCGGAGATGAAGGCGCTGATCCTGGCGGCTGCAAAGGCCTAAGCGTCAGCGCAGATCCTGTGGGGGCTCGCTCCCACAGTATTTATCAGAGCGGCGGGTTTTCCTGCGCCGGCTTGGATTTGTCGATCCCCGGCACATGCAGATTGCCTTCGGCGACCTGATCGCCCTCGAGTTGCGGCTGGGTCACCCAGGTCAGGATGTCGTAGTAGCGACGGATGTTGGCCACGAAATGCACCGGTTCGCCGCCACGGGCGTAGCCATAGCGGGTCTTGCTGTACCACTGCTTCTGCGACAGGCGCGGCAGCATCTTCTTCACATCCAGCCACTTGTCCGGGTTCAGGCCTTCCCGGGACGCCAGTTTGCGCGCGTCATCCAGGTGGCCGCTGCCAACGTTGTAGGCGGCCAGTGCAAACCACGTACGATCCGGCTCCTGGATCGAGTCGTCGAGTTGATCCTTCATGTAAGCCAGGTACTTCGCGCCGCCCATGATGCTCTGCTTCGGATCGAGGCGGTTGGACACGCCCATGGCCTGGGCGGTGTTCTGGGTCAGCATCATCAGGCCGCGCACGCCGGTCTTCGAGGTGACGGCCGGTTGCCACAGCGATTCCTGATAACCGATGGCCGCGAGCAGGCGCCAGTCGACTTTCTCTTTCTTGGCGTAAGTCTTGAAGTGCTGTTCGTATTTGGGCAACCGCTGCTGCAAATGCTGGGCGAAGGTGGTGGCGCCCATGTAGCCGAGGACGTCGACGTGGCCGTAGTAGCGGTCTTTCAGGCGTTGCAGGGTGCCGTTCTTCTGCACCTTGTCCAGATAACTGTTGATCTCGTTGAGCAGGCTGTTGTCTTCACCGGCGGCCACTGCCCAGCTCTGGCTGCGCGCATCGCCGAGGTCGAAGGCCACGCGGATATTGGTGAAGTACACCTGGTTCATCGCCACTTCGTTGGAGTCGACCAGGGTCAGGTCGATCTGGCCTTCATCGACCATGCGCAGCAGGTCGACTACTTCAACGGCGTCGGATTCTTCGTATTCGATCCCGGGATATTTCTGTTTCAGCTCGGCGAGTTGCTCGGCGTGGGTGCTGCCCTTGAGCACCATGATCTTCTTGCCGACCAGTTCACTGGCGTCGGTCGGGCGGGACTGACCGTTGCGATAGATGATCTGCGGGGTGACTTCGAGATAGGCGTGGGAGAACCGAACCTGCTTCTTGCGCTGATCGCTGCTGACCAGGCCGGCGGCGGCCAGTACCGGACCGTTGGGTTTGCCGACCTGGTCGAACAGGTCGTCGAGGTTGTCGGCGGTCTCGATCTTCAGCTCCACCCCCAAATCGTCGGCGAAGCGCTTCACCAGCTCGTATTCGAAGCCGGTTTCGCCGCTGCGATCCTGAAAGTAGGTGGCGGGGCTGTTACGGGTGATCACCCGCAGCACACCATCCTCCTTTACGCGCTCGAGGGTGTTGGGTTTATCAACACAGCCACTGAGCATCAGGAAGAGTCCGGTTGCGATCAGCCATTTGGCGTACCGCGGACGCAAAGCCGTTGGGGAAAACATGTGCGCAGTATACGCAAAGGACAACGGGCGCCATATCTCGACAGTCGAGGGCTTGTCTGCTAGGGATCACAAAACCGCTCGAAACCCCGCAGGAATGGGCCCGAAAGGCATTTTGTGACAGAAAAAATAACCCGCGTTCCAACACCCGATAAATTTGACCTTCGAGGCAAGAACACCACTCGACATCCGGGTGCAACCGTGCGTAGCGTTTCGGGTGATGTTGAGGGCGGTTTAGGCTAGAATGCACGGCCTCAAAGCACACCCCTTCCCGAGGCTGTCCCGAAGATGTTGATCCTGCGCGGCGCTCCTGCCCTTTCTGCCTTTCGCCACAGCAAACTCCTTGAGCAACTGAGCCAGAAGGTTTCGGCTGTCAGTGGCTTGTATGCTGAATTCGCTCACTTCGCCGAAGTCACCGGCGTCCTGACCGGCGACGAACAGCAGGTGCTTGCGCGCCTTCTGAAGTACGGTCCAAGCGTTCCGGTTCAAGAGCCGACCGGTCGTCTGTTCCTGGTGTTGCCGCGTTTCGGCACCATCTCGCCATGGTCGAGCAAGGCCAGCGACATCGCCCGCAACTGCGGCCTGAGCAAGATCCAGCGCCTGGAGCGCGGCATCGCGTTCTACGTGGCCGGTCAGTTCAGCGAAGCCGAAGCACAGCAGATTGCCGATGTACTGCATGACCGCATGACGCAGATCGTTCTGGCCAACCTCGAGCAGGCCGCCGGTCTGTTCAGTCACGCCGAACCGAAGCCGCTGACCGCCATCGACATCCTCGGCGGTGGTCGCGCCGCGCTGGAAAAGGCCAACGTCGAGCTGGGCCTGGCCCTGGCCGAAGACGAGATCGATTACCTGGTCAACGCCTTCAACGGTCTCAAGCGCAACCCGCACGACATCGAACTGATGATGTTCGCCCAAGCCAACTCCGAGCACTGCCGCCACAAGATCTTCAACGCCAGTTGGGATATTGACGGCGAGAGCCAGGAAAAAAGCCTGTTCGGCATGATCAAGAACACCTATCAGATGCACAGCGAAGGCGTGCTGTCCGCTTATAAGGACAACGCTTCGGTGATCGTCGGCAACGTCGCCGGCCGCTTCTTCCCGGATCCGGAAACCCGCCAGTACGGCGCGGTGCAGGAGCCGGTGCACATCCTGATGAAGGTTGAAACCCACAACCACCCGACCGCGATCGCACCGTTCCCGGGCGCATCTACCGGTTCCGGTGGCGAGATCCGCGACGAAGGCGCGACCGGCCGTGGCGCCAAGCCGAAGGCCGGCCTGACCGGTTTCACCGTGTCGAACCTGCAGATCCCGGGCTTCGAACAGCCGTGGGAAGTGCCGTACGGCAAGCCTGAGCGCATCGTCACCGCGCTGGACATCATGATCGAAGGCCCGCTGGGCGGCGCTGCGTTCAACAACGAATTCGGTCGTCCGGCCCTGACCGGTTACTTCCGTACCTTCGAACAGTCGATCACCACCCCGCACGGTGACGAAGTTCGCGGTTACCACAAGCCGATCATGCTCGCTGGCGGCATGGGCAACATCCGTGAAGAGCACGTCAAGAAAGGCGAGATTCTGGTCGGCTCGAAGCTGATCGTCCTCGGCGGCCCGGCGATGCTGATCGGTCTGGGCGGCGGTGCCGCTTCTTCGATGGCTACCGGCACCAGCTCGGCAGATCTGGACTTCGCTTCGGTTCAGCGTGAAAACCCTGAAATGGAGCGTCGCTGCCAGGAAGTCATCGACCGTTGCTGGCAACTGGGCGACAAGAACCCGATCAGCTTCATCCACGACGTGGGTGCGGGCGGTCTGTCCAACGCCTTCCCGGAACTGGTCAACGACGGCGACCGCGGTGGCCGTTTCGAACTGCGCAACATTCCAAACGACGAGCCGGGCATGGCCCCGCACGAAATCTGGTCCAACGAATCCCAGGAACGTTACGTTCTGGCAGTCGGCCCGGCCGACTTCGAGCGCTTCAAGGCCATCTGTGAACGTGAGCGTTGCCCGTTCGCCGTTGTCGGTGAAGCTACCGCCGAGCCGCAACTGACCGTGACCGACAGCCACTTCGGCAACAACCCGGTGGACATGCCACTGGAAGTGTTGCTGGGCAAGGCACCGCGCATGCACCGTTCGGTGGTGCGCGAAGCCGAGCTGGGCGATGACTTCGATCCGTCGAACCTCGACATCAGCGAAAGCATCGAACGCGTCCTGCACCACCCGGCCGTGGCGAGCAAAAGCTTCCTGATCACCATCGGCGACCGCACCATCACCGGCCTTGTGGCCCGTGACCAAATGGTCGGCCCATGGCAGGTTCCGGTGGCCGACGTGGCCGTCACCGCCACCAGTTTCGACGTCTACACCGGTGAAGCGATGGCGATGGGCGAGCGCACTCCGCTGGCGCTGCTGGACGCTCCGGCGTCGGGCCGCATGGCCATCGGCGAAACCCTGACCAACATTGCCGCTTCGCGCATCAACAAGCTCTCCGATATCAAACTGTCGGCGAACTGGATGTCCGCTGCCGGCCACCCGGGCGAAGACGCGCGTCTGTACGACACCGTGAAAGCGGTCGGTATGGAACTGTGCCCTGAGCTGGGCATCACCATCCCGGTGGGCAAGGACTCGATGTCCATGGCCACCCGCTGGAACGACAACGGTGAAGACAAAACTGTCACCTCGCCAATGTCGCTGATCGTGACCGGTTTCGCGCCAGTGTCTGACATCCGTCAGACCCTGACCCCGGAACTGCGCATGGACAAAGGCACCACCGATCTGATCCTGATCGACCTCGGTCGCGGCCAGAACCGCATGGGCGCCTCGATCCTGGCTCAGGTTCACGGCAAGCTCGGCAAGCAGGCTCCGGACGTCGATGACGCCGAAGACCTGAAAGCCTTCTTCGCGGTGATCCAGGGCCTCAACGCCGACGGTCACCTGCTGGCGTACCACGACCGTTCCGACGGTGGTCTGCTGACCTCCGTGGTGGAAATGGCCTTCGCCGGCCACTGCGGTCTGAGCCTGAATCTGGACAGCGTTGCCGAAAGCTCCGCTGAAATCGCCGCCATCCTGTTCAACGAAGAACTGGGTGCCGTGATCCAGGTTCGCCAGGACGCCACCCCGGACATCCTCGCGCAATTCAGCGCGGCCGGTCTGGGCGACTGCGTTTCCGTGATCGGTCAGCCGATCAACAACGGCCAGATCAACATCACCTTCAACGGTGACACTGTGTTCGAAGGCCAGCGTCGTCTGCTGCAACGTCAGTGGGCCGAGACCAGCTATCAGATCCAGCGTCTGCGCGACAACGCCGACTGCGCCCAGCAGGAATTCGACGTCCTGCTGGAAGAAGACAATCCGGGCCTGAGCGTCAAGCTGAGCTACGACGTCAACCAGGACATCGCCGCGCCTTACATCAAGAAAGGCATTCGCCCACAGGTTGCCGTGCTGCGTGAGCAGGGCGTCAACGGTCAGGTGGAAATGGCGGCGGCGTTCGACCGCGCCGGTTTCAACGCGATCGACGTGCACATGAGCGACATTCTGGCCGGCCGTGTCGACCTGAACGAGTTCAAAGGTCTGGTGGCCTGCGGTGGTTTCTCCTACGGCGACGTACTCGGCGCCGGTGAAGGCTGGGCCAAGTCCGCACTGTTCAACAGCCGTGCCCGCGATGCGTTCCAGGGTTTCTTCGAGCGTAACGACAGCTTCACCCTCGGCGTGTGCAACGGTTGCCAGATGATGTCCAACCTCCACGAACTGATCCCGGGCAGCGAGTTCTGGCCGCACTTCGTGCGCAACCGCTCCGAGCAGTTCGAAGCGCGCGTGGCGATGGTTCAGGTTCAGGAATCGAACTCGATCTTCCTGCAGGGCATGGCCGGTTCGCGCATGCCGATCGCCATCGCTCACGGTGAAGGTCATGCCGAATTCGAAAGCGAAGAGGCACTGCTCGAAGCCGATCTGTCCGGTTGCGTGGCGATGCGTTTCGTCGACAACCACGGCAAGGTCACCGAAGCCTACCCGGCCAACCCGAACGGTTCGCCGCGCGGGATCACCGGCCTCACCAGCCGCGACGGTCGCGTAACGATCATGATGCCGCACCCGGAGCGTGTGTTCCGCGCCGTGCAGAACTCGTGGCGTTCGGAAGAGTGGAACGAAGACGCTCCTTGGATGCGTATGTTCCGTAACGCTCGTGTGTGGGTGAACTAAGCGCTGTGTACAAGCTCGCTTTTTTTGTTCCCGACAGTCATGTCGAGGTGGTCAAGGACGCTGTATTCGCTGCCGGCGGTGGGCGGATCGGTGACTATGACCATTGTGCTTGGCAGGTGCTTGGTACTGGTCAGTTTCGGCCTTTGGACGGGAGTCAGCCGTTTATTGGTCAGGCGGGGCAGGTTGAGCGGGTCGAGGAGTGGAAGGTCGAGCTTGTCGTTGGCGATGAGTTGATTCGTGGGGTGGTGGGGGCTTTGAAGGCTAGCCATCCTTACGAGACGCCGGCTTATGAGGTTTGGCGGTTGGAGGATTTTTGATCTTCTGATCGCAGTTATGGAAAACCCGCTGAGAGTGATTTCAGCGGGTTTTTTGTTGTTCTCGGTTTGGGTTGGGTGAATATCCGTTTTTGCGGGTGTTGCCGCTGGCGGTTCCGCTCTTACAGCGGCTCACTTTTCCAAACGCCGAAAAGTAAGCAAAAGGCTGGGCCCCGGCGTACGGCACCTCGCTGTGGCTCGGTGTTCCTTCGTTACGGGATTCATCCGGGGGCATCGCCTACGGTTTGCTTCGCTGCACCTCCTCTCGATGCATGCGGCTGCGCCGCACGGTCGCTGCGCTCCCACCCCCGGATAAATCCCTCCACTCAGCCTGCCGATGGGGCCGGCACGTCAAAAGCGGTACTCGAGCTAACGCTCATCGTGTTGAGTGGTGGAAGCCAAAGCCAAAGCCAAAGCCAAAAGATCAAAAGATCAAAAGATCAAAAGATCAAAAGATCAAAAGATCAAAAGATCAAAGCCGGAGAGGAGTTGCATACGTTTTAGAACCCGAGTTCACCTCGGTATTTCACGTCGGCGTACCTCACCCAATCACCGCGGTCAGTCCCCTCTCCCTCCGGGAGAGGGTTAGGGTGAGGGGGGATTCGGAGCCCGCACAAAATGCGTCAAATCACCCCCACCCAGCGATCCAGTGGTCGCCCTAAACCTTCGCACTCACCTCACTCCGATTAACCAACCCCTCCAGCGCCACACTCAAACTCTGCGCCCGATCCCCCACCAGCAAGTGCCACACGCCATCTTCCAGCGCGCTAACACCCAAACATCCAAGCTCTTTCAATCGGCTTTCCGACAGCACCTTGCCATCGGCCAGTTGCAGGCGAATTCGGCTCATGGCGATGCAGTCGAGTTGCAGCACATTGTCGCTACCACCCAGAGCCGTCAGCCATTGCTGTGCGAGCGGTGTGGCGACTGCGACAGGTTCGCTGCTTTCAATGATCGCGACAGGAGCAGCCACTACGGCCCGTCCCAACGCCGGCATCGCCAGGCGAATCTCATCAGCAATGCTGTCGGCCATCGGCCCCACAACCACCTGCAAACTCCCACCCTTGCCCGGACGCACAACCGCCATCGCACCCAGTGCTTTCAAATCCGCATCCGAAGCTTTGTTGCGGTCGACCATTTCCAGTCGCAACCGCGTAGTGCACGCGCCAACCGTGACCAGATTTTCCGCACCACCGAGTGCCTTGATGTAAGCCCCGGCGCGTTCGTTTTCGGTCAGAACCGCTTTGTCGGCGGTGGCAACGTCTTCACGCCCCGGCGTCTTCAGGTTGAAGCGACGGATACAGAAATCAAACACCGCGTAATAGATGACCGCATAGGCCAGGCCCACCGGGATCACCAGCCAGCCATTGGTGGACTTGCCCCAGCCGAGCACCATGTCGATGAAGCCACCGGAGAAGGTGAAGCCCAGATGGATGTTCAGCGCGTTGGTGATTGCCATCGACAGCCCGGTCAGCAACGCATGCACCAGATACAGCAGCGGTGCGAGGAACATGAAGGCGAATTCGATCGGTTCGGTTACCCCGGTCAAGAACGAGGTCAGGGCCATCGACAGGAAGATCCCGCCCATCACTTTGCGTCGTTCCGGCAGGGCGTTGCGGTACATCGCCAGGCACGCCGCGGGCAGGCCGAAGATCATCATCGGGAACATGCCGGTCATGAACTGGCCGCCCTTCGGATCGCCAGCGAAGTAACGCGACAGGTCGCCGGTGACCAGGGCGCCGGTGGTCGGGTCGGTGAAGTTGCCGAACACGAACCACGCCATGTTGTTGAGGATGTGGTGCAGGCCGGTGACGATCAGCAGGCGGTTGAATACACCGAAGACGAAGGCGCCGAAGCTGCCGCTTTCCATCATCAGGCTGCCGAAGCTGTTGATGCCGTGCTGGATCGGCGGCCAGATGTAGCCGAATACCACGCCCAGACCCACCGCCGCAAAACCGGTGACGATCGGTACGAAGCGCCGTCCGCCGAAGAACGCGAGGTACTCCGGCAACTTGATGTCCTTGAAGCGGTTGTACAGCGCGCCGGCCATCAGGCCGCTGACGATCCCGGCGAGCATGCCCATGTTGATACTGGCGTCGAGCACTTTCAGCGTGGAGATCATCACCAGGTAACCGATCACCCCGGCGAGGCCGGCGGTGCCGTTGTTGTCCTTGGCGAAGCCGACCGCGATGCCGATGGCGAAGATCATTGCCAGGTTGGCGAAGATCACCTGCCCGGCGTCGTGGATGATCGCGATGTTCAAGAGGTCGGTGTCGCCCAGGCGCAGCAGCAGGCCGGCGATCGGCAGGATCGCGATCGGCAGCATCAGCGCTCGGCCGAGGCGTTGCAGGCCTTCGATGAAGAGTTGGTACATGGCGTTTGTCCTTGTTGTTTTTGTTAGCGCAGAGGCCAATGTTGATGACAGGCATGACGCACCGCGGCGGCGCTGCTCAGCTTGAGCAAGTCCCGGGCGAGGCGTTGGCATTCGACTTCGTGCACCTGGCGCACGCGATCCTTGATTTCACCAATCTGTACCGGGCTCACCGACAGTTCGGTCACGCCCAGGCCGATCAACACCGGCGTCGCCAGCGGATCGGAAGCCAGGGCGCCGCACACGCCGACCCAACGTTTATGCACCGCCGCGCCTTCGCAGGTCATGGCGATCAGGCGCAGCAGCGCCGGGTGCAAGGCATCGACCCGTGCGGCGAGGCCGGCATGGTCGCGGTCCATGGCCAGGGTGTATTGCGACAGGTCGTTGGTGCCGATGGACAGGAAGTCCGCGTGTTCGGCCAGTTGTTCGGCCTGCAATGCAGCGGCCGGGACTTCGATCATCACGCCGATTTCCGGACGTTGATCGATGCCCAGTTCCAGGCACAGCGCATCAACCCGTTGGCGGATGTGCAGCAGTTCGTCGACCTCGGTAACCATCGGCAGCAGGATCCGGCAGCGCTGCAACGGGCTGACTTGCAGCAGTGCGCGCAGTTGCTGATCGAGGATTTCCGGGCGGGCCTGGGCCAGGCGAATGCCGCGCAGGCCGAGCACCGGGTTGGCTTCCTCCGGCAGTGGCAGGTAATCGAGTTGTTTGTCGCCACCGACGTCGATGGTGCGGATGATCACCGACTTGTCGCCCATGGCATCGATCACCGCTTGGTAGGCGGTGCGCTGTTCTTCGACGTCCGGCGCGGTGTGGCGATCGACGAACAGGAACTCGGTGCGCAACAGGCCGACGCCATCGGCGCCATTGGCAAACGCGTCCGCCGCTTCATGGCTGGAGGCGACGTTGGCGACCACTTCGATGGCCACGCCGTTGCGGGTTTCCGCCGGCAGATGGGCTTGGGCTTGCTGGGCTTCGCGACGTTGTTGGCGGTCGATCTGGGCTTGCCGGACTTCGGCCAGTCTTTCGGCATTTGGCGTCAGTTCGAGGCGCCCGCCGTCGGCGTCGAGGACCACAGATTGACCTTGCGCTTGATCCAGTAGCGCCGAGCCCAGTGCGACCATGCACGGCAGGCCTTTGCCCCGGGCCAGAATGGCCACGTGGGAAGTTGCGCCCCCTTCGGCCATGCACAACCCGGCGACACCTTGCGCGCTCAGTTGCAGCAAGTCCGAAGGCGTCAGTTCGTGGGCGGCGACAATGGCGCCGGCCGGCACGTCGTAATGCCAGGCTTCGCCGAGCAGGGCACGCAGCACCCGTTGTTTCAAGTCGCGCAGATCGTTGGCACGCTCGGCCAGCAGTGCGCTGCCGGTGTTCTGCAGCACCTCGCATTGCACGTCGATGGAGTGGCTCCAGGCGTGAGTCGCCGCAGTACCGGTTTCAATCGATTGCTGCGCGGCGTCGAGCAGGGCCGGGTCTTCCAGCAGCGCCAGGTGCGCGGCGAAGATCGCTTCTTCGTCGGCATTACGCTGTTTTTTCGCCTGGGCGAGGGTGCCGTTGATTTCGCTGCGAACCTGATTCAGTGCCGCGTCGAGGATCTGCAATTGGTGTTCGGGCTGATGATTGCCAGCGTCCGCCGGCAGGCTGATCGCGTTCAAGCGAAACAGCGGCCCGCCGACCAGACCCGGTGCGGCGCACACACCGTGCAACACGCCGGCCTCGGCCGGGCGATTGCGTGGTGCAGAAACAACCGGCGCGGCAGCGTGGTGGTCGTCGGGCAGGGCGGTGGCCAGTGCGTTGAGCAAGGCTTGCAGTGCTGCTTGCGCATCGGAACCCTGGCAGCTGACTTGCACTTCGTCCTGCTCGCCAATCGCCAGGCCCATCAAGCCGATGAGGCTGTTGCACGGCGCCGACTTGCCGGCGAAATGCAGCTGTGACTGGCTCTTGAAACCCTGCGCCGTCTGGCGGATCAACGCGGCCGGGCGTGCATGCAGGCCACCGCGATGGGCGACCCGCACGTGACCGTGAACTTCAGGGCCGCCGGTTTCTTCTGCATTCGCCGCCGTGCTGTGACGAGCAACTATGTGCAGCAGCGGTTCGCCAACCTTCACCGTTTTCAGGGTGATGGGACGCGCCTGAAAGTCCTGGCTGTTGGTCAGGATCAGCAGGCTGACCAGGCTTTTGCACTGGCGGCCGACCTTGTCCAGGTCATAGCGCAGCAACGGCTGGCCACTGCTGACCCGAGTGCCTTCCTTGACCAGCATCGAGAAACCTTCGCCCTGCAACTCGACCGTGTCGAGTCCCAGGTGCAGGAGGATTTCCGCGCCGTTGTCGGCACGCACGGTCAGCGCGTGGCCGGTGCGGGCAACGTGGATCACCACCCCGGCGCAGGGCGAATACAAGGTGTCGTTCAGCGGATCGATGGCAATGCCGTCGCCCATCGCGCCGCTGGCGAACACCGCGTCCGGAACTTTGGCGAGCGTGAGCACCGGGCCGCTGAGCGGGGCGCTTAAAGTCAGCTCTTTATTGTTGTTGTGCATGGCTCGGTCTCATCAGGAAAACGTTCGGTTCGGACTCAGTGCGTACGAGTGACTTTGCTCAGGTGTCGCGGCTGATCCGGGTCCATGCCACGGGCCATGGCCAGACCGGCCGCCATCACGTAGAAACTCTGGATCGCCAGGACCGGGTCGAGCGCCGGATGCTCCGCGCGGCTCAAGGTCAGGTCGCGTTCGCTCACGTCATCCGGTGCGGCCAGCAGCACGCGGGCGCCGCGTTGGCGCATTTCGGCCGCCAGGCTCAGCAGACCGGCCTGTTCGGCACCGCGCGGGGCGAACACCAGCAGCGGATAGTGTTCGTCGATCAGGGCCATCGGGCCATGACGGACTTCGGCGCTGCTGAAGGCTTCGGCCTGGATCGCCGAGGTTTCCTTGAATTTCAGCGCGGCTTCCTGGGCGATGGCGAAACCGGCACCACGGCCGATTACCATCAGGCGTTCGCAATCGCGCAGGGCGTCGATGGCCAGGCTCCAGTCCTGTTGCGCGGCGTCGCACAAGCCTTCGGGCAAGGCGTTGTGTGCTTCCAGCAATTCGCTGTCTTCTTTCCAGTGCGCGATCAGACGGGCGCTGGCACTGAGGGTGGCAATGAAGCTCTTGGTCGCGGCGACGCTGCTTTCGGTGCCGGCCAGCAGCGGCAGGCTGAATTCGCACGCGGCCTCCAGCGGCGAGTCGGCGGCGTTGACCATCGACACGCTCAGGGCACCGCGCTTGCGCAGCAGACGCAGGCTGTTGACCAGGTCCGGGCTCTGGCCCGACTGGGAAAACGCGAACGCGACCTGACCGCTGACTTTCAACGGCGCCTGTTGCATGGTCACCACCGACATCGGCAGCGACGCCACTGGAATGCCCAGTTGCTGCATGGTCAGGTAGGCGAAGTAGCTCGCCGCATGATCGGAACTGCCACGGGCGACGGTCATCGCCACTTGCGGCGGCTGACGGCGCAGGCGCCCGGCGATCTCGATCATCGAGCCATCGAGCTGTTGCAGTTGGGCTTGCACGGCCTCGAACGAGGACAGCGCCTCCTCAAGCATTTTTGAAGTCAATGTCTTCTCCTTCGACCATGACGGCGGTCAGTGTGAGTGAGCGATCCAGCCGCACGCAGTCGGCCCAGGCGCCCGGTTGCAGGCGCCCGCGTTCGGTGATGCCGAGGTAGTCGGCGGGGAATTGCGAAAGACGTTGCGAGGCCTCGGCGATCGGCAGACCGATCTTCACCAGATTGCGCAAAGCCTGATCCATGGTCAGGGTACTGCCGGCCAGCGTGCCGTCCGGCAGGCGCACGCCGCCCAGGCATTTGGTGACGGTGTGGCTGCCGAGCTTGTACTCGCCGTCGGGCATGCCGGCGGCGGCGGTCGAATCGGTGACGCAATACAGGCAAGGAATCGAGCGCAGGGCCACGCGGATCGCACCGGGGTGCACGTGCAGCAAGTCCGGGATCAACTCGGCGAACTTGGCGTGGGCGAGTGCGGCGCCGACGATGCCCGGTTCGCGGTGATGCAGCGGGCTCATGGCGTTGTACAAGTGCGTGAAACTGGTGGCACCGGCATCCAGTGCGGCGACACCCTCCTCGTAACTGCCGAGGGTGTGGCCGATCTGCATGCGGATGCCACGGCGGCTCAGTTCACGAATCAAGCCGTCGTGGCCGGCGATTTCCGGGGCGATGGTGATCACCCGGATCGGCGCGAGTGCCAGATACTCTTCGACTTCGGCCATCAGCGCGGTGTGGGCAAAGTTCGGTTGCGCGCCGAGTTTGCCGGGATTGATGTACGGACCTTCGAGGTGAACACCGAGGACCCGGGCGGCACCTTTCGGACGCTGCTCGCAGAATTCGCCGACATCCTTGAGCACGCTGGAGATCTCGGCACTCGGCGCGGTCATCGTGGTGGCCAGCAGCGAGGTGGTGCCGAAACGCACGTGGGTCTTGGTGATGGTCTCGAAGGCGCTGGTGCCTTCCATGATGTCCTTGCCGCCACCGCCGTGGACGTGCAGATCGATGAAGCCCGGCAGCAGATAAGGCAGGTCGTTGTCCGCCGGATCGCAAGGCACGCCTTCGATGGACACGACTCTGCCGTGTTCGTGGATCAGCCGGCCGCGAATCCAGCCGTCAGCGGTAAGGATGTTGTCTTCGGACATTTCGCTTCTCTCGTTTGGCCTGGCTGCTGATCAGCGGCGAAGCTCTGCAACAAAGTCGTAGTAGTCGTTGCGGCAATAGGTGTCGGTGACTTCGATCGGCGTGTTGTCTTCCAGATAGCCGACCCGGGTCATCAGCAGCATCGCGGTGCCGGGGGCGATGCCGACCAGCGCGGCGAACTCGTCCGAGGCGTTGATCGCCTGGATGTGCTGCAAGGCGCGCACGATCGGTTTGCCGATGCTGTCGAGGTGTTCGTAGAGTGAATCGCCCACCACTTGTGGCTTGGGCATGATCGAGGCGGGCAGGGTGCTCATCTCGATGGCCATCACCGTGTCGTCGGCTTTGCGCAGGCGTTTCATGCGCGCGACCTTGTCGTTCGGCGACAGGCCGAGGCGGATCAGTTCTTCGTGGGTTGGCAGGGTGATTTCCCGCTCCAGCCATTGCGAGCTGGGCACGAAGCCCTTGAGACGGAGCATTTCGCTGAAACCCGACAGGCGCGACAGCGGTTGTTCAAGGCGTGGGGTGATGAAGGTGCCGGAACCTTGCAGGCGGCGGATCAAACCTTGATCGAGCAGGACTTCCAGCGCCTTGCGGGCGGTGACCCGGGAAATCCCCAGCATTTCGCTGAGATTGCGCTCCGACGGCATCGCCTGTTCGGCTTTCCACTGGCCGGCATGGATCGCTGCTTCCAGGTTGCGCGCCAGTTGCAGGTACAGCGGCGTCGGCTGGGAGTCGTCAGGGCGCAGGGCGTGTAGATCATTCATGCAGGCATTTCCGGAGCTGATATTGGATTGTTGTCGCTCGCTGTTTCGACGAAAACTAATACCACTTGCATACCATGTCAACGCAACGCAAAGGCCTGTAGTCCTTTGGGATCGGGTGTTTCAGGGTGGGTGGTTTCAAGTGGTATTAGAGGTGGGCTCTGGAATGCAAAAGATCGCAGTCTGCGGCAGTTCTGGCGGGTGAAAGTGGTATCACCGTTCAGACGTTGCCGCAGGCTGCGATCTTTTGAATTTATTTTTTGCGGGCGACCAATGGTCAGAGGGAAGGGCCGCTTCGCGGCCCGGAGAGAGCAGGCGCCCTGGTGACAGAATCAGGGGCGGATTTCGATCATCGTGCCGTCTGGCACCAGGTTCCAGACTTCGCGCATGTCGACGTTGCGCATGGCGATGCAGCCGTCGGTCCAGTCCAGGGTGTGGAACAGGTTTTCCGGGTTGTCTTCGGAATCCGGCGTGCCGTGGATCATGATCATGCCGCCAGGCTCGACGCCTTCGCGCCGGGCGCGGGCGGAGTCGCTGATGTTCGGGTAGGAGATGTGCATCGACAGGTTGAATTTGTCGCTGGTCTTGCGCCAGTCGATCCAATAGAAACCTTCAGGTGTGCGTTTGTCGCCTTCAATCAGTTTCGGGCCTTTTTTCGCGCCCTTGCCCAGGGAAATGCGATAGCTCTTGAGCGGCTTGCCATCGGCGATCAACTGCAGTTGATGAGCCGACTTGAGCACCAGTATTTTTTCGATGAGCGGGGTGTTCGAAGGCGTCACGGTGGTCACGAACGACGCTTGGGAGACGGTGACGAACGACAGGCAAAACAGGGCAAGCAACCAGCGCATTGAAACGATTCCCCAGAAGGTGATGCAGATAATTTATTTATAGATCTTATGCAGGCGCTGTCGCGGGCTGCGCACGCGGGTTATCGGCCGGCTGGCGCTGAAATCAAGTGATGGCCGGTTGAGCGAGCGGCGGGATCGATTCCGAGCGCACCGGGTAAGTCTCGGCGCGGCGGTCAGCGAAGAAGCATTCTAAGGTACGGCCCACCGTGCGGAAAGCCAGCTCGTCCCACGGAATCTGCGCTTCGTCGAACAGTTGCACTTCGAGGCTCTCGGGGCCGGCGGAAAAATCCAGGTCCGCCAGCTCTGCGCGAAAGAACACATGCACCTGGCTGATATGCGGCACGTCGATCAGGGTGTAGATGCTCAGGTTACGCACCCGGGCGCAGGCTTCCTCGGCGGTTTCGCGGATGGCGGCCTGCTCGATGGTCTCGCCGTTCTCCATGAAACCGGCGGGCAGCGTCCAGTAACCGAGACGCGGCTCGATGGCACGGCGGCAGAGCAGGACTTTGCTGCCCCAGGTCGCCACGCATCCGGCCACGATATTGGGGTTCTGGTAGTGAATGGTCTGACAGCTGTCGCAGACAAATCGCAGCCGCGAGTCGCCTTCGGGAATGCGCTGGGTCACCGGGTTGCCGCACTGGCTGCAAAATTTCATGCTGGGGTTCCTGAATGCTGCGCCTATCTTGGCGTGCAGCGGTGTCAGTCGGCAAGTTGTCGTTTCGCGACATGACCCTTGTCCGGGGCTTGGGCGGTCGCATTGATTGGTGCATGATGCAGGGCAAGGCACAGATCGAGAACACTTATGCTGGACGAGCTACTGCACCGGGTAAGCAATCACACGCCGCGCACGCTGGAGACCGACACGCGTTTCCCCGAGGCCGCCGTCCTGGTGCCGATTACTCGCAGTGACGAACCCGAGCTTGTCCTGACCTTGCGCGCCAGCGGGCTCTCGACCCACGGTGGCGAAGTCGCCTTTCCCGGCGGTCGACGGGATCCGGAGGATCCGGACCTGATCTTTACCGCGCTGCGTGAAGCCGAAGAAGAAATCGGCCTGCCGCCCGGCCTGGTCGAAGTGATCGGTCCGCTCAGCCCGTTGATCTCCCTGCATGGCATCAAGGTCACACCGTATGTCGGGGTGATTCCCGATTTCGTCGAATACCAGGCCAATGATGCCGAGATCGCTGCGGTGTTCAGTGTGCCGCTGGAATTCTTCCGCAAGGACCCGCGCGAACACACCCACCGCATCGACTATCAGGGTCGCAGTTGGTACGTGCCGAGCTATCGTTATGGCGAATACAAGATCTGGGGGCTGACGGCGATCATGATCGTCGAGTTGATCAACCTGCTCTATGACGCCAAAATCAGCCTGCATCGACCGCCTAAAAGCTTTATCAACACCTGAAGCCATCGTTCGAATGGCCAGCCAACGTGAGCCCTGAGGAAAACAAGATGAAATACCGCCTGGGCGACGCCCGTGTCGAGACCCATCCGCAGAGCTGGGTCGCCCCCAATGCCGTGCTGGTGGGCAAGGTCAGACTGGAAGAGGGTGCCAACGTCTGGTTCAACGCCGTGTTGCGCGGCGACAACGAACTGATCCTGATCGGCAAGAACAGCAACGTGCAGGACGGCACCGTGATGCACACCGACATGGGCTACCCGCTGACCATCGGCACCGGCGTGACCATCGGCCACAACGCCATGCTCCACGGCTGCACGGTCGGCGACTACAGCCTGATCGGCATCAACGCGGTCATCCTCAACGGCGCGAAGATCGGCAAGAACTGCATCATCGGCGCCAATTCGCTGATCGGCGAAGGCAAGGAAATCCCGGACGGCTCGCTGGTAATGGGCTCGCCGGGCAAGGTAGTGCGTGAGCTGACCGAACAACAGAAGAAGATGCTCGAAGCCAGCGCCGCCCACTATGTACATAACTCGCAGCGCTATGCGCGCGATCTGGTCGAGCAGGAAGAATGAATACGGTTGAGCGGCCGGTGGCCTCGCCCTGCGTGAATATTTGCGCGTTGGATGACGATGACATTTGCACCGGTTGCCAGCGCACGGTCGAGGAAATCACCCGCTGGAGCCGGATGACCAACGACGAGCGGCGGGCGGTGCTGGGGTTGTGTCATGAGCGGGCGAAGTCTAGTGGGCTGGTCTGGATGATCGGCAAAACGCCTGGGCAATAGCCGATTTGATTGGCGTCCTCGAAGGGCTGAAGTAACCTGTGCGCCAAATTGACAGGTCACGCCCATGATTTTCCTCATCGCTTACATCAGCAGTGTCGTGCTGATCAACTTCGCCTTCTCCACTGCGCCGCACCTGGACATCATCTGGTCGGCCTGGGGCGGGCTGGTGTTCGTGTTGCGCGACATGGTGCAGATCCGGTTCGGCCACGGTGCGATTGCGGCGATGCTGGCGGCGCTGGTGCTGTCCTATGTCACCTCCGATCCATCGATTGCGCTGGCCAGCGCCACGGCGTTCGCGGTGTCCGAGTGCATCGACTGGCTGGTGTTCACCGTCACCAAGCGGCCGTTGCGTGACCGCCTGTGGATCAGTTCGGCGCTGAGCATTCCCCTCGATACCTTCATCTTTTTCGGCATGATCGACCTGCTGACGCCACCGGTGATCATCACTGCTCTGGCCTCGAAGTTCGCCGGTGTCACCGCCGTCTGGCTGATCATGGCCTGGCGCGAGCGTAAACAGGCTGTCGCCGGCTGAAGCCAAACCCTCAGGTTCATGTAAAATGCCGCGCTTTCTCCCCATGGAAAGCGCGTCTGGCGTTGCTTTCCTCGATGATCCGCTTCTTTGAGGACCTGAGATGACCCGTATCGGAACTCCATTGTCGCCGACCGCGACCCGCGTATTGCTGTGTGGCTGTGGTGAGTTGGGCAAGGAAGTGGTGATCGAGCTGCAACGCCTGGGCGTTGAAGTGATCGCCGTTGACCGTTACGCCAATGCGCCGGCCATGCAGGTTGCTCATCGCAGCCACGTGATCAACATGCTTGATGGCGCAGCCCTGCGTGCGGTGATCGAAGCCGAGAAGCCGCACTTCATCGTGCCGGAAATCGAAGCCATCGCCACCGCTACCCTGGTCGAGCTGGAAGCCGAAGGCTTCACCGTGATCCCGACTGCTCGCGCCGCGCAACTGACCATGAACCGCGAAGGGATCCGTCGTCTGGCCGCCGAAGAACTGGATCTGCCGACTTCGCCGTACCACTTCGCCGATACCTTCGAGGACTACAGCAAAGCCGTTGAAGACCTGGGTTTCCCGTGCGTCGTCAAACCGGTGATGAGTTCGTCGGGCAAGGGCCAGAGCCTGCTGCGCAGCGTCGATGACGTGCAGAAAGCCTGGGATTACGCGCAAGAGGGCGGTCGCGCTGGCAAAGGTCGGGTGATCATCGAAGGTTTCATCGATTTCGACTACGAAATCACCCTGCTGACCGTTCGTCATATCGGCGGCACCACGTTCTGTGCGCCGGTCGGCCACCGTCAGGAGAAAGGCGACTACCAGGAATCCTGGCAGCCACAGGCCATGAGCCCGATTGCACTGGCTGAATCCGAGCGCGTTGCCAAAGCGGTAACTGAAGCCTTGGGTGGTCGTGGCCTGTTTGGCGTCGAATTGTTCATCAAGGGCGATCAGGTGTGGTTCAGCGAAGTGTCGCCGCGCCCGCACGACACCGGTCTGGTGACCCTGATTTCCCAGGACCTGTCGCAGTTCGCCCTGCACGCCCGCGCGATTCTCGGCCTGCCGGTGCCGCTGATCCGTCAGTTCGGCCCATCGGCTTCGGCGGTGATTCTGGTGGAAGGTCAGTCGACCCAGACCGCATTCGCCAACCTCGGCGCTGCACTGAGCGAGCCGGATACCGCGCTGCGTCTGTTCGGCAAGCCTGAGGTCAATGGCCAGCGTCGCATGGGCGTGGCCCTGGCGCGTGACGAGTCGATCGAGGCCGCTCGTGCCAAGGCGACCCGTGCTTCTCAGGCGGTCGTTGTAGAGCTGTAATCTCGCTATCTGATCGCTCCCGCCCGTGCGGGAGCGATCATTGCGCTTATGACACCTGATTCAGGTCGTTATGGCGCGTTTCCTTCAGGCACAGCACAGCGATCAAGCTGAGCACCGCGGCCGCAGATACATACCCGCCGACATAACTCAAACCACCCATCGCCACCAGTTTCTGCGCGAAGAACGGTGCCGCCGAGGCCCCGACAATCCCGCCGAGGTTGTAGGCCGCCGATGCTCCGGTATAGCGGACGTGCGTCGGGAACAGTTCCGGCAGCAGCGCGCCCATCGGGGCGAACGTCACACCCATCAGGAACAGCTCGATGCACAGGAACAGCGCCACGCCCCAGGTCGAGCCCTGAGTCAGCAACGGCTCCATTAGAAACCCGGAAAGAATCGCCAGCACACCACCGACGATCAGCACCGGTTTGCGCCCGTAACGATCGCTTGCCCAGGCTGACAACGGCGTGGCGGCCGCCATGAACAGCACAGCGAAGCACAGCAGCCCGAGGAATGTCTCGCGGCTGTAGCCCAGCGTCGACACGCCGTAGCTCAGGGAAAACACCGTCGAGATGTAGAACAGCGCGTAGCACACCACCATGGCGGCGGCACCCAGCAGCGTCGGTGCCCAGTATTGGCTGAACAGCTCGACCAGCGGCACTTTAACCCGCTCCTGACGGGCGATGGCGTTGGCGAACACTGGCGTTTCGTGAAGTTTGAGGCGCACATACAGCCCGACCATCACCAGCACTGCGCTGAGCAGGAACGGAATCCGCCAGCCCCAACTGCGGAACTGTTCGTCATTGAGCGTCATGGCCAAGGTCAGGAACAGGCCGTTGGCCGCCAGAAAACCGATCGAAGGGCCCAACTGCGGGAACATGCCGAACCACGCGCGTTTGCCTTTCGGTGCGTTTTCGGTCGCCAGCAGCGCCGCGCCACCCCATTCGCCACCCAATCCCAGGCCCTGGCCGAAGCGCAGCACACACAACAGGATCGGCGCCCACGCCCCGATGCTGTCGTAACCCGGCAGCACGCCGATCAGCGTGGTGCAGACACCCATCAGCAGCAGGGAAGCCACCAGTGTTGATTTGCGTCCGATACGGTCGCCGAAGTGGCCGAACAGTGCCGAACCCAGCGGGCGGGCGAGGAACGCGATACCGAAAGTGAGGAATGCCGAGAGCATCTGCGCTGTGCCGGATGTCTGCGGAAAGAATACCGGCCCGATCACCAGTGCAGCAGCAGTGGCGTAGACGTAAAAATCGTAGAACTCGATGGCCGTGCCGATGAAACTCGCGGTAGCCACGCGGGTGGCGGAGTTGGTCGGTTGGGCAGGCGCGGTGTCGCTGTAAGCGGTACTGGTCGTCATGCGGTGATCCCTGACAGTCATGAGCTCCATTGGAGCGAATTATTATGGTCGAACACCCAGGGATGTGGGATGAGGCACGAGCGCTGTTTCGAGTAGGAACAGTCGTCGGTGTGATGCGGAAAGCGGTGATGAACCGGCCGGAACCAGTCGGGTGCGGGGTAAGCACGCGGTTCGGCGGGGCTTGGGTAAGCGCCCCGATTATAGGAAGGTGGCTAACGATTGAACAAGGGGCGAGCTAGCGGACGGGTGTGAGTGCCGGTGCCGAGCTGGTGTGCCAGATGAGCACTTTGCTTACGCGGTTCTCCTCGGTTTCGAGGATCTCCAGGCGATAGCGCCCGATCTTCAGGCAGACCGCGCTTTCCGGAATGGTTTCCAGTGCTTCGGTCACCAGACCGTTGAGAGTCCGGGGGCCGTCGCTGGGCAGGTGCCAGCCCAGACATTTGTTCAGCTCGCGGATCGAGGCGGCGCCGTCGATCACCATGCGACCATCGGCCTGCGGATGAATATGCGGGTTGTCGAGGCTGTGCTCGCTTTCGAATTCGCCAACGATTTCTTCGAGAATGTCTTCCAGGGTGACGATCCCCAACACTTCGCCGTACTCGTCCACCACCATGCCCAGGCGCCGCTGCTGCTTGTGGAAGTTCAGCAGCTGCAGTTGCAGTGGCGTGCTTTCCGGGACGAAATACGGCTCGTAGCTGGCGGCGAGGAGCGCTTCGCGGGTCAGGGCGTGATTGTCCAGCAAGTGGCGGATCTGCCGGGTGTTGAGGACGGCCTCGACCTGGTTGATGTCGCTGTGGAAAACCGGCAGGCGCGTGCGCTTGTTGTGGCGCAATTGCTCGATGATTTCTTCGATCGGGTCATCAAGATTGATGCCGTCGACGTCACTGCGAGGCACCAGGATGTCGTTGACCGTGATGTTGTCCAGCGCATGGATGCCGGAAACCGGGTGCGGGCGAGACGAGTGATCCGGGTCGTCATGGCGATCGGCGGGGACGTCGTCATCGCTCTGCTGCACGACCTGAGGCTTGCGCACCAGCGGACGCAACAGCAAACCACTGATGCTGCTCAGCAGCCATGCGAGCGGATAGATCACTTTCAGCGGAACAGCCAGCAACGAATTGCCGAATGACAGCACGGCGTCCGGATAACGTTGGGCGAGGGTGCGCGGGAAATAGTCGGCAAATACCAGCAATACGGCGCTGGCGCCCAGGCAGGCTGCCCAAGGACCGTTCTCTTCACAGAGGAAAATCGCCAGTAGCGTGGCAAGCACCACGGCGAGGGCGCGACACAGGGTGTTGCACAGGATCAGGCTGTCGAGCGGGAAGCTGAGTTTTGCCAGTGGCTTGTCACTGGCGCGCGACGCGGTGCGTTGCGCCAGCAGATGCTGTTGCGCCACTTCGATGGCGGTAAACAACCCCGACCAGAGAATCAGCAGGACAAAAACCGCGAGCATCGGCCCTATGGGCAAACCGTCCATTTATGCCGCCCGTCAGATGTGCAGGATGTATTCACGGACCAGTTTGCTGCCGAAATACGCCAACATCAGCAGGCAGAAACCGGCGAGGGTCCAGCGGATCGCTTTGTGGCCGCGCCAGCCCAGGCGGTTGCGGCCCCACAACAGCACGCTGAACACGACCCAGGCCAGGCAGGCCAGCAGGGTCTTGTGCACCAGGTGCTGGGCAAACAGGTTTTCGACGAACAGCCAGCCGGAAATCAGCGACAGCGACAGCAGCGTCCAGCCGGCCCAGAGGAAGCCGAACAGCAGGCTTTCCATGGTTTGCAGCGGCGGGAAGTTCTTGATCAGCCCGGACGGGTGCTTGTTCTTGAGCTGGTGATCCTGCACCAGCAGCAACAACGCCTGGAACACGGCGATGGTGAACATGCCGTAGGCGAGGATCGACAGCAGGATATGCGCGAGGATGCCCGGCTCTTCGTCGATGATCTGCACGGTGCCGGTGGGTGCGAACTGCGCCAGCAACACGGTGATCGCACCCAGCGGGAACAACAGGACCAGCAGGTTTTCCACCGGGATCCGCGAACAGGCCAGCAGGGTCAGGGCAATGACTGCCGCGGCAATCAGGCTCGAAGCGCTGAAGAAGTCCAGGCCCAGACCGATCGGCGTCAGCAGGTGAGTCAGCAGGCTGGCACTGTGGGCCAGCACGGCGAGCACGCCGAGCGTGACCAGCAGGCGCTTGTTGGCCTTGGCGCCAGTGGCCAGGCGGGTGCCCTGATAGAGGGTCGCAGCGGCATATAGAAGGGCGGCGGCGAGGGTGGTCAGCAAACTCGGTGACAAGGGGAGCATAAATCCTGTTAGGCAAGCCCGAAAGGCGCTGAGTTTGGCATAGAACCGCCATGGCACGAAAGACCGGCAAGCTGACAGCGAGGTGTCCGCCAGACGCAGTCTTCGCTATAATCCGCGACCTGCCCACGCCGCAGGCTCGCCGAGCACATGTTGATTCCGGTCTGGGCCGCCATTATCCCGGTCTACACAGGGCCTGAAAGGATCGCGCAATGTTTGAAAACTTAACCGACCGTCTCTCGCAGACGCTGCGCCATGTCACTGGCAAGGCGAAGCTGACCGAAGACAACATCAAAGACACCCTGCGCGAAGTGCGCATGGCGTTGCTCGAAGCCGACGTCGCCCTGCCGGTGGTCAAGGACTTCGTCAATTCGGTCAAGGAGCGCGCTGTCGGCACCGAAGTGTCGCGCAGTCTGACGCCGGGCCAGGCGTTCGTGAAGATCGTCCAGGCCGAGCTCGAAAGCCTGATGGGCGCGGCCAACGAAGATTTGAACCTGAGTGCCGTGCCGCCAGCCGTCGTATTGATGGCCGGTCTGCAGGGTGCCGGTAAAACCACTACCGCCGGCAAGCTGGCGCGCTTCCTTAAAGAGCGCAAGAAGAAGTCGGTCATGGTCGTGTCGGCGGACGTCTATCGTCCTGCGGCTATTAAACAGCTGGAAACCCTGGCCAACGACATCGGCGTGACGTTCTTCCCGTCCGACCTGAGCCAGAAGCCGGTCGACATCGCCAACGCGGCTATTAAAGAAGCAAAACTGAAATTCATCGACGTGGTCATCGTCGATACCGCCGGTCGTCTGCACATCGACGAAGAGATGATGGGCGAGATCAAGGCGCTGCACGCCGCGATCAACCCGGTCGAAACCCTGTTCGTGGTCGACGCCATGACCGGTCAGGACGCCGCCAACACGGCCAAGGCCTTCGGCGACGCTCTGCCGCTGACCGGTGTGATCCTGACCAAGGTCGACGGTGATGCCCGTGGCGGTGCCGCGCTGTCCGTTCGTGCCATCACCGGCAAGCCGATCAAGTTCATCGGTATGGGCGAGAAGACCGAAGCCCTCGATCCGTTCCACCCGGAGCGTATCGCTTCGCGGATCCTCGGCATGGGCGACGTGCTCAGCCTGATCGAACAGGCTGAAGCGACCCTCGACAAGGACAAGGCCGACAAACTGGCCAAGAAACTGAAGAAGGGCAAGGGCTTCGACCTCGAAGACTTCCGCGATCAGTTGCAACAGATGAAGAACATGGGCGGTCTCGGCGGCCTCATGGACAAACTGCCGAGTATCGGTGGTGTGAACCTGTCGCAGATGGGCAATGCCCAGAGCGCCGCAGAGAAGCAATTCAAACAGATGGAAGCCATCATCAACTCCATGACCCCGGCCGAGCGCCGCGACCCTGAGCTGATCAGCGGTTCGCGCAAGCGCCGGATCGCCATGGGTTCCGGCACTCAGGTGCAGGACATCGGTCGCTTGATCAAGCAGCACAAGCAGATGCAGAAGATGATGAAGAAATTCTCCGCCAAGGGCGGAATGGCGAAAATGATGCGCGGCATGGGCGGTATGTTGCCCGGCGGCGGCATGCCGAAAATGTAAAGAATCCGCGCCGGTCGTCGCACCGGCGCAGACCCCGCAAGGATGCGGGATCAACAGCAAACCCGCACTCGGCGGGAGCTGACCGGCCGTTTTAAACGACGGCCCTATATGCAAATCTGCACGGCCTGCCATAGGCGCCGGAAAAAGTCATTTGCAAAAGTCCGGATATTCCTTAGAATATGCGGCCTTTCGGGCACCCATGCCCGCTGTGCATTTAGATTTGCAGCACCGACTACAGGAACGATGTTCACATGCTAACAATCCGTCTTGCCCTTGGCGGCTCCAAAAAGCGCCCGTTTTACCACCTGACCGTAACCGACTCCCGCAACCCGCGTGACGGTTCCCACAAAGAACAGGTTGGTTTCTTCAACCCTGTTGCCCGTGGTCAGGAAATCCGTCTGTCCGTGAACCAAGAGCGCGTTGCCTACTGGCTGAGCGTTGGTGCACAGCCTTCTGAGCGTGTTGCTCAGTTGCTGAAGGAATCGGCTAAGGCTGCGGCCTGAGCAATATGAACGCGACGCCTGCTATTGCCGATGATTTGATCGTTATTGGCAAAATTTACTCTGTTCACGGCGTTCGCGGCGAAGTGAAGGTTTATTCCTTTACTGATCCGACTGAAAACCTGTTGCAGTACAAAACCTGGACGCTCAAGCGCGAAGGCAATGTCAAACAGGTCGAGCTGGTCAGTGGACGCGGGAGCGACAAGTTCCTGGTCGCAAAGCTCAAGGGTCTTGATGATCGTGAAGAAGCTCGTCTTCTGGCCGGTTATGAGATCTGCGTGCCGCGCAACCTGTTCGCTGAATTGACCGAAGGCGAGTACTACTGGTACCAGCTGGAAGGTCTGAAGGTCATCGACACGCTTGGGCAATTGCTCGGGAAAATCGATCATCTTCTGGAAACCGGCGCCAATGATGTAATGGTAGTCAAGCCTTGCGCTGGCAGCCTGGATGATCGCGAACGCCTGTTGCCCTATACGGAGCAATGCGTGTTGGCCGTCGACCTCGCAGCGGGCGAGATGAAGGTGGATTGGGACGCGGACTTCTAAGCGTGGCTAACTTGCGCGTAGAAGTGATCAGTTTGTTTCCCGAGATGTTTTCCGCCATTGGCGACTACGGCATCACCAGTCGTGCGGTCAAACAGGGGCTCTTGCAGCTGACCTGTTGGAATCCGCGGGATTACACGACGGATCGGCATCACACTGTGGACGATCGCCCGTTTGGCGGTGGTCCGGGCATGGTGATGAAGATCAAGCCCCTGGAAGATGCTCTGGTTCAGGCCAAGGCAGCAGCCGGGGAGGCGGCGAAGGTGATTTACCTGTCCCCCCAAGGCCGTCAACTGACTCAGTCGGCGGTACGCGAACTGGCGAAATCGGATGCACTGATCCTGATTGCCGGTCGCTATGAAGGCATTGACGAGCGTTTTATTGAAGCTCATGTCGATGAAGAGTGGTCGATTGGCGACTATGTACTGTCTGGTGGCGAGCTGCCGGCCATGGTCCTGATCGATGCGGTTACACGACTGCTGCCTGGAGCTTTAGGGCATGCGGACTCCGCCGAGGAAGATTCCTTTACGGATGGTCTGCTGGATTGCCCGCACTACACCCGACCTGAGGTGTATGCGGATCAGCGTGTACCCGACGTGTTGCTGAGTGGCAACCACGCGCACATCCGGCGTTGGCGTTTACAGCAGTCCCTTGGTCGGACCTATGAACGACGCGCCGATCTTCTGGAAAGCCGCTCGCTTTCTGGAGAAGAGAAGAAGCTGCTCGAGGAATACATCCGCGAGCGGGACGATAGTTAACAACGTATCGATGGTAAATCCGACGATTTACCTTAGGAGCACAGCATGACCAACAAAATCATCCTTGCACTCGAAGCAGAGCAGATGACCAAAGAGATCCCTACCTTTGCCCCGGGCGACACCATTGTCGTTCAGGTGAAAGTGAAGGAAGGCGATCGTTCCCGTCTGCAAGCGTTCGAAGGCGTTGTAATCGCCAAGCGTAACCGCGGCGTGAACAGTGCGTTCACCGTTCGTAAAATCTCCAACGGTGTTGGCGTAGAACGTACTTTCCAGACCTACTCCCCGCAGATCGACAGCATGGCTGTTAAACGTCGCGGTGACGTACGTAAAGCCAAGCTGTACTACCTGCGCGACCTGTCGGGTAAAGCAGCTCGCATCAAGGAAAAACTGGCTTAAGTCCAGCTTCCGATGCAGAAAAAAGCAGCCTACGGGCTGCTTTTTTGTTGTCCGCAATTTATCCACAGCACTATTGCTTCAGGCCGTATCCATGACATCTCGTGAGCACGAAATCGAACGCCGCACCGAACTCTCGGTGACCCGCGTGACCAAGGCGGTTTTCCCGCCGACCACCAACCATCACAACACCCTGTTCGGCGGCACTGCGCTCGCCTGGATGGACGAAGTGTCGTTTATCACCGCTACGCGTTTCTGCCGCTTGCCACTGGTGACCGTGTCGACCGACCGAATCGATTTCAACCACGCGATCCCCGCAGGTTCCATCGTCGAACTGGTCGGGCGGGTGATCAAGGTCGGCAACACCAGCCTCAAGGTCGAGGTGGAAGTGTTCGTTGAAAGCATGAGCTGCGACGGGCGCGAAAAGGCGATTCACGGGCAGTTCAGCTTCGTCGCGATTGACGACGACAAGCGCCCGGTGCCAGTTCTGCCTGGTTTTGCCGCCTGAAGGTTCCGTGTACGGGCGGGCTATGAAAGACTGTCCGCCATCTCTGCCTTGCCTGAGCTTTTATGCCCGCCATCGACCACCCGCTGATTGACCAGTTTCTCGACGCCCTATGGTTGGAAAAAGGTCTTTCCGACAACACCCGCGACGCCTATCGCAGTGATCTCGCACTGTTCAACGGCTGGTTGCAGGAGAAAAATCTCGAGCTGATCAACGCCGGTCGTGAATTGATCCTCGATCACCTGGCCTGGCGCCTGGAACAGAACTACAAACCCCGTTCTACCGCGCGATTCCTCTCGGGTGTACGTGGCTTTTATCGCTACCTGTTGCGGGAAAAACTGATCTCGGTCGATCCGACCTTGCGCGTCGACATGCCGCAACTCGGTCGGCCGTTGCCCAAATCCCTGTCAGAAGCCGACGTTGAAGCGTTGCTGAGGGCGCCAGACTTGAGCGAAGCCATCGGCCAGCGTGACCGCGCCATGCTTGAAGTCCTTTACGCCTGCGGCTTGCGGGTAACCGAGCTGATCAGTCTGACCCTGGAGCAGGTCAACCTGCGTCAGGGCGTATTGAGGGTAATGGGCAAGGGCAGTAAAGAGCGCCTTGTACCGATGGGCGAGGAAGCGATTGTCTGGGTCGAGCGCTACCTGCGCGATGGTCGCGGCGAGCTGCTGGGCGGACGCCCCAGCGATGTGCTGTTTCCCAGTCAGCGCGGCGAGCAGATGACTCGCCAGACCTTCTGGCACCGTATCAAGCATCAGGCCAAGGTCGCCGGCATCGGCAAATCACTGTCGCCCCACACGCTGCGTCACGCCTTCGCCACGCACCTGCTCAACCATGGCGCCGATTTGCGGGTGGTGCAGATGTTGTTGGGCCACAGCGACCTGTCGACCACGCAGATCTACACTCACGTCGCCCGGGCACGGTTGCAGGATCTGCATGCCAAGCATCACCCTCGAGGCTGAGCGCAGTCTGTCTTGCGACAGGCGCATTCGGTCACGCGAACCTTATGTGGTAGGCTTTGCCGGTTTGCACGATGGACGGTTATGACCCGGTGTTCCGGCACGGGCGTTCTGAACGTTCCATTTGTCCGCCTTCAGGAGTTCTCATGCGTCTCACCCAGATTTTCGCCGCCGCAGCCATTGCGTTGGTCAGCACCTTTGCCGTCGCCGATGATGCGGCCGACAAAGCCATCCGCCAGAGCCTGGAAAACCTCCAGCTCGACGTGCCGGTGGACACCATCACCGCCAGCCCGCTGCCGGGCCTGTACGAAGTCAAGCTCAAGGGCAGCCGCGTGCTCTACGCCAGCGCCGACGGCCAGTACATCGTTCAGGGCTACATGTTCCAGCTCAAGGACGGCAAACCGGTCAACCTGACCGAGAAGACCGAGCGCCTGGGCATTTCCAAACTGATCAATGCGATCCCGGTGGCCGAGACCGTGGTTTACCCGGCCGTGGGCGAAACCAAGTCGCACATCACCGTTTTCACCGACACCACTTGCCCGTACTGCCACAAGCTGCACGCCGAAGTGCCGGAGCTGAACAAGCGCGGCATCGAAGTGCGTTACGTGGCGTTCCCGCGCCAGGGCCTGGG
The DNA here is from genome assembly GCF_058789255.1 of Pseudomonas sp. FW215-R2. Classification (NCBI taxonomy): domain Bacteria; kingdom Pseudomonadati; phylum Pseudomonadota; class Gammaproteobacteria; order Pseudomonadales; family Pseudomonadaceae; genus Pseudomonas; species Pseudomonas sp. FW215-R2. Next base: position 382,642 of record NZ_JBYTBO010000003.1, read on the forward strand.
TTCGCCGGGTGACGAGCAACTGCAAGCTGTGTGGTGCTCGAAAGACAAGAAAGCGGCCATGGACAAGATGGTCGATGGCAAGGAAATCAAGGCTGCCAAGTGCGAGAACCCGGTTTCCAAGCAGTTCGCCCTCGGTCAGTCGATCGGCGTGAACGGCACACCGGCCATCGTATTGGCTGACGGACAAGTCATTCCGGGCTACCAGCCTGCGCCACAAGTCGCCAAACTGGCGCTGGGCGCGAAGTAATTCGCATCGTCACGCTCAGGCGCTGACGAGCGTGGTCCGGCGGCAACATGGCCGGGCCATCAATAGAGAGCCGCGATTGCGCGGTTGTTTTCACGGCCGGCCTCGCGTCGGCCGTTTTATGGGGAGTTCACAGTGAAACCGGTCAAAGTAGGCATCTGTGGGTTAGGGACCGTCGGTGGCGGTACCTTCAACGTACTTCAGCGCAACGCCGAGGAAATTGCTCGTCGTGCCGGGCGTGGAATCGAAGTGGCACAAATTGCCATGCGCACGCCAAAGCCTCAGTTCCAGACGACCGGTATTGCGATTACCAACGATGTCTTCGAAGTGGCCACGAACCCTGAGATCGACATCGTCATAGAGCTGATGGGCGGCTACACCGTTGCCCGCGAGCTGGTACTCAAGGCCATCGAGAATGGCAAGCATGTGGTCACCGCGAACAAGGCTCTGATTGCCGTTCACGGTAATGAAATTTTCGCCAAGGCACGCGAGAAAGGCGTGATCGTGGCATTTGAAGCGGCGGTAGCCGGTGGCATTCCGGTGATCAAGGCGATCCGTGAAGGCCTGTCCGCCAACCGTATCAACTGGGTCGCCGGGATCATCAACGGCACCGGCAACTTCATCCTCACCGAAATGCGCGAGAAGGGTCGCACCTTCGAAGACGTGCTGGCCGAGGCGCAAGCGCTGGGCTACGCCGAAGCCGATCCGACTTTCGACGTCGAAGGCATCGACGCGGCGCACAAGCTGACGATCCTGGCTTCGATCGCGTTCGGTATTCCGTTGCAGTTCGACAAGGCTTACACCGAAGGCATCACCAAGCTGACCACCGCCGACGTGAACTACGCCGAAGCGCTGGGCTACCGCATCAAGCACCTGGGCGTGGCACGCAGCACCGCCGCGGGTATCGAGTTGCGCGTACACCCGACGCTGATCCCGGCCGATCGCCTGATCGCCAACGTCAACGGCGTGATGAACGCGGTGATGGTCAACGGTGACGCTGCCGGTTCGACCCTGTTCTACGGCGCTGGCGCCGGCATGGAGCCGACCGCTTCGTCGGTGATCGCGGATCTGGTGGACGTGGTTCGCGCCATGACCTCCGACCCGGAAAACCGCGTGCCGCACCTGGCCTTCCAGCCGGACTCGCTGTCGGCCCATCCGATCCTGCCGATCGAAGCCTGCGAAAGCGCCTACTACCTGCGCATCCAGGCCAAGGACCATCCGGGCGTGCTCGCTCAGGTGGCGAGCATCCTGTCGGAGCGCGGCATCAACATCGAGTCGATCATGCAGAAGGAAGTCGAGGAACACGACGGCCTGGTGCCGATGATCCTGCTGACCCACCGCGTGCTGGAACAGCACATCAACGATGCGATCGCCGCCCTCGAAGCCCTGGCGGGCGTGGTCGGTCCGGTTGTGCGGATCCGCGTCGAGCACTTGAACTAAGTTGATCTCCTTCACAGGGCCCGCCTGCGGGCCCTGTGTTGCGAACACTGTCCATTGGAGTCAGTCATGCGTTACATCAGTACCCGCGGCCAGGCACCGGCCCTGAATTTCGAAGACGTCCTGCTGGCCGGTCTCGCCACCGACGGCGGTCTGTACGTCCCGGAAAACCTGCCACGTTTCACCCAGGAAGAAATCGCTTCCTGGGCCGGCCTGCCGTATCACGAGCTGGCCTTCCGGGTGATGCGCCCGTTCGTGACCGGCAGCATTCCGGACGCCGATTTCAAAAAGATCCTCGAAGAAACCTACGGTGTGTTCTCGCACAACGCCGTGGCGCCGCTGCGTCAGCTGAACGGCAACGAATGGGTGCTGGAGCTGTTCCACGGCCCGACCCTGGCGTTCAAGGACTTCGCCCTGCAACTGCTCGGTCGTTTGCTCGACTACGTGCTGGAAAAGCGCGGCGAGCGCGTGGTGATCGTCGGCGCAACTTCCGGTGATACCGGTTCGGCTGCCATCGAAGGCTGCAAGCATTGCGAAAACGTCGACATCTTCATCCTGCACCCGCACAACCGTGTGTCCGAAGTGCAGCGTCGGCAGATGACCACCATCCTCGGTGAGAACATCCACAACATCGCCATCGAAGGCAACTTCGACGACTGCCAGGAAATGGTCAAGGCAAGCTTCGCTGACCAGAGCTTCCTCAAGGGCACACGTCTGGTGGCGGTGAACTCGATCAACTGGGCGCGGATCATGGCCCAGATCGTTTACTACTTCCACGCAGCGCTGCAATTGGGCGGCCCGGCACGTTCGGTGTCGTTCTCGGTGCCGACTGGCAACTTCGGCGACATCTTCGCCGGTTACCTGGCGCGCAACATGGGTCTGCCGATCAACCAGTTGATCGTCGCCACCAACCGCAACGACATCCTGCACCGCTTCATGAGCGGCAACCAGTACGTCAAGGAAACCCTGCACGCCACCCTGTCGCCGTCGATGGACATCATGGTCTCGTCGAACTTCGAACGCCTGCTGTTCGACCTGCACGGTCGCAACGGCGCGGCGATTGCCGGTCTGATGGATTCGTTCAAGCAGGGCGGCGGTTTCAGCGTCGAACAGGAACGCTGGACCGAGGCGCGCAAACTGTTCGACTCGCTGGCCGTGGACGATGCGCAAACCTGCGAAACCATCGCCGAAGTCTTCGAACAGACCGGTGAGGTGCTCGATCCGCACACGGCCATCGGTGTGAAAGCCGCACGCGAATGCCGTCGCAGCCTGGATATCCCGATGGTGATCCTGGGCACGGCGCATCCGGTCAAGTTCCCGGATGCCGTGGAAAAAGCCGGTGTAGGAAAAGCTCTCGAACTACCTGCACATCTTTCTGATTTGTTTGAGAGAGAAGAGCGCTGCACAGTTTTGGCAAACGAGCTGAAAGCCGTGCAGGCCTTTGTCAGCCAGCATGGCAATCGCGGCAAGCCGCTTTAAGCCCTGAAAGCTGTCACATTTTGAAGCCCGTCTCCTGACGGGCTTTCTTGTTTTTGCATGCCACACTGCTCGGGTTTCGCCCACGAAGGACGGGCGAGTCGATGACGAAGGATGTGGCAATGCGGTTTTATTCAGGATTGAGGCCAGCGCTGAGCTGGTTGTTTTTGTTGGGGCTGTCGGGGTTTCTGCAATTGACCGAGGCAGCTCATCTGACGATGCATTCAGAAGGGATGGAGTTGAATATCCAGCCCATCGAGCTGGACGCGCAAGAGCGACAGTGGATTCGTGAAAACCCCAGGGTGACAGTCGCCTCGGTGCAATATCCGTTGTATCTGTTTCAGGACGAACACGGTCAGTGGAGTGGCTTGAACAACGATGTGCTCAAGCACATCAGCGCCATGACCGGTTTGCAGTTCGTGCATCAGGAATCGTTCTCCACCAACCACATGCTGGAACGACTGGAAAGCGGCGTCGCCGACATCAGTACGACACTGGCCATGAACGAGGAGCGCAGGCAGTTCCTCGATTTCAGCCATGCCTTCGGGGGAGCGGGGTGGGTGTTCGTCGGGCGGGCAGGTTTGCCGGCGGTGCAGTCGCTTGAAGAGCTGGAGAAACGGGTCCTGGTGTTGCCGGCCAGGCATGCGCTGGAGGACTGTATCCGACGCGATCACCCTTTGATCGAGATACGTTCGGTCAAGACCTACGCCGAGGCCCGGGCGCTGGTGGAGAGTGGCGAGGCTTACGCCACGATTGAAAACGAGATCGGTGCGCAGCTGTTTCCATCAGGCTTGCTCAAGGTCGGTGGTCTGGTCGAGGGCAAGTGGGAGGCGGATCATCTGGCGGTACGCAAAGGCCTGCCTGAGTTGCTTAGCATTCTCAACAAGGCCCTCGGTGCTTTTTCGGCCGCCGAGTTGCGGGCCATGCGCGTGAAGTGGCTGGACGGTATTTCACCTGCACCGGCACCGTCGTTCGGGGCGCAGCTGATCAAGTGGGGATGCTGGGCGATGGGGGCGCTCGGGGTATTGGGCCTGCTTTCGCTGTTTTGGAATCGTCGGCTTGCTACCGAGATAAAACAGCGCCGGGAAGCCGAAAAGGGCTTGGGCGATCAACTGGCCTTTCAGCATGCACTGATCGATGCGATGCCCGACCCCGTGTTCGTGCGTGATCTGCAGGGACGGTTGATCATGTGCAACCGCAGCTATGAAGAAGCACTGGGCGTCCGTTTCGAGCAAGTGCAAGGACGGACGCTGTATGAATTCGATGCGCTTCCGCCCGCCACCTCACTGATGCTGCATGACGAGTTCATGGTGCAACTGCGCACACGCAAGACGCGCTTCAGCAAACGACAGTTGTTGTTCAGGAGTGGCTCCCGGCACATCTATCAATGGACGGTGCCTTTTTACGGTGTCGATGGAAAACTGCGCGGTTTATTGGGTGGCTGGACGGATATCACCCAGCGGCGGATCGAGAGCGGGTGTCGTTGTCCGCAGTGAAGTTGGGAAATGTCCTATAAAGCGTGGCTACTTTTCTGATGGGAGGCTTAGGACGACTGCCCTAGAGTGACAAACCACTGCGGCGAGAAACCGCGATTGTCGTTCCAGAGGTCGTCCAATGCGCTCGCTCAAAATCCTGCTTCTCGAACCCAACCCGTTCCAGTTGATGGCGTTGCACCAGATGCTCAACGCCATCGGTATCTATGACGTGTTGACCGCGCCTTCGCTGGGCGCGGCAAAGCGTTCGCTGGTACGCCGTGGGACTGTCGATATCGCCATCTGCAATCCGCAACTCAAGGGTGGCGAGGGGGTGGCGCTGATCAGGCATCTGGTGACCCGGCAAGAGGCGCGGGCGCTGATTCTGTTGGGGGTGGTGGCGCCCAGCGTACAGGCCGACCTGGAACCTTTGCTCGGCGATGAAGGGATGAAGCTCCTGGGACGCCTGCACACACCGGTTTCGGCCGTGCTGATGCGCAATCTGCTCGACAGCTATCTGTCGTCGCCCCGACGTCCGGTCACAGTCTGAAGCCATTGGTTATTTTTCTGTCATCTTCACCCTGCATGCTCCGTCAGGCAGGTGACGCTCCGGGAGAGGCCGCCGACATGCAGAACTTTCTTCTCGGGCCGGTGGTCATTTACTGTGGACACGCCCCAGGCACTGTGTTTTCGGACTATTGAGTGGAGATCGAGATGGAAAGTATCAGTCTATTGCTCGGTGAGGCTCTGAGCCCGTATCAGGTGACGCTGACCCCTCGCGGTCTGCAGGGTGAATGCCTGGTGACACTGAAGAACGGCAGTGGTGCCATCATGGTGGAACGCGAATTCAATCGGGCGCAATTGAGCGACAAGCGCCAACTGACGGATGTGGTCGATGGCTTGCATCGCGACATCCTGATCGCCGAAGGTCGGCTGGAGCCGTGTGTGATTGCAGCGTTGCGCAACGCTGCCCGCGACAAGCACCCGGGTCTCTGAAACTGATTTGTGTTTTGTGGGAACCTTCCTGCACCCGGGTCAGTCAGACCCCATAGCAGCAGGATCAAGCATTGTGCTCCGGTGCTTGTCGCTTGCTGCTACGGGTCTTTGATAAAGACCACGTTTAACCCCGAGTCGTCTCCCCACTTCTCGGGGTTTCTTTTGTCCGGGATTTACTGCGTGGCCTGCTGCTGGAAGAAGATCCGCGCCTGCTCCAGATAGTCCTGACGCCTTTCAGGGTCCAGCCAGTCGGCGTAGAGCTGGTCGAGATGTTCGTGGGGCAGGGTACGCAACAGTTGATCGATTTCACTGATCGCCTGCCGGCCCTGAGTAGTGTCGGTGCAGCCGACGTGGCCCGAAATGTACTTGCCTGACCCGCGAATGGGGAAAAACTCCAGCTCGTCTTCAGCGATCTGTGCCTGACGCGCCTGATAACGGATTTCCGGCCAGTAACCCAGCACCACCTGCAATCGCCCGAGCCGTTGCATCGACAGCAGACTGCTTAACGCGTCATTCCCGTAATGCGGTGTCAGCGCGCCGCCCGGTGCCTGTCGGAGCAGGCCGTCGATGTATTCGCCATAACTGCGCTCGGCCACCACGCCGACTTTTCTGTCGCTGTTGGCCAGGAATGCGGACAGATCGACTTCACCGTCGGAAATGAACGGCGCCAGCACTTCGCGATCTTTCTGACGCACCACCAGGCCATTGCTGACCGCTCGAAATGCCGGGATGGAGAACGCGATCCATTGCGCGCGCTCCTTGTTCCAGATCAGCGAAGGATCACAGGCGAACGGGTGTTCATGGAGCATCTGGATGCCGCGGGCGCGGTTGACCCGCATCAAGGTGTGTTCGTATTGCGGCATGCCGGCAATCAGCATCGGCATCAGTTGATCGATGACGCCCTGGCCCTTTTTCGGGCCTTCGAAAATGGTCAGCGGCGGCAGGTCGCGCAGCAGCCAGATCAGCGTCGGCTTCGCCTGCGCCCAGGCCGGAAGCATCAGCAGAAAAAGCAGGCCGAACAGCCGCCACGTCCACCAGTGGTGGGCGCGGTTGGAGGCTGAGGCCGGTCGGCGCTTCAGCTCAGATGGCTCCGTCTTCGCGCAGCCGGGCGATCTGCTTCTCGTCGTAGCCAAGATCGTGGAGTACCTGCGCATTGTGTTCACCGAGCTGCGGTCCGACCCATTCGGACGTGCCGGGTGTATCAGAGAGTTTCGGCACGATGCCCGGCATCTTGAAGGGTTTGCCGTCCGGCAGTTTGGCTTGCAGGAACATTTTCCGGGCCAGGTACTGCGGATCGTTGAACATGTCTTCGGCGCTGAAGATCCGGCTGGCCGGGACTTCGGCCTGGTTCAGCAGGTCCAGCACGGTTTGCAGCGGCAGCGAATTGACCCAACGATCGATCACCCCGTACAACTCGTCACGGCGGGTGTCGCGCCCGTCATTGCTGGCCAGCGCCGGGTCATTGGCCAGATCTTCACGGCCGATGATCAGCATGAAACGCTTGAAGATCGCATCGCCGTTGGCGCCGATCTGCACATGTTTGCCGTCGGCGCTGGTGTGGATCGACGACGGTGTGATGCCCGGCATGATGTTACCGGTGCGTTCACGAATGAACCCGAACACATCGAACTCCGGCACCATGCTTTCCATCATGGCGAAGATCGCTTCGTAGAGCGCCACATCAACGACCTGGCCAAGCCCGCCGTTGACCTCGCGATGACGCAGGGCCATCAACGCGCCGATCACACCCCACAGGGCGGCAATCGAATCGCCGATGGAAATTCCGGTACGCACCGGCGGGCGGTCTTCGAAACCGGTGATGTAGCGCAGGCCGCCCATGGATTCGCCGACCGCACCGAAACCTGGCTGATCCTTCATCGGCCCTGTCTGGCCGAAGCCTGAAAGGCGCACCATCACCAGTTTCGGGTTCAGCGCGTGCAGGGTTTCCCAGCTCAGGCCGAGTTTTTCCAGGACGCCTGGGCGGAAGTTCTCGATCAGGATATCGGCTTCACCCAGCAGTTTTTTCAGGATCGCCAGACCGTCGGGGTGTTTCAGGTTCAGCGTCAGGGACTTTTTGTTGCGTGCCTGGACGAACCACCACAACGAAGTACCTTCATACAGCTTGCGCCACTTGCGCAGCGGATCACCGCCGTCCGGCGATTCGATCTTGATCACTTCGGCACCGAACTCGCCGCAAATGCGCGAGGCAAACGGCCCGGCAATCAATGTACCCAATTCGATGACTTTCAGACCGCTGAGCGGTTTGTTGGCGAACGGCATGCGAGATCCTGTAGGACAAGGCTGAACGGATACAGCGTTTTAACATAGCCGGCTGTCAGTCGCGCAAGGTTGATCGCCATCAATTCGTGGATTGCCTACAGCATCGGTTAGACTTGCCGACTTTCCTCGTATCAAGAAGCCCGTTCATGGCCCAGCCGTCCACCACCTACAAATTCGAACTGAACCTCACCGATCTCGACCGCAGCGTCTACGAGAACGTGAAGCAGACCATCGCCCGCCACCCTTCGGAAACCGAAGAACGCATGACCGTGCGCCTGCTGGCCTACGCGCTCTGGTACAACGAGCACCTGTCGTTCGGTCGTGGTCTGTCGGACGTGGATGAACCTGCGCTGTGGGAAAAGAGCCTGGATGATCGCGTCCTGCACTGGATCGAAGTCGGCCAGCCGGATGCGGATCGCCTGACCTGGTGCTCCCGTCGCACCGAGCGCACCAGCCTGCTGGCCTACGGCAGCCTGCGCGTCTGGGAAGGCAAGGTGATCCCGGCGATCAAGAACCTGAAGAACGTCAACATCGCTGCTGTCCCGCAGGAAGTGCTGGAAACCCTGGCCAAGGACATGCCCCGCGTCATCAAGTGGGACGTGATGATCAGCGAAGGCACGATCTTCGTCACCGACGACCGTGGTCAGCACGAAGTTCAGCTCAGCTGGCTGCAAGGCGAGCGCGGCTAAGTCCGCAGCGCTCCCGAAAAATCCCACGTACCCAAGAGAAGCTCCTGTCACCCCATGCGTATCGATCCTCGCCCGTTGCCCGCCACTCTGCCGTTTCTCGGTGATCTGCCACCGTTGCTGACCCGCCTGTACGCGGCGCGGGGCGTGCAGTCCGAGGCGGAGCTGGACAAGAGCCTGGCGCGGCTGATTCCGTTCCAGCAGCTCAAAGGGATTGATGCGGCGGTAGACCTGCTGGTGACGGCGCTGGAGCAGCGTCAGCGGATCCTGATCGTCGGCGACTTCGACGCCGACGGCGCGACGGCCAGCACCGTGGGCGTGCTCGGTTTGCGCCTGTTGGGCGCAGCGCATGTCGATTATCTGGTGCCGAACCGCTTTGAATACGGCTACGGCCTGACCCCGGAAATCGTCGAAGTCGCGATGACCCGCGAGCCGCAACTGTTGATCACCGTCGACAACGGTATTTCCAGCGTCGAAGGCGTTGCTGCAGCGAAACGTCACGGCCTGAAGGTGTTGATCACCGACCACCACTTGCCCGGCGACGAACTGCCGCAAGCCGATGCACTGGTCAATCCGAACCAGCCCGGCTGCGAGTTCCCGAGCAAGGCGCTGGCCGGGGTCGGGGTGATTTTCTACGTGTTGATGGCACTGCGTGCACGCCTGCGCAGCCTCGGCTGGTACGAGAGCAAGCCACAACCGAACATCGGCGAACTGCTGGATCTGGTGGCGCTGGGCAGCGTCGCCGACGTGGTGCCGCTGGATGCCAACAACCGGATTCTGGTGCACCAGGGGCTGGAGCGGATTCGCGCCGGACGTGCGCGGCCGGGGATCAAGGCGATCCTTGAAGTGGCCAAGCGCGAGGCTTCGCGCATTACCTCTACCGATCTTGGTTTCATCGTCGGCCCGCGCCTGAACGCGGCGGGGCGTCTGGATGACATGAGCCTCGGGATTGAGTGCCTGCTGACCCAGAATGGGGAACTGGCCCGGGAAATGGCCGCGCAACTGGACGGCATGAACCAGGATCGCAAATCCATCGAGCAAGGCATGCAGCGTGAAGCGCTGGCACAGCTCAAGGACTTGCCGGTCGAGTCTATGCCGTTCGGCCTTTGCCTGTTCGATCCGGAATGGCACCAGGGTGTCATCGGCATTCTGGCCTCGCGGATGAAAGAGCGTTATTTCCGCCCGACCATCGCCTTCGCCGATGCTGGCGACGGTTTGCTCAAGGGCTCGGGGCGCTCGGTCCAGGGCTTTCATATTCGCGATGCGTTGAGCGTGGTGGCAGCGCAGCATCCGGACCTGATCAGCAAGTACGGTGGCCACGCGATGGCAGCTGGCCTGACCTTACCGCAGGAGAATTTTCCGTTGTTCGCCGAGGCATTCGACGCCGAAGTGCGCAGGCAGCTTCGCGAAGAAGATCTGACCGGGCGCCTGCTGTCGGACGGCACCCTGGCTGTTGAAGAGTTTCATCTGGAACTGGCTCGTGCCCTGCGTCATGCCGGGCCTTGGGGCCAGCATTTCCCGGAGCCGCTGTTTCATGGCGTGTTCCAGTTGGTCGAGCAGCGGGTGGTCGGCGAGCGGCACCTGAAAGTGGTGCTGAAGAGCGAATGCGGTTCGGTGAAACTGGATGGCATCGCGTTTGGCATTGACCGCGATATCTGGCCGAACCCGACAATCAAATGGGTCGAGCTGGCCTACAAGCTCGATCTCAACGAGTTTCGCGGCAATGAAAACGTGCAACTGATGATTGCTCACATCGAACCGCGCTAAGGGCTTTGCGCCCCTTTCTGAAGGGGCGCAGGCGTTTTCAATTGTGCTGTTTCATTTCTGAACCCTCCCTCATCCCCGGATGTCGACTAGGCTCTAAGCACTGCTTGATTGGCCTTGTGACGTCTTGTCGAATTTTTTGCCCGCGGGGGCGGGTGCTGCACCTTTTTCCTGTCACTCGTCGACTTTTCAAACAGAACCCTGGAGCCTGCCCACTGATTTGAGAGGTGCCCCATGAGTCTGCTGCTTGAACCCTTTACCCTTCGCCAACTGACCCTGCCCAACCGCATCGCCGTATCGCCAATGTGCCAGTACTCAAGTGTCGATGGCCTGGCCAACGACTGGCATCTGGTGCATCTCGGCAGCCGTGCAGTGGGGGGCGCGGGCCTGGTATTTACCGAAGCCACGGCGATCACGGCCGACGGGCGGATCACCGCCGAAGACCTGGGCCTGTGGAACGACGAACAGATCGCACCGCTGCAACGCATCACCCGTTTCATCAACGCGCAGGGGGCAGTGGCCGGCATTCAACTGGCCCACGCCGGACGCAAGGCCAGCACCCATCGGCCGTGGATCGGCAAGCATGGCAGCGTCAAACCGGATGACGGCGGCTGGACCCCGGTCGGGCCCTCACCGATTGCCTTTGACCCGCAACATACCCAACCCAAACAGCTTGATGAAGGGCAGATCGCCCAGGTCATCCAGGATTTCGTGGCCGCAGCCAAGCGTGCGCTCGCAGCCGGTTTCAGCGTGGTCGAGGTGCATGCGGCGCATGGTTATCTGTTGCACCAGTTCCTCTCGCCGCTCAGCAACCAGCGTCGCGATCAGTATGGCGGTTCGTTCGATAACCGCATTCGTCTGGTGCTGCAAGTGACCGAGGCGGTACGTGCCGTCTGGCCGGAAGAACTGCCGGTGTTCGTCCGTCTGTCGGCCACCGATTGGGTCGAGGACGGCTGGAACCCCGATGAAACCGTGGAGCTGGCGCGACGCCTGAAAACCCTCGGTGCGGATCTTATCGACGTATCGTCGGGTGGCACCGCAGCGAACGCGGAGATTCCGGTGGGACCGGGTTATCAGACCCGCTTCGCGGAAAGGGTGCGCAAGGAATCAGGCATCGCTACCGGCACCGTGGGCATGATTACCGAGCCTGCGCAAGCCGAGCACATCCTGCGGACCTGTCAGGCCGACATCATCTTCCTCGCCCGTGAGTTGCTGCGTGATCCGTACTGGCCGCTGCATGCGGACGACGACCTGGGCGGGCGCAAAGCAGTGTGGCCGGCGCAATATCAGCGTGCGACCCATCGGGATCAGCCGATTCACGAGTCTGATCTGCGGGATTGATTCCGACCTGTCGCAAAGCCTATAAAACCCGCCATTGAACCGGCGGGTTTTTTCTTGCCTGCCGTTTGGAATTGCAAAGGAATGGACCGCAATGTTGATCGAACGAGAGCTGACCGAACTCGACTTGCCGCTGCTGGCGCTGATCGACCGCAGTGAGTTGGTCGAGGAGTGCTATCGCGTAGAGAACGGTGAGCTGATTCTGTATCCGGCGCGTTTCGACATGCGCGGCTGGCCCGAAGGGGAGGCGGAGGAGAATGCGCGGGTATTGGAGAAGTGCTGGCGCAGCGGCGGGTGGCTACACGGACTTTTCGATGGCGAGACACTGGTGGCGGCAGTGGTTGTGGATAACCGGGTTATTCACAATCAGGGCCTGAAGATGCGGCAGTTGAAGTTCCTGCACATCAGCCGCGCCTGGCGTGGGCAGGGGCTGGGCGGGCGATTGTTTGCCCTGGCCTGCGCCCATGGCCGGGAGATCGGCGCCGAGGCGTTGTACGTCTCGGCGACCGAGTCGCGCAATACCGTGGAGTTCTACCAGCGCCAGGGTTGCCGGTTGCTGGAACAACCGGATCCCGAACTGTTTGATCTGGAACCCCACGATATCCACTTGTACTGCCCGTTGGCCTGACGGCTCAAGCCATCAAGGGTACTTGCGCTTGTCCGGCGCCGGCGGGAAGTACTGGTACAACCAGGTCTCGCTCAGCGTGCGGTCGTTGGTGCGGATGAACAGACGCAGTTCCACCGGCTCAACGCTGTCATTGGTCGGGTACCAGTCGAACAGGATCCGGTAACCCTTGATGTCATCCAGCACCAGCACGCTGAAGTCCTGCACCTTGCCGTTGGAGCAGGTGACCACCGGTTCGATCCCGGTGCCCTGCGGCAGGCGATCCAGACCGCCACCGGTGAAGTCCACGGCGAAACGACGGGCCCAGACTGGCGGGTAATGCTCGCCTGGTGCCCAGCCTTCGACGAATCCACCCATGCCGGAACGGGTCGCATGCACCCGTGCCAGCGGCGTGCCGACCGGCGGCAGAGCGCTCCAGTAGAGCTTGTAGCCGTAGTTCAGCGAATCGCCGGCGGCCACCGGTTTTTTCGGCGTCCAGAACGCAACGATGTTGTCGAGGGTTTCACCTGTCGTAGGGATTTCCAGCAGATCGATAGAGCCTTCGCCCCATGCAGTTGTAGGCTCTACCCACAGGCTCGGGCGCTTGCTGTACCAGTCGACGGTGTCCTGGTAGTTGGCGAATTCGTGGTCGGTCTGTACCAGGCCGAAACCTTTCGGATCGGTGTCGGCGAAGGCGTTGAATTGCAGGGTCGCCGGGTTGTTCAACGGACGGCAGATCCACTCGCCGTTGCCACGCCACATGGCCAGACGATCCGAGTCATGGATTTGCGGATGGATGGTGTCGCACATCCGGCGCTCGTGGGTGCCACAACTGAACATGCTGGTCATCGGTGCGATGCCCAATTGTTCGATGGCGGTGCGGGCGTTGACGTGGGCATCGACTTCCATCACCACGCGCTCGGCCTGGCAATCGATGTCGAAGCGATAGGCACCGGTCGCGCTCGGCGAGTCGAGCAAGGCGTAGACCACGAAGCGGGTCGCGTTCTGATCCGGGGTCTCGAACCAGAACTTGGTGAAGTCGGGGAATTCTTCGCGTTTCTTGGCGTAGGTGTCGATGGCCAGGCCACGGGCAGAGAGGCCATATTGGCCAGTGGCATCCACCGCGCGGAAGTAGCTGGCGCCGAGGAACGACACCACGTCATGCCGATCCAGCTCCGGCGCCTTGAACAGCTTGAAGCCGGCAAAACCCAGATCGCCCTTGAGCTGCTGGGTGTCGACCGAGGTGTTTTCATAGTTGAACAGCTGAGGGCGGAAATGCACCTCGCGGGCCGTGCGGGTCTTGGGATCGACGCTGTACATGCGCACCGGCTGGCGGAAACCCATGCCGACGTGGAAAAACTGCACATCGAGCTGGCCCTTGTTCTCCTTCCACAGCGAATGCTCGCCGTCGTAGCGGATCGCGTTGAAGTTCTGCGGGGTCATGGTCGCCAGTGTCGGCGGCAGCACCTGTTTGGTGTCCTGATAGGCATTGCCGGCCAATTGCTTGGCCTGGCGCTTCAGCGTTTCAAAGTCGAAGGCCTGGGCTTCACCGTCGGCGGCACCGCCAGAGGCGGCCCAGGCGCGTGCGGCAAACAGGCCGGAGGCGGAAAGGCCGGTGTAAGCCGCAATGGCCATGGACGCTTTGAGCAAATTCCTGCGGTGCATAGATACAACCTGTCGTGGACAATCCCGCGCCGTTCCTGGCACGTACTGGATCAGAAATTACGGTTCGGACAAGCCTTCGGCCAAACGCTACGGACTAGTAACAGATGCCCGCTAGCTTAATCCGTTCGCTGATTTTGCAAAATTCATTGATAGCACGGCGACAGCCTCTCAATGAAACAAGACGTTACGGTTACTTATCCCACAGCCTTTTCTGATTTACAGGGCATAACTGCTTATTTCGACTAATTACTCTAAAAACAGCTTTTCAGCGCCGATTTAATTTCTATTCTATGGGTATGGCCGGTCTCGACCCACCCGACCGGCAGGGCTCAAATCGCTGCTTGCAGGAGCAGGGCGAGGCGGTTTCAAAAAAATTCTGAAGTAATGGAAAAGGACATCGTCCATGGCAAAGGTGCAATGCATTACCGAAATGTTGGGAATCTTTCCGTGCCTGGGAGGCAGACGCAGGAAGCGGCTCAACTCTGAAGAGCGCAAATTGGTCGAGCGCTACCGAGAACTGTCGGAAAGTGACCGGATTGCGATGCGCTATCTGGTGGATGCGATGCACAGCGTTTCACGGTTTTGAGGGTGTAATGCATAAGGGGCAGGCGTTGAGTCTGCCCCTTTTTTGTGTGTTTTTCGGCCAGGTGAGCATTGCCCCGGCGGGGAAGCCCGGTAATTTTCACATGCGGAAATGTATTGCTGGTGGACGCTCCGTTTGGCTCGCCAGCAGAATATCAAGAGTGAACTCCCGAATTGATTCAACCCCCCATGTAAAAACTCGAAAACAAATCTACTTCCCAAGGCCTTCGCGCGCCGACTTTGCGGCCCGATGACCCAAATCTGCCATCAGTTGATATTCATCCAGTTACTATTGCGCGGGCGCATCAATCAGCGAGTATCAAATGATCTGGTTTCTAGAAGGGCAATCGAGTCAGCGTGACGTCATCATCGGCGCGCGCGAGGCACTTCCGGCGGATGTAAAAATCTTCGCCTCTCATCGTCAGGATCGCCCTGAAATCACGTCGCTTGCCGACGTCAGTTTTACGGAGCCAGGTGGCAATGAAGAGCGTATCGACTGGGTCATCGCCACTGCAGTAGCGCACAACATCAAACTGATTCTGGCTGGACGCGTCGGTAATGTTTTCGAGATCGAACGGGCGCGCTTTGAACAGGCGGGTCTTGAATTGGTGACTGGCGGTACGTCGATGGCGACCTTCGACATGGTCGACGACAAGAGCCGATTCACCGCCGAAGCAGAGCGTGTCGGCCTGGCTTGTGTCCCGGCGATCACAGCATTGAATGCCGAAGAAATGTTCGCTGCTTACAAAACCCTCTCCGCCAGTGGCGAAGTGTGCGTCAAGCCTGCGGTCGGTATTTATGGCCAGGGTTTCTGGCGATTCAAGGCGGATACCGATCCGTTCCGCTGTTTTGCCAACCCGGATGCGCGTGAAGCCAATTTTGAAACTTATATGCGTGCTTACTGTGAAGCCGAAGCTCCGGCACCGATGCTGATGATGCCGTACATGGCCGGCAGCGAATGTTCGGTGGACATGGTCTGCGAAGCTGGCCGTCCGGTTGCGTTCGTCAGTCGTCGAAAGGCGGGTGTACATCAGACCTTCGAGCGTGAGGGCCCGGCTGTCGAGTTGGCACTCAAGGCTGCCGAGCATTTCGGTTGTGACGGAATCGTCAATGTGCAGACCCGCGACGACGCTGATGGCCAGCCGCATTTGCTGGAAATCAACCCGCGATACTCGGGTGGCATCGGTTACACCCGGGCGACCGGGACCAATCTGCCGGGCATTTTCGCGGCTCGACGGTTGGGCTTGCCGGAGCCTGCGACCGTCTGGAGGGCGAACGTCCGGGTCAAGGGCGTGACCGTGGCGGCTGTGGCATCCTGATATTAAAGCGACATCTATTTTTGCTACAATTTGCCGCGCTGCATGTGAAGCAGCTGGTCGTTAGCAGTCAAGGAGAGATCAGGGAATGATGGTGCTGGCGCCTGGCGCAAATGCCGTAATATCGAGCGCACAGAGTGAATGGACTCTTGAATGCGGTAAGTCCTCGGCTTTCGGGGACTATGCAGCAGTCGCTATATTGCCGGTTGACGAGAAACGCCGCCCGACAGGTGATCCCGCCCTGTTCCAGACCTCCCATGGCTGGATGGAGTGGAAAGGTGATCAGGAAAAGGTCGGCTGTGCGATGAACCTGGCAGAACTGCCGTCAGGCAGCGATCGTGTGCTGATCATCGTCTATACCTTCTCTGCTGCTGGTCCGGTCAGTGATCTGAAGACCCTGCGTTTTCAGGTTGATGGCCAGCTCGATTACAGTCTCGATCTGCGTGATAACGGCGAATCGGCGATCATCATCGGCGAGTTTTACACGCGCAATCAGCAATGGAAGTTCCGGGCTCTGGCTGAAGGTTCAGCTTATGGCCTGGCGGCTTTTGGCCGGCGAATCGGCCTCGATATCAACGATGCCCATCCCAAGGGACGCTCAAGTCCTTCCGAATCCGGACGCGGCAGTGCGACCGGCACCGGTTTTGCCGTTTCGAGAAATCACATCCTGACCTGTGCTCACGTCATCGAGGACATGCAGGAAATTCATATCTCCTCCTTCGAAGGACGTTACCGTGTCGAACCCGTTGTGGTCGATCGGCGCAACGACATCGTTTTGTTGCGAGTGCTGGATTGCCCACCGCTGAAACCGGTGGCGTTCAAGGAAGGTTTTGGCTGCGACCTCGGCGACAACGTTGTGGCGTTGGGATTCCCGCTTGCGGGGTTCGCTGGCGGCGGCGTGCAAGTGACGCAGGGTGGTGTGTCGGGTCTGTTTGGCCTGCACAATGATTCGAGCCTGCTGCAGTTTACTGCCCCGATTCAGCCCGGTTCCAGTGGCAGCCCTCTTTTTGACTCCTCGGGTGCGGTGGTCGGTCTGGTGACCTCAACTCTGCCGGATGCGCAAAACATGAATTTTGCGGTCAAGGCGCCATTGCTCCTCTCATTCCTTGACGCTTGTCGCGTCGAGGCCAGCAAGATCCCTGTCGGCAAATCTTTCACAACAGCGGAACTGGCGCGTGAAGCCCAGGCTTCAATGTGGCGTGTCGAAGCGCGAAATTTCTGACTTCTCTTGATTTGAAACATTTGGTACCGGCGCGCGGTTAATACCCCAGCGCCATTTAGGAATTTTTGCTCATGGAAAGTAACGCAGCTACACAAACGCTCAGTGCGCAACTGATGCGCGGGCGACTCGATGTCAAAGTAGATGATTCACTCATCGCTCCGAACGCTTTGTTCGGCTTTGCCGAGCGCCGTAACCCCAAGCGTGCGTTCCTGTTCGTGTCCAAAGTGCTTGGCCGCCATATCCCGGTACGCCCCTCGGCAATGAATAGCAGTTTCGCAAGCCTCGCGGCGCAGATCCCTGCGGATCTGCCCGGCCCGGTGCTGGTGATCGGCATGGCCGAGACCGCCGTTGGCCTCGGTGCTGGCGTGCACCGCGCGTTCAGCGCGACCCGGCCTGACACGGTGTACATGGTCAGCACACGGCACCCGACCGGCACCGAACTGTTCACTCGTTTCGAAGAAGAACACAGCCACGCCAGTGCCCATTTGATCCACTTGCCGGTCGATCCCGATGTGCGCGAAATGATGTTGAATGCGCGCTCGCTGGTGCTGGTAGACGATGAAGCCTCCACCGGCAAGACCTTCATCAATTTGCACCGCGCCTTGGTCGACTCGGGCCTGACCCAGGTCGAACGTGTCGTGACCTGCGTGCTGACCGACTGGTCGAGCAACGCGGTGCGCAACACCATTGGCGAGTCCGCTCATCAAGTCTCGTTACTGCAAGGCTCCTACGATTTCCATCAAGACCTCGAAGCGCCGCTGCCGGAGATGCCGGCCGTCGGCACCGTCGCCGCCGGTGAGTGGCCGTTGTCGGCACACAACGACTGGGGCCGGCTCGGTGTGCGCAAGGTCGAAGACACCTTGGCCCCCGATCTGCAAATCAAGGCTGGCGAGCGAGTGCTGGTGGTCGGCACCAGCGAGTTTGTCTGGCGTCCGTTCCTGCTCGCCGAACGTCTGGAGCGTGCCGGTGCCGACGTGCACTTCAGCTCGACCAGCCGTTCGCCGATCGCGCTGGGCCATGCCATCGGTCACGCATTGTCGTTCTCGGACAATTACGGTCTGGGCATTCCGAACTTTCTCTACAACGTGCGCCCGGGGGAGTTTGATCGCGTGCTGATCTGCTCGGAAACGCCGACGCAGGCGGTATCTGCCGAACTGGTTGCCGCCCTGAACGCCGAGGTGATTGTCGATGCTCAGTAATCGTCCGCTGGCCTTGGTCGACCTTGATGACACGCTGTTCCAGACCGCGCGCAAAATGCCTGAAGGCACGCCACGCCATCCTGCGACCTTTGACATTGAAGGCCAACCGAACGGGTACATGAACCCGGTGCAGAAAACTCTGGTGGAGTGGCTGTTGTCCTCGACCGACGTCGTGCCTGTGACTGCGCGCAGTGTCGAAGCTTTCAGCCGAGTCAAACTGCCTTTCGACAAGGGCGCCGTGTGCTCGCACGGCGGGGTGATTCTCGGCGCCGACGGCAAGATCGATGAGCAATGGCAGGCGCACATGACTGTCGTCCTGGCAGACTTTCAACACCGGCTCCCCGATCTGAGCGCTGCGACCCTGGCCATTGGCAAGGCGCTGGGCATTTCGCTGCGCGGCTGGGTAGTTGAAGAAGAAAACCTGCGCCACTACGTGGTGACCAAGCACAACGAATCCAACGACGAAGTCCTGCAAACCGTGCTGGCTGAAGTCCAGGCGCGCGGCTTGCTGGAGGGAATGCACGTCCACGGCAACAGCAACAATCTGGCCTTTTTGCCCGCCGGTCTGTCGAAGCGCGTGGCCGTTGAGGAACTGTTGCGCCGTGACCGTGAAGTCAACGGTGAACGACCCGTGCTGGGCTTCGGCGACAGCATTACCGACCTCGGTTTCATGGATGCCTGCCACCTGTGGGCAACCCCGTCCGGCAGCCAACTGGCGAGGTTTGTGGGGCATGCGCTCAATGACTGAGTCCATCGCTGACCTCAAGACTGTTGGTAGCGGCAGCTATTTGCAGGACGACGTGCACTTCCTGCTCCAGCCGGTGCAGATGGAGGTGACCGACGTCGTAGAGAAAGAGCGGCTGATTCAGACGCAGCAGAAGCACTACTCGGAGATGATCAGCTTCGAGAGCGCGCCGACACCTGTGCACAAAGCGCTGTACGAGAGAGCGCTCGCGCAGAATGGCGTGCGCATGGCCAGCGACGTTCAGGCACTGGCGCTGGCGTTGAATGGCGCTTGCACAGGCCCATCGATTGTTCTGGTGTCGTTTGTCCGCGCCGGGTTGCCGCTGGGTGTGCTGCTGCGTCGGGCGCTGATCGACATGGGCCGCGAGACACATCATTACGGCATCAGCATCGTGCGGGATCGCGGCATAGACCTCATCGGTCTTGAGGCGATCATTCAGGCCCACGGCGCGCAAAACATCGTGTTCGTCGACGGCTGGACTGGCAAAGGTGCGATCTCCGGTGAAATTCAGCGCAGCCTCAAAGGCGATGCTCGATTCCCTGAGGAGCCGCGTCTGGTGGTGCTGGCCGACCCTTGCGGGCGAGCCTGGCTGGCGGCCTCGGCGGAAGACTGGGTGATTCCGTCGGGCATCCTTGGCGCGACCGTCTCGGGTCTGGTGTCGCGTTCGATCTGGCCGGCTGATGGCGGGCTGCATGGCTGCGTGGTCTACGACCACCTGACTGAACACGATGTGACGCGCGAGTTCATCGAGCACATCGAGCAGCAGCGCAAAACCCTGGGCCCGGTGCCTGCTGCGGTGCCGTGGACGGCCAACACGCGTGCCAAGCTGCAAGCCGCCGCCACGCAAGTCGTGGAGTCGCTGGCTGCACGTTTCGATATCAGCAATCTGAACCGGGTCAAACCGGGCATCGCCGAGGCCACTCGCGCGGTGCTACGCCGGGTGCCGGATCATGTGCTGGTGCGAGATCGCAACGACAGTGATGTGCAATTACTGATGCACCTCACCGAAGGCGCTGGCGTTTGCGTCGAAGAAGTCGGCGCCGCACTCGGCCCGTACCGAGCCGTGACCATCATTCGGAGCGTGAGCTGATGAAGAAGCTTTCTCCTTACGCCTTGGGTGCCACGCTGTACATGCCGGCCACGCGCGCCGATCTGCTGGATGTGGTGTTCGCCACCAAGCTGCCGGAACTGCGTTCGCTGGTGGTATGCCTCGAAGACGCGGTTGCCGAGATCGATGTCAGCACCGCGTTGAGCAACTTGCATTGCCTGTTGTCGGCAATAGATGAGCGCGGCGGGCGGCCTGCCGAGGGGCCGGTGCTGTTCGTGCGTCCGCGTGATTCGGCGATGGCGGCGGTACTCAATGACTGGCCGTTGATGAAGCACGTCGACGGCTTCGTTGTGCCGAAACTGACGCTGCGCAACCTCGACGCCTGGGAGCGGGCGGTGACCAGTCCTGAGCTGTTCCTGATGCCGACTCTGGAAACTGTCGAGGTGTTCAGTCCGGTGGCGATGCTCGAGTTGGGCCAGGCGCTCAAGGCCAATCTGAATCACCGGATCATCGCCCTGCGTATTGGCGGTAATGATCTGATGGGCAGCCTCGGCTTGCGGCGTAACCCGGCGACCACGCTGTACAACACGCCGATGGGTTACGTGATTCCGATGTTGGCCGGGGTGATGGGGTCGCAAGGTTTTGCACTGACCGCGCCGGTGTTCGAACAACTCGCCACGCCGAATCTGCTGTGTGAAGAGCTGGAACTGGACATCGCCCACGGTCTGGTGGGCAAGACCGCGATTCACCCGAGCCAGATCAGCATCATTCAGGATGCGCTGCGAGTCAGCCTCGAAGACCTGAACAGTGCGAAGTTGATCGTCAGCGACGTGGCCCCGGCCGTGTTCAAGCACAACGATGTGATGTGTGAACCGGCGACCCATTACCAATGGGCGATGAAGATTCTTGAACGCGCCGAATGGCATGGCGTGCGCCAAACCGATGCCGCCCACGGTGAAGCACCCATTCGACTAGCCGAGGCCATTCGATGATTCAGGCAAATACCGGCCCTGACCAGCCGGGGAAAAAGGTGCTCTGCGTCTTTGACTTCGACGGCACACTGACCCGCCATGACAGTTTTGTACCGTTCTTGAAGTTTGCCTTCGGCAAACGTGAGTTCGCCCGGCGTGTGCTGACACTCGCGCTGCCGAGTATTCGATTCCTCGCCCGACGCATGAGCCGCGACGAACTCAAGGCGCAGTTGATCAGCCGCTTTCTCAGCGGCGTGGACGCGGAGTGGGTGAGCCAGCAGGCAGCGAAGTACTGCGCAGCTTTCTGGACCCGGCTGATGCGCCCGACAGGCTTGATGGCGATTGCCAGCGAGATCGCCGCCGGTTCGCAGGTGACCCTGTGCTCGGCGTCGCCTGCGCTGGTGCTGCAACCCTTCGCGGATCGCTTGGGTATCAAGCTGATCGGCACCGAACTTGAAGTGATCGACGGCAAGTTGACCGGACGTATATCCGGCAACAACTGCCGCTGCGAGAACAAGGTGCTGCGGCTGGAGGCGGTCTATGGGCCGCTGACTGAATACCGCCTCAAAGCCTGGGGCGATACCCGTGGCGATCACGAATTGCTCGCTGCGGCGCAAGACGCGCACTGGCGACACTTTCATCCGGCATGGCGTCGTGGACGTCTGCGGACAGCAAAAAGCGCGATCAGACCTGATCGCGACGTGAACACTGACGATCAACAAGGAGCGTAACGATGGCACTTACCCTGAGCAAACAGCAAAGCATTTCTCTGGAAAAAACGGCCGGCAGCGCGTTGACCCGCATCAGCCTTGGCCTGGGTTGGGACCCGGTGAAAGCAGGTTTTCTCGGCAAGCTGATGGGCAGCGGCGGAGAGATCGATCTGGACGCTTCGTGCATCCTGCTCGACGAAAGTCTGCAAGTGATCGACCTGGTCTGGTTCCGTCAGTTGAAGTCGCAGGACGGTTCGATTCAGCACTCTGGCGACAACCGTACCGGTGAAGGCGATGGTGATGACGAAACTATCCACGTTGATCTGTCGCGTCTGCCGGCCGCCGTCAAGCATCTGATCTTCACCGTGAACAGCTTCACCGGGCAGAACTTCGACAAAGTCGAAAAAGCCTACTGCCGCATCGTCAATGCCAGCAACAAATCGGAACTGGCGCGTTTCAACCTGTCCGAGAAGGGCGGTCATACCGGCATCGTGATGGCGAGCCTGTCGCGCCAAGGTTCCGATTGGGAATTCAAGGCCATCGGCGAAACCACTCGTGGGCGAACCGCTGACGACCTGGTCAATCTGGCCGTGCAGGCGCTGAGCTGATGGCCGCTCTCGTACCTGGTGGTAATGCGCCGGTTGCCTGCGGCCAGCTTCGCGTGGATATCAACTACACGCCAATTCCGGGCGTCGACATTGATGTGTCGGCTTTCGTCCTGAACGCTTCGGGTAAAGTCCGTGGCGATGGCGACATGTGCTTCTATGGCCAGAGCAGTGTGCTCGGCGGCGTGTTGCAGATGACCGAGGCGACAGCCGGGCGCGCGGTATTCACTGTCGATTTGAGTCGTCTTGAAACGGCGGTCGAGAAAGTCGCGCTGTCGGCGACGATCCATGAGAACAAGGCCAGTTTCGAGCGCGTCTCGCACTTGTCCGTGGCAGTCTCGGGCGGCATCGAGGCTCAGTTGCCAACTGCCGGGATGAAGGAAACCGCGTTGATCCTTGGCGAGTTTTATCGTCGCCAGGGTGAGTGGAAATTCCGCTGTGTCGCGCAAGGTTTCAACGGCGGTCTGGAACCTCTGGCCAAGCATTTTGGTGTTGAAATCGCGGCTCCGTCCGCTGCACCGACGCCTGCGCCCGTTCCGCCTGCACCAGCCCCGGCACCGGTGCCTGCGCCCGCGAAATCGACGATCAGTCTGAGCAAGATCACGCTCGACAAGACTCGCTCGTCGATCAGCCTGGAGAAAACCGCCAGCGGTTTTGGCGAAATCAAGGTCAACCTGAACTGGAACAAGGGCAGCGGCGGTGGCTTCTTCAGCCGCAACAAATCCGTCGACCTTGACGTTGGCTGCCTGTACGAACTGCAGGACGGCGAAAAGGGCGTGGTGCAGGCCTTGGGCAACTGCTTCGGCAGCCTGAGTGGCGCGCCGTACATCCAGCTCAAGGGCGATGACCGCACCGGCTCGGTTGCCGGTGGCGAGTGGATGCACATCAACGGCGCGAAGTGGGGCGAGATCAAACGCATTCTGATCTTCGCCTTCATCTACGAAGGCGCGCCGAACTGGAAAGAGACTGACGGCATCGTGACCATCTACATCCCCGGCCAGCCAGACATCGAGGTCCGCCTCAATGAAGAAGGTGGCCGCGAAGGCATGTGTGCGATTGCCATGCTCGAGAACGTTGACGGGGCGGTGAAGGTTTCGCGCCGCGTCGACTTCCATCGTGGTCATTCGGCAGTCGACAAGGCTTATGGCTGGGGCATGAGCTGGCGCGCCGGCTCGAAATAATACGGATGGCGGGGCCTTCCGGTCCCGCCCCTTAAGGAGATTTGACATGCTCGCATGGCTTAAAGAAAACGCGACGGCGGCTCGCGACAAACTGACAACTGAAGTCGGTAAATTCAAGAACCAGAAGTTCATGGAAGCGATGACGGCCAGCTGCGCCATCGTCTCCGCAGCGGATGGCGATATCTCTTCGGCGGAAAAGCAGAAGATGATCGGCTTCATCAATATCTCGCCTGAATTGAAAGTGTTCAACACGGCAGACGTGATCAAGTCCTTCTCGGCGCATTGCGAGAAGTTCGAGTTCGACTTCCAGATCGGTCAGGCGGAAGCACTGAAAGTCATCGGCAAGATCAAGAGCGACCCGGGTGCTGCTCGCCTGTTGGTACGCGTTGCCTGTTCCATCGGCGCATCGGACGGCACGTTCGATGAAAAGGAAAAAGCGGCGTGCCGTTTGATCTGCGCCGAGCTGGGTCTGAACCCGGCTGATTTTGATCTTTAAGGAGCGGTACCTGTGGAAACGCAAATCGGATTTCCCCCGCTGACCATGGCGGTGTTTGTAGGGCTGGCGCTTGGCGCCCTGCTGCTGGACATGGTCACGCACCGTGGAGGCAAGCCTATTTCGCTGATGAAGGCCTCGATCTGGTCGATATTCTGGATCGCGATTTCGCTGGCGTTCGCAGGTTTCCTGTACGTGCAGCACGGCCCTGAAGTGGCCAGCCTGTTCGTCACCGGTTATGCGCTGGAAAAAGTCCTGAGTGTCGACAACCTGTTTGTCTTCATGGCGATCTTTGCCTGGTTCAAGGTGCCGGATGGCCTGCGTCACCGCGTTCTGTACTGGGGCATCATCGGTGCCATCGTGTTCCGTGGCGTGTTCGTCGCGATCGGCACCGGCCTGCTGGCTTTCGGGCCGTGGGTGGAAATTGTCTTCGCGGTGATCGTTGCGTGGACGGCCGTGATGATGTTGCGCGCCGGCGGGGACGATGACGAGGAAGAAGACTACTCCAAGCACATGGCGTATCGCTTCGCGCAGAAGCTGTTCCCGGTGTGGCCAAAACTGTACGGCCACAATTTCTTCGTGACCCGCAAGGTGCTCGAAGGTGAGCTGCAGAAACCGGAAAACCAGGGCATGACCCTGGCCGCCAAAGGCACGCTGTTCGCCACGCCGCTGTTCCTGTGCCTGGTGGTCGCGGAAGTGTCCGATATCCTCTTCGCGTTCGACTCGGTGCCGGCAGTGATCGCTGTCAGCCGTGAACCGCTGATCGTCTACTCGGCGATGCTGTTCGCGATTCTTGGCCTGCGAACCATGTACTTCGTGCTCGAAGCGCTGAAACGCTACCTGGTCCATCTGGAAAAATCGGTGATTGCACTGTTGTTCTTCATCGCAGTGAAACTTGGCCTGAACGCCACCGACCACATGTTCCACCACGGCTACACCATTGACGCGAATACCAGCTTGTTGATTGTCATGGTGGTCCTGGCAATCGGCGTAGTGGCGAGCCTGATCTTGCCGGGTCAGGAAGAAACCCAAACCGAAAACAATTGAGTAGCAGCATCAACCACAAGGAGATGTACCGATGGCTTTGACACTTCAAAAAGGTGGCAACCTGTCCCTTACCAAAACCGACCCGAGCCTGACCAGGATTCTGGTTGGCCTGGGCTGGGACCCGCGCGCTACCGACGGCGCGGAATTTGACCTGGACGCCAGCGCGTTTCTGGTAGGCGCCAGCGGCAAGGTTCGCAGCGACGCAGATTTCATTTTCTACAACCAGTTGAAGAGTGCGGACGGTTCGGTTGAGCACACGGGTGACAACCGTACAGGCGCTGGCGACGGCGACGACGAAGTGCTGAAAGTTGACCTGAGCCGTGTTCCGGCCGACGTCGAAAAAGTCGTGTTTGTCGTAACCATCCATGACGCCGAAGCCCGCAAACAAAGCTTTGGCCAGGTCGGTGGATCGTTCATTCGTGTGGTCAACGAAGTATCCAGCGCCGAAGTCGTTCGCTATGACCTGGCTGAAGACGCTTCCACCGAAACCGCGATGATTTTCGCTGAGCTGTATCGCAACGGTGGCGAGTGGAAATTCCGCGCTGTTGGCCAGGGTTACGCTGGCGGCCTGAAGGCTGTTGCCAACTCTTTCGGTCTGAACTTCTAAGGTTCGGCATCTTGCCAATCGATTTGCAAGGCCCTGAATTCAGGGCCTGACTCACCACAACCAAGAGGAATTTGAACATGGCGGTATCACTGAGCAAGGGTGGCAATGTCAGCCTGTCCAAAGAGGCTCCAGGCCTGTCTGAAGTTATCGTTGGCCTGGGCTGGGACCCACGCGTCACCGACGGCACCGAATTCGACCTCGACGCTTCGATATTCATCGTTGGCGAATCCGGCAAAGTGCTCGACGACAACAGCTTCATTTTCTACAACAACAAAAAGTCTGCTGATGGCTCGGTCGAGCACATGGGCGACAACAAGTCGGGTGCAGGCGATGGCGATGACGAACAAGTCACCGTCAAACTGACCGGCCTGGCGCAAACAGTGAAGAAGCTGGTATTCGCTGTAACCATCCACGATTCGGACGCGCGCAAGCAGAGCTTCGGCCAAGTGCAAAACGCCTACATCCGCGTCGTCAACAAGGCTGACGGTAAAGAGCTGGCACGCTTCGACCTGAGCGAAGACGCCTCGACCGAAACCGCGATGATCTTCGGCGAGCTGTATCGCAACGGCGAAGAGTTCAAGTTCAAGGCCATCGGCCAGGGCTTCGCTGGCGGCCTGGCGCCGTTGGCTAAAGAGCACGGCGTGAACATCGGCTAACCCGAAAGGGTTGCGAGAGCCCCCGGCGTTTGCCGGGGGCTTTTTCTTGTCTGCAGAATTTCCACGGACCGGCAATTCGCTGGTTATTGAACTTATGTACAACCATTTCGCCAAGCGCGACTGCGTCGGATCAAACGGGCAGTTCAGCAGGATGCAGCACGGATAAGGATTTTTTCAATGGGAATGCTTCGCGGGGTCATGGCGGTTGGCGTATTGGCAGCCTTGTCAGGCTGTGGCGCTTACGACGACTTCAAAGCCAATAATGCTGTTCAGGAATACCGGCAGAATTGCTTCGGCAACTACACCAACGAATGCGAAAGCAAATTGGTCGACACCAACATCATCATGCTCGAACTGGCTCGCAGAAACGTGGCGCGCGAGAAGGATACGTTGATCAAAGCCGTTGGCCAGGATGGCTATGAACGCTTTGCCAAAGCGGCCAACGAAGTGATCGACGACCTGGTCGATCGCCAGGAAAAGAAACGTCCGGGAATCTTCGCTCGCTGGGTACTGGGCGACGCTCAGCCGTTCGGCGATACGCGAAACCAGCTATTTCTCGAATCGGACATGCTGGCACTCAAGGCTGCCGTACTGAAGAAGATCAGCGATTCCAATCCGGTCGCGCAACGCCAGGCAATCACCGAACAACCTGTCGCTGCAGCTCCTGTAGAGACTCCGCCGGCAGCACCTGATGTTGCTGCTGTCACCGCGTTGCTCGAAGCTGCGATTGACCGTGAAATCGCCAGCGAAATCGCACAGGACGGCGGTGAAGAGTACAAGGACGCCCGACAAATCATTTTGACCGATCTGAACGGTGACGGAACCAACGACGCGGTGGTGCTTTACACCCTTGAAGGGCAGGGGGGTGGCAATGGCTACTTCCAGTCGCTGGCGACGTTTTACGCGACACCTCAGGGCTGGATTCACCGCGCAAAACTGGTCGTGGGATCAGGTGTGCAAAGCGTTGAAGTCATCGCGCCGCAAACCCTCGCAGTGAAAATGCTCAGCGTCGGTCCGGACGATGCCAACTGCTGCCCAAGTGTCGAAAGCACGCAAAAATTCACATGGAACGGCACTACCTTCCTGCAATCACCTGGTACTTGAGGCGAGCGCATTCTCCCCCCGACTCAGGCGTCGTTCACAGACCCTTGGTCGGGCAGTACAAACAACAAGAAAGGACTCGATCATGTCTCGCTCAAGCATAAGCACCGGTATTGCTCTGGTGCTCGCATTTATTTCATTGCACGCCCATGCCACCAGTTTCGACTGCGCCAAAGCGGTGAGCTTCGCGGAAAAATCCATTTGTGCCGATACTGCACTGAGTCTTCTCGATGAACAGCTGAACTCGCAATACGTGCGTGCGCTGGATTCTGCGGCTAACCGTAATCAGGTTCGTATCGAGCAACGTGAATGGCTGCGCTTGCGCGATAACTGCGTAACCGAAAGTTGCCTGAGCACATCAATGTCGCAGCGACTCAATCAACTCTCCGGCGCGATACCGCAGTCCGCCAGACCGGCACCCACCAGCGATATCAAACGTGCTGAACCGCGTGTACCTGCTCCGACTGCTCAAGTACCAGCGGTGGCAAGTCCTGTCCCGGCAAACAGTAACGCGCAGGATAATCATCAGGCTGTTCTGTATCTGAAGATCGCCCTGTTCTGCATGGCGGTGTTGTTGCTGATCTGCATCTGGCTACACCGACGAGGCTCGATGACGATCTATCAGGACTACACCGATGCGCTTTTCACCAGCATCACGCCGATTCTGGGTATCGGGTCTTATTTTGTATTTAGCGTCTGGCTGGAGATTCCGAAGAATTACGCGCTGATCGCCGCTTGCGTGCTGGCAGGCCTGATGTCGCTGCAAGTGATCATTCAAACCTACCGCAGCAATGGCGTGTCACTGTTTTTCCTGCTCTCGCTGTTTGCCAAAATCGCCTTGCTGACCTTTTATTTCCTGATGATGGCGTTGCTGCTGTGTGGCGGCGCACGTACCCGGCAAGACGCACGTCGTCGCCGGGGATGGGCGGTATTTGCAACGACGGCGTTCGTTTTCCTTTCTGGCTGGATGTGTCGTAACCGGCAGTTCTCTTCGATCGACGACTACATCGCCGGCCGAACCTGAACTGCAGAGCGCTGGCCGGGATAGATGCCCCGGCCTTTCAGGATCAAGGAGCTGTTCATGGGGTTTCGTTTCTCCAAACGCATCACGATCATTCCCGGCGTTCGCCTCAACATCAGCGGTTCGGGTGTCAGCACCTCGATTGGCCCGCGCGGCCTGAGCATCACCATGGCGCGCAATGGCACTTTCTTGAATGCCGGTTTACCCGGTACCGGCTTGTCCTGTCGCGAGCGTATTGATCGGCCGTCGCGTGCCGCTGATCCCCAGGCTACTGGCAACGCCGGCGATTACGCTGGCCAGTTGAAGGTCAAGGTCAGCGACCAGGGTTTGCTGCTGATTACCGACATGGATGACAACGAGTTGTCCCCCGCAATCATCAAGCGTGTGAAGTCGGAGCGTGCGGACTCAATTCAGGTGTTACTGGAGAAAGCCGCGGAAAAAATCAATCGCGATCTTGAAGACTGCCTCGGTGTGCACCTGAGCACGCCGCGCCCTGGGTCGATGCCGCTGATCCCCGCGCCGTTTGCCATCGAGGCGCCGCAGCAACCAGCGCAGAAAGCCCCAGGCCTGATGGACCGAATGTTGCTGCGCAGTGGCAAGATGGCGCGTGATGCGGACGCAGCGCAGCGGCAATATGTTGAGGATCTGAATCGTTGGCAGGCGACTCGGGATGCCCACGAATTTGAGCGCGGCGAGATTGAAAAAACCTTTCGGCTCGCCGCGCGCGGCTTTAGTGCCCAGATGGAGAAGGCATTGAATTACGTGTTGAGCGGAATTGCCTGGCCGAAGGAAACTCAGGTCACTTACGCGTTCTCGCAGGACGTCACCGGCGTCGCACTTGATGTGGATCTACCGGATGAGGGGGACGTGCCACGGCGCGTTGCGGAGGCGCGGGGCAATGGCAAGCTGACATTCAAGAACCGCACAGATGCACAGGTGCGGCGTGACTTTGTTGCGCTGTGCCATGGCTCGCTGTTTCGGGTAATTGGCGAAGTGTTTGCTTTGCTACCGGGGATCGACAAGGTATTGGCGTCTGGCTACATCCAGCGTAATAACGCCGCGAACGGTGTGAGCGAAGAACATTATGTGATCTCCGCATTGGTAACACGATCGCAGTGGGATTCACTGGACTTCGATCAGTTGGAAGCAATTGACCCGGCGGCCACGCTCAACGCGTACGGCGCACGGGTCAAGCTTGATCGTTCAGCTCGTTTTACGCCGGTGCTGCCAATGGAGCTCTCGGTGCTGGACTGAGTGTGATGCCCGCGGAGCAAAGTTGCAGCGCGGGCAGTCAGAGTGGCTGGCTCAAACGTAGCGTTTCGAACCGCTGTTTTGCAGTGGCTCGCCCTTGAACACTTCGGGGCCATCCATTGTGAGCTTGAGCTTTTCGCCGGTGCGGGTCAGCCACGGCGTGGCTTCGCTGCAAGACTCGGAGGTGGCGCCGGACGGGCTGAGCACGATGTGCTCTTGGTCGATTTCGATCAGACCGATCACATAGGTGTAGATCATGTCGCTGTAGTCCTCATCCTCGTCATCATCATGATCTTCGGGGAATTCGAAAGCGCACTCGACGACCTGGTTGCCGTATTCCATGCGCATTTTCGGTTTCAGCGAGGCCACCGACACCGCACCATTGTCGACCGCTGAGTACACGCTGCACACCAGCGCCACTTTACCGCCCATGAGCTGCGAGATCGCCGGGTTGATGTCGACGGTCTCCACCGCCGGTTCGCCGGCGCTCGCGCTCATCACATCGCCGGTGTGGAACACGTAAGGATCGAGATCGAACTCGCCACGTTTGTCCGGTGCCTGGATGATCGACATCCGCCCATCAGGGCGCAGGATGCCGATGCGCAGATCGAGGTCGTCGTTGTCGCAGTCGTCACCGTTATCCACCCAAGTGGCACTGACGCGAATGACTTTTGGTGCGGACGGGCCTTTTTCCAGCGAAACCTTGTGGCTGCTGCCGACCTTGTCGAGGGTAATCAGCGACTTTTGCATGCTGACGGCTTTGGCCGGTGGCGGAGGGGGCGCTTCTTCTTCGACTTCAACACCATACAAACCACACAGACCCGCCAAACCCGAAGCGAAACCCTGCCATACCGAACGCGCCTTGAACTGGCCATTGCGCACGTACAAATCGAGGACGATGATCCCGGTTTCTTTGGCGAAAGGCTCGGGAGCCAATTCCAGCACTTGAGCACCGGCAATCACCGTGGCTCGCAGGTCCTTGACCGCTTCAAACCCACCGGCACTGCCGTCTTGCGTCAGGGTGATGGCCACTTTCGTGATGTTGGCCGGCAGGCGCGCCAGATCGAAACTGATGCTGTGACTGATCACACTTCCCTGAACGACCGGCGCTGCAAACGTAGCTGCGCCGGACGGATGTTCAGGAACGTTGAAGAACACCATGCCGCTGTCATCCAGCACCTTGCCGGTGTCGCCAAGCAGAAACGCGGTCAGATTGACGTCCAGATTGGCGCCTGCCGCGTGCGTAACCACGACCCGCCCTTGGGCGAGGCTGAGATTGGTGTTTTCACCGGGCTTGAGTGACTGATTCAATTGAGATCCCTATTCCTTGGATAACGTGCAGTACACCGCGTTTGCGATGTGCCTGAGGTGTTGAGCGTTTCGTCGATCAGCGAATGATGTTTTTGGCTTTGGCTTCCTTGAGCCAGGAGGGGAATTCAGCCATCAACTTGTCGTACAGCTGTTCTTCGCTGATGTCGTGCAAGTCATCCAGTGCGAAGAAGCCGCAGTTGTCGACCACACGTCCACTCAGGGTGTCGAGCTTTTCCAGGATGCCGTAGTTGGAGCCGCCGATGCCGACGAACTGCCAGAAAATCCCCTGCTTGGCAGCGTCTACCATCAGTTTGGTAATTTCGCGGTTTTTCGACACGCCGCCGTCACTGATGAAAATCACGAACATCGGCGTCTGCTCATCGGACTGCTGAAACGATGCCAATACTTTTTCGATGACTCGCGGTTCATCGTTGAAGCGACCGCCGACATTCCATTTCTTCCAGCCTTGGCTGTCGGTGTCGATGAAACGCTCATAGTTGCTGAGCGTGACGGGGGAGAGTTGCAGTGGTTTCTCGGCGAATGCCCAGCATTCCAGTTCGCCGTCTTCATCGAACGATACGGCCAGCGGGATGACCCGGTTGAGCACTTCCTGCACCCGGCCACGGGAATACTGGCCGTTCATCGAGCCGGTTGCGTCGAGCACCAACACCACGCGGGCTTTGGTTTCAGTGAGGTTGGCTTTCTCCAGGCTGACTTGCGCTTTCTTGGCCAGGCTGACCAATTGCGGGGCAGCATCGCCGACGCGTTTCTCCAGAGAGACCTTCGCTGATATCGGCGCCGGTGGTGCTTCTTCAGCAATTTCACCACCAAAATGTCGAACCAGCGCATCCAGACCTTCGGCATAACCTTGCAGGTTGGCCGCGATGCGCCACTCACCGTCCTTGCGATACAGATCGGCGACCATGATCGCCTTCTCGCCAGTGAAATCGGCCCCCGAGAACGGGCAAGTTGCAAGCGTCTCGCCGACCGGGCTGAGCACTTCGAAGCTGCTGGCGCGAATGTCCTTCATCGCGCCAGCGCCGTCGATTGAGGCTGTGAACACCAGACGCTCGATCGATGCCGGGAGCGAATCGAGGTTGATGGCGAAGCGGCCGCCATCGGTGATCCTGATGCTGGCGCAGGGCGTACTCGGTTGATTGAAAAAGACCATGTAGCGGTCATCCGAAAGCTTGCCTTGCGCATCGACGCCGAAGCAGACGAAGTCGATCACTTGCGCGGCGTCGATCCTGATCGAGAGCGTCAGTGCGCGTCCTTGAAGAATCTTTGATAACGGCAACCGTTGCCCTTGGCTGATCTGCATGTGTGACTTCCTTGAAATTTTGAATTCGGTGCCTTTCGACGCGACGGGTAATCTCGCCGAAAAGCACTGCGAAATCAAATTGACCAGGCGTCTCCCGCCGGCGCTTTGCCGTGGTCATACGGCTTGCCAATCCACATGTAAATCAACCCCAGACCAATCACGATCGCCGTGCTCAGCACCATCGCGTAATTGATGTACCACGCCGCATCCGGCGTGCGTGGCCAGGCCATGTTGATGATTGCGCCGACGCCGTACACCAGCGCGCCGATGTTCACCGGCCAGCCCCAGGCGCCGAGGGTGAATTTGCCGCTCGGTTTCCAGCCTTTGCTGCGGGCGTACAGGGCGGCGAGGACGATCATCTGGAACGCGAGGTAGATGCCGATGGCGGCGAAGCTGACGATGGTGGCTACGGCGTCTTGCAGGAAGAATCCGAGGGCGATGATCAGGCCGGGCAGGACGCCGGACACGAACAGCGCAGCAACCGGCACCTGGGTCGTAGGAGAAATCTTTTTCAGCAGTCGGCTACCGATGACCATTTCATCGCGAGCGTAGGAGTACAGCAGACGACTCGCCGCCGCTTGCAGGCTGATGACGCAGGAGATGAAGGAAATCATCACCACGCCCATCACCACTTTCGAACCGATCGGGCCGAAGGCGTTGTTGAGGATGGTGGTGACCGGGTCCTTGTCGGTGCCGTTGATCACCGCTTGCATGTCCGGTACGGCGAGGATCAGCGCCAGGCAAGCGAACATCGCCGCGATGCCGCCGATGTAGATGGTCATGCGCATGGCCACCGGGATTTTCTTGCTCGGGTTCGGGGTTTCTTCGGCCACGTCGCCGCAGGCCTCGAAGCCGTAGTAGAGGAACATCCCCGCCAGCGACGCGGTGAGAAACGCCGGAAGATAGGAGCCGTCGACACTGATGTCGAAAGTGTTGAACAGCACGCTGATCGGTTGGTGGCGCTCGAAAATCAGCAGGTACACGCCGACGATCACCGCACCGACCAGTTCGCAGAGGAAGCCGAACATGGCGATCCGCGCCAGCACCTTGGTGCCGCTGAGGTTCACCAGCGTGGCGAACAACGTCAGCACCAGGGCAATGACGATGTTGGTGTTGTTGCTCGGCTCAAAACCCAGCATGGCGGCGAGGTACGGGCCGGCGCCGACCGCAACGGCGGCGATGGTCACGCACAGGGCGATGGAGTAGATCCAGCCGACCATCCACGCCCATTTCTTGCCCACCAGACGCCGAGCCCAAGGATAGACGCCGCCGGAAATCGGGAACTGCGACACCACTTCGCCGAAGATCAGGCACACCAGCAATTGACCGCAGCCGACCAGCAAGTAAGCCCAGAACATCGGCGGCCCGCCAGCGGCCAGGCACAGGCCGAACAGGGTATAAACCCCTACGACCGGTGACAGATAAGTGAAGCCCAGCGCGAAGTTTTCCCACAGGCTCATGCTGCGGTTGAAGTTGGAGGCGTAGCCCAGTTGGCGCAGTTGTTCGGCATCGCTGTCGGCAACGGCGGCTGAGAGATCGGGTGATGCACTCATGTGTGTTTGCTCCGTGAAATCGGCAGATTTCGGATGGCCGAAACCGTGGCGGGGCTTGGTGAGCGCCGCCCGGATCGGTAGTTATTGTTTTGAATGCCTGGTGATGCGGATGACCGGTTTCTGCCTTGAAGCCGGGGGAATGCTTTTAGTGTTTGAACATCACATGCCGAACCGTGGTGTAGTCCTCCAGCCCGTACATGGACATGTCCTTGCCGTAGCCGGACAGTTTCTGACCGCCATGAGGCATTTCGCTGACAAGCATGAAGTGCGTATTCACCCAGGTGCAGCCGTACTGCAAACGGGCGGACAGGCGATGGGCGCGCCCTACATCAGCCGTCCACACCGAGGACGCGAGGCCGTAGTCCGAATCGTTGGCCCATTCCAGCGCCTGGGCTTCATCGGTGAATTTGGTCACCGACACCACCGGCCCGAACACTTCGCGACGGACGATTTCGTCGTCCTGCTGGGCGTCGGCCAGCACGGTCGGTTCGAAGAAGAAACCGTTGCCTTCGACAGCCTTGCCGCCGGTGATCAAGCGAATGTGCGGTTGCGCCACGGCGCGTTCGACAAACCCGGCCACGCGGTCGCGATGCTGGGCGGTGATCAGCGGCCCGAGTTCGGTCGACGGATCATCCTGCAAGCCGTACTTGATGCTGCTGACCGCTGCGCCGAGCTTCTCGACGAACTTGTCGTAGATGCCTTGCTGGGCGTAGATCCGGCACGCGGCGGTGCAATCCTGGCCGGCGTTGTAGAAGCCGAACGTGCGAATACCTTCGACCGCAGCATCAATGTCGGCATCGTCGAAGATGATCACCGGGGCCTTACCGCCCAGTTCCATGTGCATGCGTTTGACGCTGTCGGCGGTGCTGGAAATGATGTTCGAGCCGGTGGCGATGGAGCCGGTCAGCGACACCATGCGCACTTTCGGATGGGTCACCAGCGGACTGCCCACGCTCGGCCCACGACCAAACACCAGATTGAGCACACCGGCCGGGAAAATATCCGACGCCAGTTCGGCCAGACGCAACGCGGTCAGCGGGGTTTGTTCCGACGGCTTGAGCACCACGGTATTACCGGCGGCGAGGGCCGGGGCGATTTTCCAGGCGACCATCATCAACGGGTAGTTCCACGGCGCGATGGAGGCGATCACGCCCACCGGGTCGCGGCGGATCATCGAGGTGTGGCCGGGCAGGTATTCGCCGCCGGCCGAACCGCTCATGCAACGGCTGGCGCCGGCGAAGAAACGGAACACGTCGGCTATCGCCGGGATCTCGTCGTTCAGCGCAGCGCTGTAGGGTTTGCCGCAGTTGTCC
The DNA here is from genome assembly GCF_058789255.1 of Pseudomonas sp. FW215-R2. Lineage (NCBI taxonomy): Bacteria > Pseudomonadati > Pseudomonadota > Gammaproteobacteria > Pseudomonadales > Pseudomonadaceae > Pseudomonas > Pseudomonas sp. FW215-R2. The sequence continues at coordinate 417,857 of NZ_JBYTBO010000003.1, forward strand.
GATTCCAGTTTCGCCAGTTCTTCGCCGTGGGCTTCGATGGTGTCGGCGAGTTTGAGCAGCAACAGCGAACGGTCTTTCGGCGTGGTCTGCGACCATTCGGCGAAGGCACTGTCGGCGGCGCGCACGGCGGCATCGACCTGGGCTTCGCTGGCCTCGTTGATTTCCACCAGCACTTCGCCACGCGCCGGGTTGAGCACCGGTTGCGCCGGGCCTTCGCCGTTGACCAGTTGGCCGTTGATCAAGAGTTTGGTTTGCATGTTGTTGTCCTCTTTCTACTGCAAATTCAGGGTGGGGAAGTTCAGGGAAATCATTTACCGCCGCTGCCGGCCACGCTCTCGCCACCCCGGGTCAGGTAGTAGGCGCCGAGGATCGGCAGCATGGTCACCAGCATCACCAGCATCGCCACGACGTTGGTCACCGGCACGTCCCGTGGGCGGCTCAGTTGATTGAGCAACCACAGCGGCAAGGTGCGCTCGTGCCCGGCGGTAAAGGTGGTGACGATGATTTCGTCGAACGACAGCGCAAACGCGAGCATGCCGCCGGCGAGCAACGCCGAGCCGAGGTTCGGCAGGATGATGTAGCGGAAGGTCTGCCAGCCGTCGGCACCGAGATCCATCGACGCCTCGATCAGGCTGTGGGAGGTGCGGCGCAAACGGGCGATGACGTTGTTGTAGACGATCACCACACAGAAGGTCGCGTGGCCGACGATGATGGTGAACATCCCCGGCTCGATCCCCAGTGTCTTGAAGGTCGCCAGCAGCGCAATCCCGGTGATGATCCCCGGCAACGCAATCGGCAGGATCAGCATCAGCGAAATGCCCTGTTTGCCAAAGAAGTCCCGGCGGTACAACGCCGCCGAAGCGAGGGTGCCAAGCACCATCGCGATCAGCGTGGCAATGGCTGCGATCTGCAACGACAGCTTGATCGCTTCCAGCACGTCCGGCCGCGAAAACGCCACGCTGAACCAGTGCAGCGTGAAGCCTTTGGGTGGAAAGCTGAACGCCGCGTCTTCGGTGTTGAAGGCGTAGAGGAAGATGATGAGGATCGGGAAGTGCAAGAACACTAACCCACCCCAGGCTGCAATGCGCAAGCCTATTGAAGCCTTTTCAGAGTGCATCGAAGGCCCCCAGTCGTTTGACGATGGACAGGTAAATGGCGATCAGCACGATCGGCACCAGCGTGAACGCCGCAGCCATCGGCATGTTACCGATCGCGCCTTGCTGGGCGTAAACCATGCTGCCGACGAAGTAGCCCGGCGGGCCCACCAGTTGCGGCACGATGAAGTCGCCCAAGGTCAGCGAAAACGTGAAGATCGAACCGGCGGCAATGCCCGGCACCGACAGCGGCAGAATCACCTGCATGAAGGTCTGACGCGGTTTGGCCCCGAGGTCGGCGGAGGCTTGCAGCAACGACGGCGGCAGGCGTTCCAGTGAGGCCTGGATCGGCAGGATCATGAACGGCAGCCAGATGTAGACGAACACCATGAAGCGCCCCAGATGCGAGGTCGACAAGGTGCTGCCACCGACCCCGGGAATCCCCAGAATGAATTGCAGAACCGGTTCCAGCCCCAGGTGCTGAACGAACCACTGCGCGACGCCGCCCTTGGCCAGCAGCAGCGTCCAGGCGTAGGCCTTGACGATGTAACTGGCCCACATCGGCATCATCACCGCGATGTAGAAAAACGCCTTGGTCTTGCCGGTGGTGTAGCGCGCCATGTAGTAGGCAATCGGAAACGCGACGATGGCGCTGGCGATCGACACCACGACCGCCATGCTCAGGGTGCGCAGGATGATGTCGAAGTTCGACGGTTGAAACAGCGCGGCAAAGTTGGCCAGAGTCAGGTCGGGTGTGACCGCCATGGTGAAGTCGTCGAAGGTGTAGAAACCTTGCCACAGCAGCACCAGCAGCGACCCCAGATAGATCGCGCCGAACCACAGCAGCGGCGGCACCAGCAGCATCGACAGATAGAGGTTCGGCTTGCGATAGAGCAGGTTGGAAAACCTGCGCAACGGCGCCGATTGAGGGAGGACGAGGGCGGTCATGTCACACCCCGCTCGCAACGGTGTCGTGCAGTGGAATCATCGCTTCCCGCGCCCAGCGTGCGCTGATGCGCTGACCGGTCTGGTGTTGCGCGCTGCTGTCGATCCACTGATTGTTGGCGTGGCTGATGCTCAGGGTCTGGCCGTTTTCCAGGGTCAGTTCATAGCGCGTGGCGCTGCCCTGATACTGGATGTCATGGAGCAGGCCGCTGACTTCGATTTCATGACTGGCCAGCGGGCCTTCGGCGAAACGCACGTGTTCAGGGCGGATCGAAAACGGCTGCGGATGACCGCTGAGCTGGCGCGCCAGATCGCCGCGAATCACGTTCGAGGTACCGACGAATTCGGCGACGAACGTCGTGGTGGGTTTCATGTACAGATTGCGCGGGGTGTCGACCTGCTCGATGCGACCCTTGTTGAACACGGCCACACGGTCGGACATCGACAGTGCTTCAGTCTGGTCGTGAGTGACGAAGATGAAGGTGATGCCGAGCTGGCGTTGCAGCTTCTTCAGTTCGCTCTGCATCTGTTCGCGCAGCTTCAGGTCGAGGGCGCCCAACGGTTCGTCGAGCAACAGCACGCGCGGGCGATTGACCAGCGCGCGGGCGAGGGCGACACGCTGGCGCTGGCCGCCGGACAACTGCACCGGTTTGCGGGCGCCGTAGCCGCCGAGGGCGACCATGTCCAACGCTTCTTCGGCGCGCTTGTGGCGCTCGTTCTTGTTCACGCCTTTGACTTTCAAACCGTAGGCCACGTTGTCCAGCACGTTCATGTGTGGGAACAGCGCGTAATCCTGAAACACCGTGTTGACGTCGCGTTGATAGGGCGGCAGACCGGCGGCTTCGGCGCCGTGAATGCGGATCGAGCCAGCGCTCGGTTGCTCGAACCCGGCGATCAGGCGCAGGCACGTGGTCTTGCCCGAACCGGAGGGGCCGAGCATGGAAAAGAACTCGCCGTCCTGGATGTCGATGGAAACCCGGTCAACGGCTTTCACTTCGCCGAACTGCCGGGAAACGTTGGTGAACTGGACTGCAAGCGTCATGGTGCGGTGCTCCAAAAAGGCGAAGGCCGTCGCAGCGGCCCTGCCTGGACTTCTGAAAAACAGTGTTCGAATTGATCGTTCCCACGCTCTGCGTGGGAATGCAGCCCGTGACGCTCTGCGTCAGCTCATGCGAATGGACGCGGAGCGTCCGGTGATGCATTCCCACGCAGACGGATCGACGCCTCGACGTGGGAACGATCGGTGTGTGGGCGATTACCTACCGCCCATAATCGCAATGTAGTCCTGCGTCCACCGGCTATACGGCACAAACTTCCCACCCTCAGCCTGCGGCGTTTTCCAGAAAGCGATCTTGTCGAACTGATCAAACCCGTTGGTCTTGCAACCCTCGGCCCCGAGCAACTCACTGCCTTGACACGCAGCCGGAACCGCCGGCAACGAACCGAACCATGCCGCCACATCACCCTGGACTTTCGGCTGCAGCGACCAGTCCATCCACTTGTAGGCGCAGTTCGGGTGCTTGGCCTCGGCGTGCAGCATGGTGGTGTCGGCCCAACCGGTGGCGCCTTCTTTCGGCACGGTCGAAGCGATCGGTTGCTTGTCGTTGATCAGGCCGTTGACCTGATACGGCCAGGCGCTGGACGCGACCACGCCTTCGTTCTTGAAATCGCTCATCTGCACGGTGGTGTCGTGCCAGTAGCGGTGGATCAGCTTCTGCTGGGCGCGCAACAGTTCCAGCACGGCTTTGTACTGATCTTCGGTGAGCTGGTACGGATCCTTGATCCCCAGCTCAGGCTTGGTGGATTTCAGGTAGAGCGCCGCGTCGGCGATGTAGATCGGGCCGTCGTAGGCTTGCACACGGCCCTTGTTCGACTTGCCGTCAGGCAGATTCTGTTCGGCGAACACCACGTTCCAGCTGGTCGGCGCGGTCTTGAACACGTTGGTGTTGTACATCAGCACGTTCGGGCCCCACTGGTACGGGGTGCCGTAGGTTTCCTTGTTGACCACATACCACGGCGCGTCTTTCAGGCGCGGGTCGAGGGTTTTCCAGTTCGGGATCAACGCAGTGTTGATCGGTTGCACACGCTTGCCGACGATCAACCGCAGCGATGCATCGCCCGACGCGGTTACCAGGTCGTAACCGCCCTTGGCCATCAGGCTGACCATTTCGTCGGAGGTGGCGGCGGTTTTCACATTGACCTTGCAGCCGGTTTCCTTCTCGAAACCGGTCACCCAGTCGTAGGCTTTGTCGCTCTCACCGCGTTCGATGTAGCCGGGCCAGGCGACGATATCCAGCTGGCCTTCGCCGGCGCCGACGGCTTTCAGCGGTTCGGCGGCCTGCAGACTGGCGCTGGCCAGCAGGGCCGTGGTGATTGCACTGAGCAGTGCGGTCTTGTGCACGAACATGGTGAACCCTCTTCTTTAAATTATGGTCGGGGCAGTTGTGAACGCGGTGAAGCATGCCGTGGTCGGCTTGTTATTAGCGTAGTCAGAGATGCTGGCCGTGGCGTGCCATGATGTGCCGCACCACGCTGTAGTCCTGTAGCGAATCGCTGGATAAGTCTTTGCCGTAGCCGGAGCGTTTCAGGCCGCCGTGGGGCATTTCGCTGACCAGCATGAAATGACTGTTGATCCAGGTGCAGCCGTATTGCAGGCGTGCGGCGACCTGCATCGCTTTGTCCAGGTTCTGCGTCCACACCGACGAGGCGAGGCCGTATTCCGAGTCGTTGGCCCAGTCCACCGCTTGCGCCAGTTCGTCGAAGCGGGTCACGGTCACCACCGGGCCGAACACTTCGCGCTGGACGATTTCATCGCTCTGTTTGCAACCCGCCAGCAGGGTTGGCTGATAGAAGAACCCGGCGCCGGAATGCACTGCCGCACCGGTCACTCGTTCGATGTGCGGCTGACCGAGGGCGCGCTCGACGAAACTGGCCACACGGTCGCGCTGGCGAGTGCTGATCAGCGGGCCGATCTCGTTGTCGGCGTCGCGTTTGCCGGCGAAGCGCAGGCTGCTGACCGCCGCGCCGAGTTCGGCGACCAATTTGTCGTGAATTCCTGCCTGGGCGTAGATCCGGCAAGCCGCCGTGCAATCCTGCCCGGCGTTGTAATAGCCATAAGTGCGCACGCCTTCGACCACGGCTTTGAGATCGGCGTCATTGCAGACGATCACCGGGGCCTTGCCGCCGAGTTCAAGGTGCGTGCGCTTGAGGGTTTTGGCGGCGGCCTGGAGAATTTTCTGGCCGGTGACGATATCGCCAGTCAGCGACACCATGCGTACTTTCGGGTGGCCGACCAAGTGGCTGCCGACGCCTTCGCCGCCACCGCAGACGATATTGATCACCCCGCGCGGCAGGATTTCGGCCAGCGCCGGGGCCAGCGCCAGAATCGACAACGGCGTGTGTTCGGACGGCTTGAACACCAGCGTATTGCCGGCGGCGAGGGCCGGGGCGATCTTCCACGCGGCCATCATGATCGGGTAGTTCCACGGTGCAATTGAGGCGACGACGCCAATCGGGTCGCGGCGCACCATGCTGGTGTAGCCCGGCACGTATTCGCCGCTGAGCTGGCCGGTCTGGCAGCGCACGGCACCCGCGAAAAAGCGAAACACATCGACCGTTGCGGTCAAATCGTCCTGACGCGCCAGATGCAGCGGTTTGCCGCAGTTCAGGGCTTCGAGGCGGGCGAGGTGATCGGCGTGTTTTTCGACGGCGCTGGCGATTTCCAGCAGCAAGTTGGAGCGTTGTTGCGGAGTCGTGCGTGACCACTCGGCAAAGGCGCGGTGGGCGGCGAGGATGGCGGCTTCGACTTGCTCGGTGCTGGCTTCGGCGATCTGTGTCAGGACTTCACCGGTGGCCGGGTTGAGGATCGGTTCGACAAATCCTTGCCCGGCGACCAGTTCGCCGTCGATCAGCAACGAGGTGTGCATGTGGGTCTGCGCGCCAGCCATTTTCCGTGATCTCTTTTCTTGTATGGCCATGTTGCTCCCTGTTCCGGGAGCCGACCGTCTTATAGATGCAGCAAGACTAGTGCGCGGCTCCGGGGTCGACAAATTCTAAATACTGAAGGTGGCATTCGATTAAATAGATGGCTTGCGTCCGCCGTGGGGCTGTTCGCGGGCCACAGTCAGGAACGGGTCGACCAGCGCAGGGCGTGCGGTGCCACGGCGCCAGGCCAGACCGACGTCGAGGGTCTGGTTGAGGTCGGCAATCGGTCGGGCTTCGATGATGTCCCCTTCCAGCGACCATGGGCGGTAAGTCATGTCGGGCTGGATCGACACGCCCAAGCCGGCCGCGACCAGACTTCGCACCGCCTCTGTGGACGCGGTTCTGAGGGTGATCTTCGGTTGCAGTCCGGCACCGCGCCAAAGGCGTTGGGCATTGCGATCCATCTCGTCGACGTTCAGTTGAATCAACGGCTCCCGGGCGACGTCGGCGAGGTTGATGCTGTCGTGTTCCAGCAGCGGATGCTGGGCCGGCAGCCACAAACGGTGCGGTGAATGGGTCAGCACTTCAGTCTGCAAGGCGTGGCGGTCTTCGAGGTTGGAGAGGATCAACACCCCGACATCGATCTCGCCGCTGACCAGCAGATGCTCGATGTATGGCCGCTCGTCCTCCATCACCCGGATCTCGACGTTGGGGTACGCACGCTGGAAACGAGTGAGCAAATCCGCCAGGTAATAACCGGCCACCAGACTGGTCACGCCGACGATCAACTGCCCGGCGACTTGATCGGTGCTTTGTTGCAGGCTGCGTTTGGCGTTGTCCACGGTTGCCAGAATCAAGTGCGCCTGGCGTAGAAACTGGTGCCCCTGATGGGTGAGCGTCATGCCCTTGGCGTGGCGGTTGAACAGGCTGACGCCGATTTCTTCCTCCAATTGCTGGATGGCCAGGGTCAGGGTCGATTGGGAAATGAACGCGGTCTGTGCGGCGGCGGAGATCGAGCCGGTCTCGGCCACGGCGATGAAATGGCGGATCTGACGCAAGGTCATCATGGAAGGTTTACCCGGTGGGCGGTTTTTATAGATTGCCTCGAGTGTATATCTATTTTCGCGAAGGGCTGCGGTGGGCCAGGCAACATCTGGAAGCACACTCGCACCCAGGTGACGGGCACTTTCGAACTAGGCTGAGGGCCTGATTGATCCGGATAACCCCTGTTTGGAGACGGAACATGAACACCCGTGGATTGCTCGATCAACTCCTCAAGTCCGGCCAGGATCTGCTGCAGAACAAGGCGGGCGGGGCACAGAACAAACCGGCGGCCGGTGGGCTCGGCGGTTTGTTGGGCGGGGCCACCGGTGCCAACGGCCTCGGCAGCCTGCTCTCCGGCGCCGGCGGAGGTGCCCTGGCGGCCGGCGCCATGGGCCTGCTGCTGGGCAGTAAAAAGGCCCGCAAGGTTGGCGGTAAAGTCGCCATTTACGGCGGCCTCGCCGCACTGGGCGTGATCGCCTACAAAGCCTACGGCAACTGGAACGCCCAGAAAGGCACCGCCCCGCAGAGCGAACCGCAAACCCTGGATCGCCTGCCACCGGCGCAAGTCGAACAACACAGCCAGGCCATCCTCAAGGCTCTGGTCGCCGCCGCCAAAGCCGACGGCCACATCGACGACCGCGAACGCCAGCTGATTGAAGGTGAATTCACCAGGCTCGACAACGACCAGGAACTCAAACACTGGCTTCACGCCGAACTCAACAAACCCCTCGACCCCACCGACGTCGCCCGCGTGGCGAGCACACCGGAGATGGCCGCCGAAATGTACGTGGCGAGTGTGATGATGGTGGATGAGGAGAACTTCATGGAGAAGAGCTATCTGGATGAGCTGGCGAAGCAGTTGAAGCTGGAGCCGGGGTTGAAGGTGGAATTAGAGAAGCAGGTACGGCAGGCTACTTTCTAGGTTGTTGAATTCGACGAGGCGGTTAGGCAGGTTCCAGAACGTCATGACCGCAGCCATAAATGGTCCACCCGGCGTCATTTACCATGAGAGCACCTGGGGAATGCCACCACTGAAATCCAGGTAAGTATAAGTGGGCAGCGGTAACGGTGCTCTCGGATCAAGGAAAAGGTGACAGATCCATTTGTAAGAAAATGGATCTGTCACCTTTCTATCTTTTATATATTTAGATAAGTAGTCAGTGTGATTATAAGTTTTTCAATAATTACCATTGCCAATTCTTTTCTGTGTATATGGCGCTGCTTGGTAGTACTGCTTTCAAAGTGCTCAAGTAACGATCGAAAGTAGCCGTTTCTTGGAAGCGTGCTTCGAATCCCACTGATTGGTTGGTTCTATGGGTGATTATCATGAGCCTGGACCGATCTATAGTTACAAAATTATATTCCGCCCAAGGGGAGCTGCGCGAGTTGGTTATTTTGTTTTTCCAGCCGAGAAGGGATCTTGCCGCTCCAAGAGCCATAGCTGCCGGGCCGATCAAAAAGGCCAAGGACCCTGTATAAATCGCAACGCCTGAGAAAAATAATATTATAAAAATAGCGAGGCTTTTGAAAATGGTTCCGGAAGATTCTGGGTGGTGCCGATAATGTTCGACTTTTCCATGGTTCTCTGTGATGGAGTAATTGAATACTGTTTTTTGGCGTAATATAAATATGAAGTAGATGGTCAGTGCGTACGAAAATATATACGCCGACAAAAGTCCAAGCATATATTGTGGCAGGTTGTTCCAAGTGATGGTCGTTACAAAAATATTCATTAGCGTCGCGCCAGCAAAGAGCCAGAGCTGTGCTTTCATGATTTCCTTAGGTGGAGATTTTATTGTTTTTGTCGACCATTCCATAAGGACGTGTTCATGTGCACTTGGTTCTTTTTCAAAGGCTCTGCATGAGGTCTGGTTGAATGAGTTGTCACTGGGTTTTGTCATGTTCGTATTATTCCGCTACGGCCAGGATCATCGCGCAGGTTTCGATGTTTCGGTTTGGTAGTTCACCATATCCAATCTTTTTCCGCAAAAACTGCATCTTTCGGAAGTGGTTTTTTAAGTGTTGATAAGTATTCTGCAAATAAGCTTTCGGGAAGCCTGGCCTCGAGGCCGATCATGATGTCGGTGTATTGAGCTACGATTAAACGTCTTTTTTTGTCGATGGTGACGAACTTGTATTCTTTCCATTCGGATGATTCTTCTATTTTTGGAGTGTTATTCCAGGTAAGAAGAAATTTAGCTGCTATCAAGGCCATCCCTGCAGGGCCTGCGAGTATTAAAGCCGATGAAGGGCTATAGATAATGGTTGCGATAATAATTATGAAAAATAGCGCCGATATGGCCTTGAATACGGTATGAGCAGACTTTTGAAAGTTTACTGAAGATTTCTCGGTTCCCACTGTTTCGGTAATAGTATAGGTATATGTCTTTTTTTGATGAACGACAAGAATCCAAAGGTAGGTGGCTACCAAAGTCGAGATTATACCAGCATGAAGATTCAGGAAAATGGAGCCATTTTCTTCTGATAAGTTGAGGGTATAAGACTCGTGGATACCATTTATTATCGCCGCTACACCGATGGCTATAATAATTGCCATGCCGATGTCCATGTTGGTTGTATTCCGGGGTTTGGCTTTTATCGTCCATTTCATCAGGATTTTTTCCTGATTTTTTAATGGTTTTTCTGAAGGGGTCGTGTCGTTTTTTAATTCCATTGTTTGTGGTTTTCTTGTCGTTTTGCTTGCATTTTTGTCAATCAGTGCTTAGCGGTACATCGACTTTGGCGGTGATGAAGGGCACGTCTTTGGATAAGTAGGGTTTAATCAGGTTGGCTACAGTTTTTTTTTGTTTGTTGCCGCAGAAAATGTTCAGGTTCCAGTTCGTTTTATGGTTGTCGCCGTCTTGAATGACGCTGTACTTTAAATCTACGACTTCTCTGTTTGTAGCGATAGCCAGTTGGGTGATGTCTTCCCATCTGTATGCGTAGTGGTGATGTTGGGTGTGCATTTCTTGGTAGTTTTTCGAGTTGATCAGCAGGAGATAGGTCAAGCCCATGCCGCCCGGTCCTATCAGGGCACCTATCAAAAAAGCAGGATCAATAACGGCCAGCAGAATGAAAGCGATTGCTGTTATTCCGGAGAACCATTTGAGAAATGTGAAAGTATATTTGGAGAGGTTCTTCCACTTGCAATATTCTATTCCTGACCGGGTAAGACGGTAAGCGAAATTCATTTTTTGATGGGTGATTGATATTAATGAAATGCCCACTGTAATGAAAAATAGAGAAGTCAATGTTGCACTGAAAACAGGATCGTCGTCCATGCTTTGATATATAAAAAATGAAGCTGTCGTTATGGCGATTAGGCAGGCAAAAAACATTAAATTGGCAACAAAGGTGTTGTAGTTTCTTGCTCGGATTGTCCACTCCAATAATGCTGGTTCTTTTTCATGCTTCCATTGTAGCTGCGGAGGCAGTGCTGGTGGCTTTTCAAAATTTAACATGGTGGCGTTCATTGAATATCTCAAAGCGGGACCGATATTTTTAAAAGTTTGGTGTTTTTTTTGCTTAATACGATATCATCGCTCAATTCGCCATTGAAAGCATTGTTGGCTCGATCTGCTTCACTGGTGGCCCATTCCAGTGCCATTCTAAACATGTAGTTGCTTCCGTTTTCAAGTTGAAGAACTCCCGCAGGATACTTTACTTCCAGTTCTAAGATTGGGCTTTCAATTGATGTGTTAATCCATGCTTGCCACAAACGATGCTGGTCCGTTTTTTTGTAACTGTAGTCAGAAAGAGAGTGCATGTTTCCATTCTCGTTTGGTAGTGTTCCGAACAGTTTTGGGTCAATCCAGTTTCCACAAAGAAATTGTTCATAAAAATTGTTGCTTGTAGTCTGCAATTCATCTTTTGAAAAGAGGTTTTTCTTGATCATTGCTGGTTGAAGCATGATTTCTTTGCCAGTTAATGAACTGGGTATCTGTATTTGTATCCAAAAGCCGAGCCACTTTCTTGGAGTGCTGCCTCCTCCGTAGTATAAGGCCCTTCCACCTACACTTGGCCGTTGTAGAGTTTCCAGCAGAGCGCGCATTTGTTTTGAATGGCCGTCCTCGCTCAACCACTCAGGTATGGTCCCACGCCCCCAACTACAGCGGTACAACCAGAGACGCAACCCTTCTCGTTTAAAACGGTTTGCGGCCATTGATATCATTAAATATGCAACGCCGAGGACTGCAATGATTATGGTCACGGGATTGGACATAACCCAAGCGAAGCCAAACCAGTAGCCGAGCCCCGCTCCAATGGTTTGTATGCCCGCAATGGCGGACATGCCTAATACGACCACTCTTTTAGCGTTGAGTAGTTTCTTTTCCTCATCGCTAGTCGCATTACCGACGTCTTTAGATAATTGCCAAGCTTCAAGACTCGTCGCGATAGCTCCCAAAGCCGCCCAAGTGACCGTTCTTAAAATCAAGCCTTTGGAGGCAGAAGCAAATTCGCCCGCAACTGCAGAGTTAGCTCCAGATTTGGCAGCCTCTTTGGCTGCCTTCAGCCATTGCTTGTATGCGCCTTGAGTCAGCTTCAGCGTTTCAGTACCAAGTTGCATAGACATCGCTCCGGCGCGGCTCCAAGCTGGGCCTACCCACAATGCAGCGATAGCGTTGGCTGCATAGGACGCGTTTGCGCCGATATTGCGCAATTCATCAGCCGTGAAAACCCCATCGTTTTGCGCTTGTTTCGCAGTGTTGTATGCGTTCCAGATGTTCAAGCCAACAAGCAAGGCGGGCAATGCGTTGCCCAGATTTTGGCTCATCCAGGATTTAGTGCGTGTCAAATAGGCTGGCGTGCCTGCAACTTTGAGTTGTGCAATAACTTCCGACTGTCCCAAATCGGCGAGCCAGCCATTTATCTTCGATAAATCAGAACTCAGGCGAGTGGTCCCTGAGGCTTTGGCTATGACCTTGCTGGGGCGTTCCAACATAAGCGATTTCATTTGCTCCTCAAGAGCATCTAAAGAAATGCGAGCGGAGCGTTGGTCATATGCTGGCGCGGGACGTTGTAACACTCCTTTGGTGCCGGATATCTTTTTTTGTACAGGTATGACTTTCGTCATCCAGGCCTGATAGTCACGTTGGTAGGTCGAGCTGCGGGCGAGTTGGGTTGCGCTAGAGATCTCTGTAGAAATTAATACCTGTGGCACTGCTAGTGTCAGTGCGGCCTCTTGCTTCATCGCTGGAAGAAGCATAATGCTGAGTCCGTGCCATGCATCTCTGGCCCTGTTGTTGGCGACTTTGATTAACGTGGACATTGATTGCTTTGCAGCATTGCTCATGGCTTTGTAGAGCTTGCTGTTTTTGACGGACTCCAGATCCAGTACTGCTTTGACCTCAGCCGTTCGAGTGGTAACACTCGTGGCATCTCCCGGGGAGGTCGGTGACAATGGAGCGGTGCTGCCATCACTTTCACGACCTTGGTCATCAAGGTTACCGCTAGTGGCAAAGTTGTGTGTTATCTGCTTGATGAGTGCAGCGAGTTCCGGATTGAAATTGAACAATGCAGTGCCAAACAGGGTACTTGGGCGCGCTGCCTGTTTGCATAACCATTCCTGTCCCTTTTCACTATTACCCAACAAGGTGTACACCGCGTGGGCTGTTTCCAGTAATTGGCAGGCTTGGGCTTCATTACAAGTGTCATGGTAGACCGCCTCTGCGCTTGGACTGAGTTGGTCAATCCAGGTGATCAAGTCCTGCACACTGTGCTCGCAGTGCTTTTGAAGCTGTAGGGCTTCGAGCGTGCTGGTGCTCAGGTATTTCTGGACTTCGTCAAACCGTACGTCTTCGCGCCAGAGTCGTTTGGCATTCCATTCCTCAAGCGCGCTTTGCCATTTTTTCTGATCCGGTAGATGTCCCCACTTGGCTTTGAATGAGGCTTGGGCTGCGGAAACGCTGGAAGCTGACCCCATTTCCACCATACCGATCTGGTCACCATTGACAAGGTCCTTGGCACGCTCCCTTTCATCGTTGTTGCTCAAAAGTTTGTAGAGGTCATCGGCATAGGCCTGCCGCTTGATTGGATCTTTTATGGATGAAGGCGTGAAAACGTCGGCATTGAAGCCACATAGATTCTCTACAGCGATCGCACTTTGCAGTTTCTGCTGATTCAGGCCTTCAAACTGACTTTGCTCCAGAAGCCGACCGGCAAGGTTCATGCTTAAGTCGCTAACCATTGCCAAGGGATCATCCAGAGCGATAAACAGGGCAGTATCCTGCTCAGGGACTTTGCCACGCACCAGCGCCTCTTCGAATGCCGGTTTGAATGCTCCGCCGTTTTCCGATGCTGTTGTGGGAAGGCAAGTGCTTGTGAATGCAGGTGCACTTTCGCCAGATGCGAGAATGTCCGAAACACTTTTACCCAACTCTGTAATCGGACCGCCATGGCCTACTTTTGCGCTCTTGCAGAAGCCCGCCAGATCGACTTTTCGCATCCATTGGGTCTGTTCCGTCTTGCTATTTCGCATCAGTTCGCACATGCGCCAAGTCCATTGGACTGGAGAATAGGCAATACGCAACTGATTACGGCGGGGATAGAGCAGGTATGAATGTGTTTCGCCAGGGTTGTTGCGCACATCCTGGTTTAGTTGACTGTCAGTCCACTTATGACGGGTGAATTGTTCGCCTTTGACCTGGTACTCGTGGAAGGTCTTATCAACGCTGTCCCATACATACAGCCAGCCATCGCGCAGTTGGCGAAGGGTGTAGCTGCGGGTCTTGAGTTCAGCCGGTTTGTCTGACCAGTCTTTAGGTAGCGGATTCGGACCTTGGGCGCTGCCTTTTTTGGGGGACTCATCCACCGCGTAGCGCACCGGGAAAATGGCGACTTCACCAGCCATCAGTGCGCACTGTCCCGATCCCATGGTCGTGTTGGTGAAATTCTGGTTTCGGTTGGCCTGTTTCAGTTGGGCGTCAGTCGCGGGCTGAGTCATCACACTTCCTTGTTGATTTCGATGTCCAGGCAATCGTTGTCCATCTTCTGGATACGGATTTCTGGAGCGAGCCTGGAGGCCTCCGGGGTGCGGGCCAACCAGTTCTGATAAGGCTCATTCACGTGCTCAGTGAATCCTGCCCCCCATCGCAGGCTGTATTCCACCCAGATAGCGAGACTACGTTCACTTGACAGTCCCCAAGCTTGAGCTTCATCCAGTCGTTCATCAAACCACTGGGTGCGACTGCTCAATTTCAGGGTAGCGAGGTGCCGAGGATGGTATTGCTCAAAATTTTCGTGCAGTCGCTCCATGAATTGCCAGCGCGCCGCGTGTCCAAGTGCATCCAGTTGTGTTTGCCCCAATTGGGCGTAGCTGTCTTGCCACGCCAGTGGAGCAGAGGTCCGAAGAAAATTTAACCATTGAACAGCTGGGTTTGCTTCCCACGAATGCGGTCGTTCAGGTATCGACCATGATTCGATCGGGCCAAGTATCACATTCAGGTGTTCACCCTTATAACTGCCTAGCCAATATCGTGTGACTAGTGGGTCGGCGAAGCGAAGCATTCCGTTGCCACCCAACACATCGGAAGGTGCGATATACCGTCTCAAGTGGTCCGCAACAACACTCATTGGGGCAGAACTGTATAGCAGGCTGGCGTCTATTTGATGGTTAGCATTCTGATACGTCTGGCTAATCATGCTCGTTGAACTTGAGGGCTTCACCAATATTGGCCCCAGATCCATCAACTCCGCCCAACGCGTTCCCAGGTACAGCGGTTCAATTTCCAGCGGCTCGCCAAGCTGGTAAAGGCTGGCAATCGCGTTGGGGCGCAGGACGCCGTCGATCAACAAGAAATTGGCTTTGGACGCGTTATTCACTTGGCGGCTTCCTTTGCAGCTTCCTTGGCAGCCCTCTCGCAAATCTCACAACGTGGAGTGCCCCGCATCAACGCCTGCCGCTGCGCCGGCACCAACAACTTCCCGGCCTTATCCGTATCCGCCTGCTTCAACGGCCCCGGCATCAACGGCGCCGCACCGGTCCCGCTCCCCGGTCCACCGCCGGAGTTGATGTTGATCGCCGGCCCACTCATGGTCACACCGCCGCCATCGATCTTGATGAAGCTGCCACCACCGACCAACGTCAGCTCAGCCCCAGCCTCCAGCACCACTTTCATCCCGCTGCTCAGGTGAATTTCCTGCCCGGCGTCGATGAATTGTCCGGTGCCGATCTTGATGTGCTGGTTCACGCCCACGGTCAGGTGGTCGTTGGCTCGTGTTTCGACTTTGCGGTCTTCGTAAACCGTGTGGTGTTCTTCAGCCTTGAACTCGCTGTAGCTGTTCTTTTCCACGACGTCGTGGCGTTCGTTGCCGACGCGGATTTTCTGGTCGTGTTCGATGTTTTCGTCCCAGTCGCGCTGGGCGTGGAGGAAGATCTGTTCCTGGCCTTTCTTGTCTTCGATGCGCAGTTCGTTGAAGCCACCGCCGCCCATCGAGCTCAGGGTCTTGAAAGTGGTGCGCGTCTTGTTCGCCGGCAGGGCGTACGGGACGGTGTTTTCCTTGTGGTACAGGCAGCCGCTGATCAGCGGCTGGTCGGGGTCGCCTTCGAGGAAGGTGACCAGCACTTCCATGCCGATGCGCGGAATGGCGATGCCCCCGTACTGGGCGCCGGCCCAGGCGCTGGAGACGCGCAACCAGCAGCTGGTCTTGTCGTCGGCGAGGCCGTCGCGGTCCCAGTGGAACTGGACTTTGACGCGGCCGTATTCGTCGCAGTGCATTTCCTGGCCTTTGGGGCCGGTGACCACGGCGCTCTGGCTGCCGAGGATGCGCGGTTTCGGGTGGCGCAGGGGCGG